>JAABPW010000348.1 GCA_011391785.1 Verrucomicrobiota bacterium
CGGGGTGGTCCAGCGGGGTTGGCGTGCGGTGACCGGAATGGGTGGGTACTTGGTGTAGCCCTCGAGGCGCGGGGCCAGGAAGTTCAGGTATTCGGTTGTCGGGATGTTGCCGTAGAAATAGAAATAGGCATTCGAGGGATTGTAGTGGGATTCATGGAAGCGCTTGAAGGTTTCATAGGTGAGGTCCGGGATCGAATCCGGGTGGCCCGCGTAATTGAGGGCGTAGGGAGTGTCCGGGAGCAGGTGCTGGACCCAGGCGTAGAAGAGCTTGCTTTCCGGGCTGGAAAAGACCCCCTTCATCTCGTTGTAGACGATGCCGCTGACGGTGAACGCGCCAGCCGGGCTGGCGGGATCGGCGGGGGCCAGGTGATGACCTTCCCGCATGAACGTCTCGGGGGTGAGCAGGGGATGGAAGACGGCATCGAAATACACCTCCGCCAGGTTGAAGAGGTCACGCTCGACGTTGCTGGAGACCGGGTAATAGGTGCAGTCGGGGCCGGTCATGGCGTTGATGAAGGTGGCCATGCTCGACTTGAGCATTTCAAAGAACGGCTCGCGCACCGGGAACTTCCGTGATCCGGCGAGCACGGAATGCTCCAGGATATGGGGGATGCCGGTGTTGTCAGGTGGCGGGGTGGGGAAACTGACGGAAAAGAGGTTCTCGGTATCCTCCGTGCTCAGGTGCAGGACCCGTGCGCCGCTGGCAACATGCTCCAGTTCGATAGCTGTCCCGCGCAGGGCGGGGACGGGGGTGACGGCTTTGACAGTGAACCCGTTCATGAGAGAGCCGGGCGTCGGTATGGAGGCGTGTTGATTCATGGGCGAAGAGGGTGCCGGTTGGGGCGGCGGAAGTCAAGCGGACAAGGGTTGTATCTTCAAGGGGGACCGTTACAGGGAGGGGCGTCCCCGTGGCCTTGTGCCACGGGTCGCAAAAATGTCCGGCTCCCGCCACGCAAGGTGGCGGGGCACCCCCCCTGTAACTGACCCATTACTTGCATCCCGGGGGAGAAATGGTAGAGTCCGGAACCACGACCATGAAACAGAAACAACGGGAAACGGCCGATATCGAGACCTCTTCGGATGACTATGCGGCGCGGTTTTCCGGGGCTGTCGGTGAATGGTTTCTTGCCGTGCAGGAGGGAATCACGGTTTCCATGCTGGCCGGAACTCCCGGTGCTTCCGTTCTGGATGTTGGAGGCGGACACGGGCAGCTGGCGGGGCCGCTGTGCCGGCGCGGGTTCACGGTAACGGTGCTGGGGAGCGACGAGACCTGCCGGCATCGCATCGATGGCCTGGTGAAGAGCGGCGCCTGCCGGTTCGTCGCAGGCAACGTGCTGGAGCTTCCCTTTCCCGATCAGTCATTTGATGTGGTGATGTCCTTCCGTCTTCTTCCTCATTGCGAGGCCTGGCCTGGGCTGATCCGCGAATTGTCACGCGTGGCGCGCCGGTCGGTGATCGTGGATTATCCCACCAGTCAGGGGCTGAATGCCATCGCCCCGGCCCTGTTCGGCGCGAAGAAGAAGCTGGAAGGGAATACCCGTGAATGGCGGATGTTCCGCCATGCCGAGGTGGATGACGCGTTTGCCGGGAACGGATTCGCCCTGAAGCGCCGTGCTCCCCAGTTCTTCCTTCCGATGGTCCTGCACCGTGCCCTGCGGTGCAGGGGGCTCTCAGCCGGGATGGAGGCGGTATGCCGGGGGCTTGGCCTCACCGGGCTATGGGGATCTCCGGTGATTTCCGAGTATGAAAAAGTCAGAAGTCAGTAGTCAGAAGTGAGAAGTTCTGAATTCTGACTACTGACTTCTGACTTCCTGCTCTCTAACTCACTGCCGGCACGGGGAAATGGATATCCTCGCGGATCACGGAGAGCTCCTCGATGGTCTCGAATCCCCGTGCCTTCATCCGGCTGATGGCGTCGTTCACGAAGGATTCCGGCGTCGAGGCACCCGCGGTGATGCCTAGTGTGAGAATCCCGTCCAGGGGGATGGCTTCCAGTTTTTCAAAAGTGCTGGCCAGATAGGCGGAACACCCCTCGGCCCGTGCCACTTCGACCAGACGGTTGGAATTAGAACTGTTCTCCGCCCCCAGGACAATGATGGCATCGGCCTTTTTGGCGAAGAGCCGCACGGCCTGCTGCCGGTTCCGTGTGGCATAGCAGATGTCATCGGAGGGCGGGGTCTGCAGGTGCGGGAACCGATTCCTCAGGATGGCCATGACGCCCGATACCTCATCCACATTCAGGGTGGTCTGTGTCAATACGGCAACTTTTTCCGGGTTGGGAACAGTGACTGACCGGGCGTCCTGGTCATCGGCAATGACCGTTACACGGTCAGGTGCCTCGCCGGCTACCCCGATGATCTCGTCGTGCTGATGATGGCCGATCAGCAGGATCGAGAATCCCTGTGCCGCATACCGGGTGACTTCATGATGCACCTTGGTCACGAACGGGCAGGTTGCGTCCACGGTGTGGAGGCCGAGTTCATGGGCGGTAGCGCGGGTTGAGGGAGGGATGCCGTGGGCGCTGAAAAGAACCGTTGCCCCCCGGGGGATATCATGGATGTCATGGACGAACACCATGCCCCTGGCGGCGAGGGAGTCGATGATCTGGCGGTTATGGACGATTTCCTTGAGGCAATAGACGGGTTTCGGCGTGGACCGCAACAGGGCCTCCGCGATCTGGACGGCGCGTTCAACGCCGGCGCAGAAGCCGTGGGGCGAGATGAGGACGAGCTTACGAGCGGTCATGGTGTTCTCCTATTGTCCGATTCACCACGGAGAGACGGAGGTTGAGGGAGAGAAGAAAATGTTGCGGCAATTTTAAAATGGCGAGTACCCCATTTTATAATTGCCGCAACCCTCTCCTGGAGAAGAATACAGAGACTCTGCCTGACCTTCGGGCAAACAAAACCTTCTTCTCTCTTCACCGGGAGGCGTTTCGCGAATTTCACGGGGCAGGTACTCCGGCCCCGTGAAATTCGCGAAACATTTTCTTCCTCCCCCTCTCACTCAGCCTCCGTTCCTCCGTGGTAAATCTTATTCGTTGCGCGGGAATCGCTACTATTCAAAAACTGATGTAATAGTATACTATAAAAAGTCACAAAAAAAGGCTTAACGGAGTGCCGATGTTAGACAGGCTGATCATCAATCTGAACAATCGTCTGGTGGGCTGGCGGCGGATCCGTGGGCTTCGGCCCTCGGAAATCCTGCTGCTCCTGCCGCATTGCCTGCACCGCCAGAGTTGTCCCCGGAATGTCGTTCATAGCCTGGATGAATGCCGGCGGTGCGGTGACTGCAGCGTGGGCGCCCTGGCCGGGATCCGCGATGAATTCGGAGTGGTGGCCTGTGTGGTTGGCGGCGGGCGCGAGGCGCTGGTCCAGGTACGGAACCCGGCAATCAAGGCCGTGGTGGCCGTGGCGTGCGACAAGGAGCTGGTGCAGGGAATCCGGGCCGCTTTTCCGAAGCCGGTTCTGGCGGTGCCCAATCAAACGCCTGAAGGCCCCTGCAAAAACACCCTGGCGGATCCCGCTGAGGTGGTGAAGGCAATCGGATTGCTGACGAGGACGTGACTGCCGGAAAAGGAAGGGAAAACCATGAAGCGTGTCATGCTGAGCTGTGCGATCCTGATGGTGGTGTCGGGAGTGTGTCAGGCGCGACCCCTGACCAACAGGGTTTTTGACGCTTACTTCCTGGGGTTTGAGACCGATCCCGCCATGGACTACGGGGGGCGTGACATTGTGACGATCCACAGCTTGATCAGCCGGGGCTTCAGCGGGATGATCCGCACTTCCACTGTGGCGCCAGCCTATGAATTCATTTCCGCCCTCGGGTTGAGTACCGTCCAGCATGAGGTGTTCGGGCATGGAGCCCGGGCGAGGGAGTATAATCTGGATCCCTCGTATTCGTTCGGACTCGATTTTTCAGGAGGCACGGGGATCGGCAAGGATCCTGAAACGATGGAACAGAACCTCGTGATTGCCGGTGGCGGGACCGAGGGGGATTCCATCATGGCCCATAGGATCCTGGCCGATCTTTATACGAAAGACGGAACCGATGGGTCCAAAATCCCCCTGATGTTCATCGGCAAGATCGACTTCAGTGTGTATGTGTTGAGCACGTCCAGCCCCACGGACAAGCAGGCGGACTTTACGGATGATTATACCAGCGGCAATGACATCGCCTATTATCTGGTCTCGCGGCAGGCTCAGCGCCGTTCCGCCAATCCGGCGGATGTCTGGAATAACGATTATGATGTCGATTTCGATGACGCCGTGCTCGGGGATAATTATGACGATGTCCGCGCGGCGGCAATTTGGAACCTGGTGGATCCGTCGCTGTATGCCGCGCTGTACGGGTATGTGGCCGATCATGTGATCGCTGGCAAGTCGCAGGTTCGGCCGCCCGTCATCTCGTTGGGCGGCGGGTTCGGGCTGACGGTTGGAACCCGGGCTTTTCTGGGGCCGGAGGAAGTGACGCGTTTCCTCGACCTTTATCTGGTCACCCCGGGGCCGCTGGTGACAGCCTATGTCCGTGACCTGCAGGGTTCGCTGGATCAAACCTACGGGTATGGTGGCGGATTTCACCGGTTGCGCCTGGGGAATCGTGTCAGCGTGAGTCTCGCAGGCGATTTCTGGCAGGTGCCCGAGTCGGAGGTGCCGCTCTACGCCGGTTCCGGCTGGAATGGCTGTGGCGAGCTGGAGACGATGTTCAGCGACCATGTCGGGGTGTCTATCAAGGTTGGTTCCAAGTCCGAAGGCTATTTCCCGGGAACCCCGATGGAATCCGGTCCTTATGGCGGCGCAGGCCTGCTGGTCACCTTCTAGGGTTTCAGGGGGTGCCCCGCCACCTTGCGTGGCGGGAGCCGAGCCTTTTTGCCCCCCGTATCATGATATTAAGTACTGGGATATCCCAAACCCTTGGAAATTTCCGAAGCTGCGTCCATCACCTGTTTCGCTACCTTGGGTATCCGCGCGGACGTGAAGCGGGTGGTGGCGCCGGTGATGCCGATGGCGGCCACCACATCGCCCTGAGCGTTCCTGACAGGCGCCGCGAGGCAGCGGATCCCCTCGAAAAACTCCTCGTTATCAAGGGCGTAGTCCTGGGTGCGAATGCGGCGGAATTCCGCCTGGAGTTCCGGGAGCGTGGTCAAGGTCGTCCGGGTCCGCTTTTGCAGCGGGGCTCTTCCCAGTACCTGCTTGAGGTCATCAGCGGCAAGATGGGCCAGGAATATTTTCCCGTGCGCCGAACAATGAAGGTCAACCAGTGTTCCGGCGGGGGCGCCTACCCGGATGGGGGACGGGCTTTGAACGACCTCCACCAGCAGGGATTGGACTCCCGAGAGAATAGCCAGGTGCGCGGTTTCGCGGGTCTCTGCCGAGAGTTTATTGAGGACGGGACGGGCGATTCCCCGGATGTCCAGGCGGGCGAGCGCTTGTTGCCCGAGGGGGATCAAGCCGGTTCCCAGCGCATAGCGTTTTCCGTTGCGCTGGAGGAATCCGGCATTGCAGAGGGTGCTGGCAATCCGCAGGGTGGAGGTGTGCGGCAGATTCAGCCGCTGCACCAGCTCGCTCAGGAGCAGCCCCTCGGGTTCTCCGGTCAGCGCCTTCATCACGAGGCAGGCATTGGCCAGGTTGGGAATGTTGTATTTTTCCATCAGGAAAATCCTTTACTGCCCCGCATTAAAGCGATATTCATATATGGTGTCAATGTTCAATAGGGAACATTTTACAGAGGTAGAATACATGAGAGTGATTCACGCGGGCGATGTCAGGGGTTACCGGCGCATGACGACGGAGGAGTTGCGCTCCTCGTTCCTGATCCAGGGGTTGTTCCTGTCCGGATCCGTGGAGATGGTGTACACCGATGTGGACCGGGCGGTGGTGGCGGGCATTGTGCCGCTGAAGGCGCCCCTGACCCTGGATGCCGGGCGCGAGTTGGCGAGCGCGTTCTTCCTGGAACGGCGCGAGGCGGGAGTCCTGAATCTTGGCGGGGCGGGCAAGGTGGTGGTGGATGGGGTGTCGTATTCCATGTTGCCGCGCGAATGCCTGTACCTCGGACGGGGTTGCCGGGAGGTGGTGTTCACGAGCGATTCAGCCGATGCGCCCGCGGCATTCTATCTGGTTTCCTATCCGGCCCACGCCACCTATCCCACTACCCATGCCCCGCTGGCGATGGCCAATCATGTTGAACTCGGCACGGCGGCGCAGGCGAACCGGCGCACGATCCATCAGTATATACGGCCCGGCCGCATTGCCAGCTGCCAGCTGGTGATGGGCTTTACCGAACTGCATGAGGGGAGCGTCTGGAATACCTTCCCGCCCCATACCCATGACCGGCGCACGGAGGTGTACTGCTACTTCGGACTGCCGCCGGGGGGCACGGTCCTGCATCTTCTCGGGGCACCGGAGGAGACGCGGCATGTGGTGATGCGGGAGCGTGAGGTCGTGCTTTCGCCGCCGTGGTCCATCCACTCCGGTGTGGGATCCGCAGCCTATGGCTTTGTGTGGGCGATGGGGGGTGAAAACCAGGTTTTCGAGGACATGGATGCTGTCGACATGGGGAGATTTCAATGAGCACGATACTGGATCAATTCAAGCTGGACGGGAAAGTGGCGATCGTTACCGGCGCCTCACGGGGACTGGGGCAGGGGATCGCCCTGGCACTGGCCGGCGCCGGCGCCGATATCTTTGCCGTGGATGTGCTGGAGTGCTCGGATACCTGCGACAAGGTTCGCGCCATGAAACGCCGCTGTGAATCCCGGGTGCTTGATCTGACCGCCCCGGGTGCGCCGGAAACGGTCGTGGCGGCGGCCGCTGATTCGCTGGGCAAGGTGGATATCCTGGTTAACAATGCCGGGATCATCCGCCGCGCCGATTTCCTGGAATTCAGCGAGAAGGATTGGGACGATGTGATGAACCTGAATATCAAGGCGGTATTCCTGCTCAGCCAGGCGGTTGCGCGCCGGATGACCAGTCAGGGATCGGGCGGTAGGATTATCAATATCGCGTCCATGCTTTCCTTCCAGGGCGGCATCCGGGTTCCGTCGTATACCGCCTCCAAGAGCGCGGTGGCCGGGTTGACGCGCCTGATCGCCTGCGAGCTCGGGCCCAAGGGGATCAACTGCAACGCGATTGCGCCGGGATACATGGCCACGGATAATACGGCTCCACTACGGGCTGATGCGGCGCGCAGCCAGGCCATCCTGGAACGGATTCCAGCCGGGCGCTGGGGCACTCCTGAAGATCTCCAGGGCGCTGTGGTGTTCCTGGCATCCCCCGCTTCCGCCTATGTCAATGGATTCACATTGGCCGTGGATGGCGGCTGGCTCGCACGTTAAAAGGACCCTGACACGATGAACAACGAAATATTTCCCGGGGAATTGCTCAAGCGGACCTACCGTTCCGGTGTGATAGCGGTCCTCACGCTGGATGAGGCCGAGGTGGCTGTTCCGCTGGCGCAAGCGCTGCTGGCTGGCGGGGTGGACTGCATTGAGCTGACTTTGCGTACGGAGGCGGCGTTGGAGGCCCTGCGCCGCATTCGCGCCGAAGTGCCGGTGATGATGGTCGGCATCGGTACGATCCTCACGCCGCAACAGGTGCGCTCCGCGAAGGCTGGTGGCGCCACCTTCGGTGTGGCTCCGGGCATGAACCCGCGGGTTGTCCAGGCGGCGAAGGAGGCGGGATTGCCCTTTGCGCCCGGGGTCTGTACCCCGACCGATATCGAACATGCGGTTGAGCAGGGGTGCCGGCTGTTGAAGTTCTTCCCGTCGGAGTCCTCTGGCGGGTTGCCCTACTTGCGCAATATTGCCGCGCCCTTCGCCCACCTGGGGGTGCGCTACCTGCCGCTGGGCGGGGTCGGTGCGGGTAATGCGGAAGCCTATTTGAGGGAACCGATGGTGCATGCGCTGGGAGGATCCTGGATTGCGCCACGCGAGGCGATCCAGAAACGCGACTGGGAAACGATAACAAAAAATGCGGGGGAAGTGGCCGCGATTGTGGCGCGGATAAGAAAGGGTGTGGCATGAAGATGAGTTCGCTGGTTAACCGGGTAGGATTTTTTTCAGGTAATCTTTTTCTAATGATGTCGATGGCGTATGGTCTCGGCAGTCCGGTTTGCCCGGCAGCCGAATCCGGGGCTGGGTTGGATTCCAAGTCCGTTCTCGCGACCATGCATGCTGTTGCCGACTGGCAACTGGCGAATCCCTCCCGGCATCGGCCCACCGACTGGACCCAGGGAGCGGGGTATGCTGGAATGATGGCGGTGGCGGAACTTCCCGATGGTCAAAAATATGAGGCGGCCATGTTGGCGATGGGGAAGACCAACAAGTGGAATCCCGGGCCCCGGCGTTACCACGCGGATGATCATGCCGTGGGAATGGCCTACTGCGAGCTTTTCTTCAAGCATAAGTCGCCCGGGATGATCAAGCCGCTTCAGGCCTGTTTTGATGAGATTCTCGCCAAGCCTTCCAAGGCTTCTTTGGATTTCAAGTCGCCCGGGAACCAGAACCGCTGGAGCTGGTGTGATGCCCTGTTCATGTCCCCGCCCGCCTGGCTTCGCCTGTCGGTTGCCACGGGCGACCGCAAATACCTGGACTTCATGAATTCGGAATGGTGGGCCACCACCGACTATCTGTACGACAAGGAGGAGCAACTCTATTTCCGGGACAGCACCTATTTTAAAAAGCGTGAGGCCAATGGCAAAAAGGTATTCTGGGGACGTGGCAATGGCTGGGTTATGGGCGGACTCTGCCGGGTACTCCAGTACTTGCCCAAGGATCATCCCGACCGGCCCCGTTACGAAACCCTCTACAAGGATATGGCCGCCAAAATTCTTTCAGTCCAGCAACCTGATGGCCTCTGGCGGGCCTCGCTTCTGGATCCCGCCAGCTATCCCCTGAAGGAGACCAGCAGCTCCGGGTTCTTTTGTTTCGCCCTGGCCTGGGGAATCAACAATGGATTCCTGGATCGCGCGGCGTCCCTGCCTGCCGTTGAAAAAGCCTGGGCGGCGCTTGTCGGGTGTGTCGCGCCCGATGGCAAGCTGACCCATGTCCAGCCAATCGGTGCCGATCCCAAGAAGTTCGATCCCGGCGCCACGGAAGTCTATGGCGTTGGGGCATTTCTTCTGGCGGGGACCGAGGTTTACAAACTGGCGCAGGCTTCCGGTCCTGTGGCGGAACCTGTTGCGACCACGGTTGCGGTGGAAAATCCCTCTGATCTTCCCCGGTCGCAGGAAACAATCGAAATCCCCTGGACCGCTGCCACTGCCAGTGTGATGGAGGAGGGCGCCGCCATTCCCTGTCAGATATTCGAGGAAAAGCTTCTCTTTCAGGCCGACTTCAAGCCGAGGCAGGCCAAGACCTTCAAGATCACCGCTACGGCACCGCTCGTCCCGCATGCCATCCGCGCCCATGGGCGCCATGTGCCTGAGCGCATGGACGACTATGCCTGGGAGAATGACCGGATTGCCTTTCGCGTCTACGGTCCTGCGTTGATGGAGTCCGCGCCCGGAGGCGAGGGGCTGATATCCAGCTCCGTGGATGTCTGGGTCAAGCGTACCCGCAACCTTGTGATCGACAAGTGGTACAAGTCAAAAGCCTATCATCAGGATCATGGAGAAGGGTTGGATAACTACAAGTGCGGAACCGGCCGGGGTTGCGGCGGCATCGGCGTCTGGGCCGATGGCAAACTCCATGTCTCAGCGAACTGGGCTACCCAGAAAACCCTGGCAACGGGTCCGATCCGGACTGTGGCCGAATTCACCTATGCTCCCTGGGACTGTGGCAAGGGTGTGAAAATTTCCGAAACCCGCCGCGTCAGTCTTGATGCCGGATCCAATCTCAGCAAGTTCGAGAGCGTGTTCGGCATTACCGGGGCTGACTCGGCTGTCATTGCGGTTGGCCTGGATGTTTCGAAGGTGCACAAGCATGCCGGAACCTTGACCGGTGGCGCGGCGGATGGTTTTTACGCCAATTGGGAAGCCGAGCAGAAGCCCAATGGCAGCATCGGTACCGCCATCGTTCTCGCTGGCGAAAAGGTCGGAGAGTCCAGGGATGATTCACACGTTTTTCTTACGGCCCCCGCCAAGGCCGCAACCCCCTTCGTCTGGTATGCCGGTGCCGGCTGGTCCAGGAGCGGTGACTTTGCGGATGCCAAGGCCTGGGAGGCATACACCCGTCATGCGGCGGCTTGTTTCAGGGAGCCGCTCAAGATCACAGTGGGAAACCGGAATCCCTGAATATGGAATGCGGTGGGGGTTATGAGTTTGAATATTCGAGATCCTGAATCGTGCCGGTGGGATGCGGTGGCCCTGGGCGAGGTGATGCTGCGGATGGATCCGGGGGAAGGACGGATCCGGACGGCCCGCCAATTCAAGGTGTGGGAAGGTGGCGGGGAATATAATGTTGTTCGCGGCCTGCGCCGGTGTTTTGATCTTAAGACCAGTATCATTACAGCGATTCCCGATAATGAAATCGGGAGGTTGCTTGAGGATCTCATGCTCCAGGGCGGGGTAGACCTGTCGCATGTGAAGTGGGTTCCGTATGATGGCATTGGGATGGGTTGCCGGGTGGGACTGAATTTCACTGAGCGCGGATTTGGTGTCAGGGCGGCAGTGGGGTGTTCCGATCGCGGTCATTCGGCCGCTTTCCAGCTCAAACCGGATGATGTCGACTGGAAGACCTTGTTTCACAAGGATGGGGTTCGATGGTTCCACTGCGGGGGGATATTTGCGGCGCTGTCGGCGAATACCGCAGATCTGGTTGTCGAGGCGATGGAACAGGCCAAGGCGGCTGGGACGGTGATTTCCTACGATCTGAATTACCGGGCTTCCCTGTGGAAGTCGCAAGGGGGCGTGAAGCGTGCCATTGAAGTTAACCGGAAAATCGCCTCGCTTGTGGATGTGATGATCGGAAACGAGGAGGACTTCACTGCCGCGCTGGGATTTGAAGTGCCCGGGATGGATGCCCATCTTTCCGCCATTGATCCGGCGAATTTCAAGAGGATGATCAAGGACGTGGTCCGCATGTACCCGAATTTCAAGGTGGTCGCCACGACCTTGCGAAACGCCCGGACTGCAACCAGGAATGACTGGGGGGCTATCCTCTATGCCGATGGGGAGTTCCACCAGTCGGTAATGCGGGACCAGCTTGAGGTGTTTGACCGGGTTGGTGGCGGGGATAGTTTCGCCTCGGGGTTGATCTATGGGTTTCTTTCCGGTAAGACGCCACAGGAAGCGGTGGAATACGGCGCTGCCCATGGCGCCTTGGCCATGACCACGCCCGGTGACACCAGCATGGTGACCCGGCGGGAGGTTGAGGCGATCATTACAGGAAAAGGCGCCCGGGTTATCCGTTGAACGGAGTCAGAATCGGGGCGCCTTGCGGTTGGGGTAAATTGTCTGATAGAGGGGCTGGCGTATGATTCGCAAGTTTATGCGAGCAGTAGCGGTTCTTGTCGCTGTAAACTTTTTACCTGTTGAAGGGGCTGTTCCGTCAGCCCTCTGGGGCAACCATGGGGAGAGTTGGACTCCGGAATCACGACTGCCCGATTTCTCCTTTGCCGGATATCATTGCGGCGGGAAGGCTATTCCTGAAATACCAATAGCGGGGAGAGTTACCGATTTCGGGGCCAAGGGGGACGGGGTGACCGATGACACGGAGGCCTTTCGCAAAGCGGTTTCACACACCAAAAAAGGCACGCTTCTCATTCCCGCTGGCCGCTATGTGCTCAGGGATACCATCAGGATTACCCAGGGCGGTTTAGTTTTGAGAGGGGCCGGAATCGGGAAGACCGTTCTGGTCATGCCCCAATCACTATCACAGATCAAAGGCAAGAGTGGGCGTTACATGTTCGGGGGTGGCTTTATTGAAGTGGTTGGCGGAGATTCTGGGAAGTCGCTTTCCGAGGTCACCCAGGAAGCCCGGCGGGGCGCCAGGACTTTGGTTCTCAGGACGGCAAAGGATCTGAAGCCCGGTGATTGGATTCGACTGGTTATGAACAATTCACCGTCATTAGGCCGGCACCTCCATGCCGGTCAGGCGGATGCGGCAAAGCGGACTTTGAAGGAAATGCGGAATCTATGCGACAGGGTGATACAGGTGACTTCCATAAGGGGCAATCAGATTACTGTCGACAGGCCGCTTCGGCTGGATGTGCGACCTGAATGGGAGCCGCGTGTGTGGAGTTGGAAGCCCACGGTTCAGGAAGTGGGGATCGAGTCACTGTCCTTTGAATTTGCAGGCGTCCCGAAGAAGCCCCATCTCCAGGAGGAAGGTTTCAACGCCATTGATTACCGGGGTGCCGTGAACTCCTGGGTTCGCAACGTGGAGATCATCGATGCCGACAACGGGGTGATACTCGGGCGAAGCCGATTTTGTACGGTCGAGGGCGTGCTCGTGCGTGCTGCGAAGAGGAAAGGCCTTACCGGTCACCACGCGCTATGGGCTGTTGCCATGTCGCAGGACTGCCTGTTTACTGGTTTCAAGCTGGAAACCACCTACGAACACGACCTGACCGTTGAGGGGGGGGCTAATGGAAATGTTTTTGAAAAAGGGTCAGGTGTAGCGATAAACCTCGATCATCACTCCAATGCTCCCTACGAGAATCTTTTTACTGAACTCGAGATTGGTGCGCCGGGGCGGCTGTGGAATTGTGGCGGGCACCCTGAGAGAGGGCCGCATTCCGCCGCCCGGACAACCCTCTGGAACCTGAACTTCAAGGGAGAGAGCGCTCCGGGAGTCCCTGACTGGCCCCAGATCAATGTCATCGGAGTAAAAGGATATAAGCCAAAAATCTCTGAGACCGGGGTATGGATTGAGCCGTGTAATGGCGGGGTTTCTCCGCCAAACCTGTATCGTGCCCAGAACGCCGTACGGAAAAAAACAATTAAATAATCCCGGGGCGCGGCCGGTTGCATTTGGCAAGGTCGAAATAAGTCATAAGGGAAACGGGGGAGCCATGAAGAAAAAATGGATGGGAACGGGGATGCTGGTCTTGGCGGGGATGTTGATGGGGGGCGGTGTTCTGGCCGGGGAGGGAAAAGACGTATTGGACTCATTGGTTCCCGGGCACCCCAGGCTGCTGATGAAGGCGACTGACCTGATTGCCCTCAAAAACAGGCATGGCCGGGATACCGACCTCCAGCGGATCGTGAGCCAGGTGCTGGTGGATGCTGACAGGCAGATTGGAAAGCCTGCGCTGGAGCATGTGATTCCCGATGGAAAGAGACTGCTGGCGACCAGCCGGGATTGCCTTAACCGGACGCTGGCACTGGGATTTGCCTTCCGTTGGACGGACGACCCGAAGTATGCCCGGGCAGGGATCAGCAACCTGCTTGCCGTGTGCGCCTTCAAGGATTGGAATCCCAGGCACTTCCTGGATACCGCCGAGATGTCGTGCGCGGTGGGAATCGGCTATGACTGGTTTTATCCGGTGCTCACCGAAATTCAACGCTCAACCATCCGCCAGGGGCTGATCAAGCACGGGCTCACGGCTAATCCGGGGGGCATCAGTGCGGAAAACAACTGGAATCAGGTCTGCAACGGCGGCTTGGTGGTGGGGGCGCTGGCGATTGCCGAAACCGATCCGCAGTATGCCCGGCTCATTATTCCGCGCG
>JAABPW010000349.1 GCA_011391785.1 Verrucomicrobiota bacterium
AGGGGGGCGTCCCCGTGGCCTTGTGCCACGGGTCGCAAAAATGTTCGGTTCCCGCCACGCAAGGTGGCGGGGCACCCCTTCGGAATTGAACTGATTGAGGGACTGTCGGCTCAATGGGTTTCCTGTCGGGAAAGGAATGCGGCCCAGAGGTCATTCCGGATGTGCAGATTCAACAGGGTGCCCGGTCGCAAACCGTAAATTTCCGCCTGATAGCCGTCGAACGGCTGATCCCGGTCCATTGACGTCACGATGACGGCAGGCTTCAGGCCGGCGGGCATGTTCGCCGGGTTCTGCCAGTATCCGGCCTGGCGGAATTTGCGCAGGTACCACGGCAGGGGCCAGGCATCATGGTCATTGGTCACCACGGCGATGATGTCATTGGGGCCGGCCACATCCTGGACGCGTTTGACCAGTTTCAGGAAGTCCCGGCTTGTATGCACATACGCGTACGGATTCCGCGGGTCACAGTCGAACTGGAAGTTGCACCGGCGTGATTGCGCCGCCAATTGCGTCGCGCCCGCCAGCAGTAGCAGGCTCACGGCCACTTTCCAGCCAAGCCGGCGAAGGCTTCCGACCAGGGCCACCGCGCCGATTCCCGCCAGCAGGATCATGCCGTGCAAAAACGAGAGCACCAGCCACGGGGACTTGTGGGGGATGGCTGAGTACAGCACGCTCATCAGCACCGTGTAAACCAGCAGGAACCGGGGCAGGACGGGATCGGCCGATCCGGCGGGCCGCCGCATCAGGATAAACACGGCCCCCACCGCCGCCAGTGCCAGGATCAAGCCTTCGCTGAAGACCGGTCCCTGTCCTTCCCGGAACCAACCCAGCAGATGCCAGTAATAAGTCCACGGATGGGCATGGCCCCCCGCGGATACGCCCTTGATGAAATAGGACTGGTAGGCCAGGACCGCGTCCGGCAGGCCCGCGAAGTGGGTGAAAAACGATGAATAGAACATGGCCGCCACCACCAGGGCGGCCACTCCGCCAATGACCGCATGGACCGGCCGCGCCCAGGCCGTCCTGAGAATGCCGCGCCGTCCGCCGCTCCAGGCCTCGGCGACCTCCAGTGCGACGATCATCGCGAAATAGGCGATGATGCAGGTTTCCTTTGTTGCGAACATCAGGCCGGCCATCACGCCGGCGGTCAGGGCCCACCGCCATGTGCCGGTGCGGGTCCACCGCCATAGCGCGATCAGGCAGCCGAAAGTGAAGAAGACGAACAGCATCTCCTGGATGAAGTAGCGGCTGTAATACACCATGGCTGGCGAGATGGCGGTCAGGGCCGCGCTTACCAGCACCGCAGGCCACCCCAGGCCATCCACGACCCACGCCAGCAGGAGAATCAACCCGACACCAAAAAGAACCGGCACGATCCGAAACAGGGTTTCAGTCGTGCCGGAAAAGTCGCGCCCGCTGCCGAGATGCAGCAGGGGAACCGTCAGGTAATAGAGCGAGGGTCCGTGATGATCCTGTGGATCGTACTGGTAGACCCCTGTTTCCTGCAAGAGGCCGGTCCGAACCGCCTGGTTCGCCTCGTCGTGGTGCATCGGCCGCCGGTCCAGATCCGCAACGCGCAGACCGAACGCGGCAACCGCCACCACCAGCAGGAGCCCCCAGGCCACCGGCTTCATTGCAGCCAACGTCACTTCCCGTACACCTCAACCTCAATGTAGTGGTTCACGTCGCCGGTCGTGTTGCCGTTGCTGTACAGGCGCACGTACCGGCCCTTGACGCCTTTCGCGTCGATCAGCTTGCCTTCATTGGTCTCGATGTATTCCTTGTCCTTGCCAACGCCCAGGCCGGAGGAATTGTCGTGATCGTTGTTGAACACCGTCTGAACGTCCTTGATGAAGTCGGCGTCGTCGGACACCTGCACCACGACGTCCCGGTAGACGCGGGCCTGGGCATGGTAATGCCAGACCGCGATCGCATACAGGGTGCCGGATTTTCCGAGGTCGATCTGGACGTGCTGCTTGCCGGGGCTCAATTCGACGTTGCTGCCGTCCGCGCCGTCCTTGTCGCCATCGGTAACCATGGCGAGCTCGCCGATCACGGGCATGGTGTCGCTTCCGGTAACCGCCTTGCCGCTGGCAAGGTTGGTCACGGCGGCGGGCACCATCATGTCCGGGCGCGGACCGGTCCGTTTCGGCTCGAGATTGGCCGATTTCAGGGCCGGCGGCGTGCCGATGAACATGGGTTTCGGCAGATCCAGCTTCAGCTTGATCATGGGTTCGTCAGCCGCCTGTCCGATCATCGCGGCGCAAACCGCGGCCATCACGATAAATGTCATTTTCTTCATGCTTGTCCTCTTCCCTGGTTTATCTGTTCAGCTTTATTATTGCTTATCATTGAACGCTTCGTCAAACACCCGGTCGGACTTTTTGAAGTCCAACTTCTTGACGAACTGGCACGACTCCGCCGCGCCATGTTCCCGTTCCATACCGGCGTCTTCCCATTCCACCGACAGCGGGCCCTGGTAGCCCATGACGTTCAACTGCCTGATGATCTCCTCGAAGTTGACGCCCCCCCGTCCCAGGCTGCGGAAATCCCAGCCGCGGCCGGGGGTCCCGAAGTTCAGGTGCGACGAGAGGATTCCGCTTTCGCCATCCAGCGTCACGGCCGCATCCTTCATGTGGACATGGTAGATCCTGTCGGGAAACGCCTTGAGGAACTTGACGGGGTCGACCATCTGCCAGTGCAGGTGGCTCGGGTCGAAGTTGAAGCCGAAGGCCGGCCGGTTCTTCACCGCCTTCAACGCCCGGCGTGCCGTCACGATATCAAACGCGATCTCCGTGGGGTGGACTTCAAGCGCGAACTTCACGCCGCACTTGTCGAACTCGTCCAGGATCGGGTTCCAGAGTTTGGCGAAGGAGGCGAAGCCCTCCTCGACCATCTGGTCGCTGACGGGGGGGAAGCTGTAGGTCATGTGCCAGATCGAGGATCCGGTGAACCCGTTCACCACGTCCACGCCGATGTTCTTGGCGGCCTGGGCGCTGTACTTCATTTCCTGGATGGCCCAGTCGCGCTTCTTCTCGGCGCTGCCGTGACAGGGCTTGGGCGCGAACATGTCCGAACGCGCATCGTTGTTCAAGTCGCAGACCAGCTGGCCGGCGAGGTGATTGCTGATGGCGAAACACTTCAGTCCATGGTCGGCCAGGATTTCCTTGCGGGTCTTGGCGTACTTCACATCCTTGGCCGCCCGCTCCACTTCCACGTGGTCGCCCCAGCAGGCGAGCTCGAGGCCGTCATAGCCCCACGCCTTGGCTTTCTTCGCGAGATCTTCAAGCTTCATGTCGGCCCACTGGCCGGTAAACAACGTTACGGGTCTGCTCATGCTGAATCCTCCCTGATTCCTCTTGTCAAAACGTTACATCTTTACCCATTTGGCGCCCGCGGCGGATGACTTCACCACCGCCTCGATGAACTGCATGCCCCTCAGGCCATCCTCGACCTTCGGGAAGTCAAGTGCCAGCGGATCGGGCTTCACGCCTTCGATCTGGGCGAGGATGACATCGGCGAAGTTCGAGTAGTTGTTCGCAAAGGCCTCCAGGAACGCTTCCGGATGGCCGAACGGCAGCCGGGTATTGCGGGCGGCGGCCTTGCTCTTGTCGCCGATATACCCGTTGCCGCGCTTCCAGACCTGTGTCGGGCCGTTGATCACGTTCACATGCAGGTAATTCGGGTTCTCCTGATGCCATTCCAGGCTTCTTTCGGTACCGTACACCCAGATCGCCAGGTTGTTTTCCTCGCCAATCGACACCTGGCTGGCATGAAGGAGCCCTTTGGCCCCGTTGTCAAACCGGAGCAGGCAATTGCCGTCATCCTCAAGCCGGCGCCCGGCGACAAAGGTCGTGAGGTCGGCGCAGATCTCCTTGATCCTGAGACCGGTGATGTACTCGGCCAGGTTCTCGGCGTGGGTGCCGATATCGCCCATGCAGCCGGCGGCGCCGCTCTGCTTGGGATCGGTACGCCATGACGCCTGCTGGGAACCCTGCTTTTCAATCGCCTTGATGAGCCAGCCCTGGGGATACTGCACGACCACCTTGATGATTTTCCCGAGGTCGCCCTGCCGGACCATGTCCCGGGCAAGCTTGACCATCGGATAACCCGTGTAGTTGTGCATCAGCCCGAAGACCTTGCCGGTCTTGTTGACCAGCTTGACCAGTTCCTTGGCCTGCTTGACGTCCATGGTCATGGGCTTCTCGCACATCACGTTGAAACCCGCCTTCAGGAAGTCGCAGGCGATGGGGAAGTGCCAGTTGTTGGGGGTGGTGACCGCGACGAAATCAACGCGCTCCCCCTCCGGCAGCTTCCGCTCTTCCCGGATCATGGTCGTGTAATCCGGATAGGCCCGTTTCGGGTCGATGCAGAGTTCCCGGCCCATCTCCTTGCTCTTCTCGGGCTCAATGTGAAACGCGCCGGCGACGATGTCGATCTTGCCGTCCATGCGGGCGGCTTTCCGGTGCACGTCACCGATGAACGCGCCGGGACCGCCACCGATCATGCCCATTTTAAGTTTTCTGATCATTGAAAGATTCCTTTATATGGTCGGTGAATCAATTTCCGATTTTCTCGACTTGATATCCGCCCTTGCGCCGGTCATTGACGAACATGACGCCAAATACCACGACGAGGATGATGGCCGATGGGGCAATCACCCGGAAGGACAGCCTGCCGCCATAATTGTCGGCAGGGTTCAGGATGTCTGAAGCCTCCTTGATCACGTCGGCCTTAACGCCTGAACCAATCGCGGCCCGGAGGGCGTTGGCGGTGTCAGGGTGGGGCAGTTCGCCGCCAGAGGCCTTGATCTTCTCAAGGACGTTCCTGGCGGAATCGATGCCGGGCTGGAGATCCTTTCCAAGATCACCCTGGGCGGCTGCCTGCAGTCTGGGAAATTCATCGGCGATTTTCTGGATGATTGCCGTGGTGGCCGCCGTGTCCAGCTTGTCCTTCAGATGATCGTCCGCGACTTTGCCGATGAGCGGCGAGGCAATCATGCCTGACGCCAGCATGCCCATTCCGCCCATCATGGCGAGCGCGAGTGCGCCTCCCCGGGGCACCCGCTCCGCAACGACGCCCAGCATGGTCGGCCAGAAATAGCAGACCCCCAGGGCGAATACGGTGGCGGCGGACAAGGCCATCGTAATGGATTCTGCAAAACTCAACATGAACAACCCGGTGCCGCCAAGAATCGAGGAACAGAGCAGGAGGCCGGTCGGGGAGAATTTGTGGACGAAAGGACCTGCGAAGAAGCGGAGAACGGCCATCAGGCCGGAAATCCACACCAGCACCAGGATTCCGTGCATTCCGCCCGACTGGAGAATCGAGGGGATCCAGCGGTTGGGGCCGAGTTCAAGCGAGGCCGTGATGCCCATGCAGAGGAACATGATCAGGAACAGGGGCCGGCCGAAAGTGGCCTTGACCATCCCGCCGAACGAGATGCCGGATTGGACGCGCTCCGTGACGGGGAACTTCTGGCTGAGCATCAGGTATCCGTAGATGACGGCCGGGATCATGATCAGAACCAGTCGCGCTTTCCAGGACATGACGCCCAGTTGCGACATGGCGAAGCAGGCGAGACCCCCGAGTACGATGCCGCCGGGGAACCACACGTGGAATCTGTTGAGCATGGTTGTCTTGTTGTCCGGATAAAGGGTGGCAACCAAAGGATTACACACCGCCTCTACCGTTCCGTTGCCCAGCGCCAGGATCAAGGCTCCTGCAAACAGCATGACGAAGCCGTTGGCGAAAATCATGATTGCTGGCCCGGCGATATGGCACAGGAAGGCAAAACCAAGAAGGCGTTTCATTCCCAGGGCATCGCACAACGGCCCCAGCGCGATGATCGAGAGCGTGAACCCCCACAAGGCCGCTCCCCCGATCCATCCCACCTGGGCATTGGTCAGGACAAACTGGGTCTTCAGCGAACCCATGATGTCGCCGATCACCGCGAAGGCGACCGATGTGGCAATCAGTGAAAGACAACTGCCGACAAACAAACGACCCGAATGCACACCTAGCAATGACGGATGACTCGATACTGCGGATTGATCTGACATAACCTACCCTTTTTTATTGTATTAACCTACGATAACAATGCCCTTACATACATCGTGGAAACTACCAGAGACCCCTTGGTTTAATCTTGTAGGAATCTCGCATATTATAGTATTTTTTCGGCGCCGATTGAACCCTTGAGAGGAGCGGGTGCAGATGAGTTCCGATACATTGCAAAGCAATTTCATGGATCAGGCGCATGTCGGGTCGTTCAGGGATTTGTACGAGCTTCTGCCCGATGTGTACTTCTTCGCCAAGAACAGGGCCGGTCTGTTTGTGATGGCCAACCGGCTGTTTATCGAGAAATGCAAGGCCAGGGAGGCGCATGAAGTGCTGGGGAAGACGGACTACGACTTTTTCCCGAAGGATCATGCGGACTGCTATACCAAGGACGACAACGATGTCATGGAGTCGGGCAAGCCCATCCTGAACAAGGTTGAGCCGGCTCCCGACCGGGATAATTCCATCAACTGGGTCGTGACCAGCAAGATACCGATACGCTCCCCGGCGGGCGGGATCATCGGAATTGCAGGGATTGCCCGTGACTTGAACAGGGCGGTGTCGACCATTTCGCCCTACCGGGACATGACCTCTGTGCTTGAACATATCAATACCCACTACCATGAAGACATTTCGATCAGGCTTCTTGCCGAAATGGCCCACCTTTCCGTCAGCCAGTTTGAACGGAAATTCAAGAAAACGTTCCAGCTAACCCCCGTCAGGCACATCATCCAGGTGCGAATCAAGGCGGCGAAGCAGCTTCTCGTGTCCACCAGCAGGAAGATTTCGACCATCGCGCAGGACACGGGGTTCTACGATCACAGCCATTTCACCCGGGAATTCATCCGCGAGACCGGGTTTACCCCGCGCGACTACCGGACGCGGTCATAACCGGCCCGGCGTCACGTCCCCCTTCGCTCACACATCGCAGATGTCGACGGCTTGCTTCAGGGAGGTCAGGGGGTCACGTTTCGGGGTGAATTCGTGTGCGACCCAACCGCTGTACTTGGTGTCTGCAATCGCCTGCATGACGGCCTTGTAGTTGATTTCCTGGGTGTCGTCGATCTCGTTGCGGCCCGGATTGCCGGCGGTGTGGATGTGGCCGATGTAATTGATGTTGTCGCGGATGGTGCGGATGAGGTCGCCTTCCATGATCTGCATGTGGTAGATGTCGTACAGCACCTTGACGTTCGGGCTGCCCACCGCCTTGCAGATGTCCACCGCCCAGGTGGTGTGGTCCGCCTGGTAATCCTTGTGGTTCACCTTGGAGTTGAGCAGTTCCATGACCAGGGTGACTTTCTTCTCCTCGGCGAAGGCGGCAATCGTCTTCAGGGCTTCCACGCAGTTCGCGGCCCCTTCGGTGTCCGAGATCCCGTTGCGGTTACCCGGAAAACAAATCACGTTGGGGTATCCGGCTGCCGAGGTGACCTCGATGGCCTCGCGGATCTTCTTCAGGCAGTCGGCATGGTTTTGCTTGTGGTTCAGGCCGACCGGCAGGCTGTGGGAGGGGGTGCAGGTTCCGATGAGTCCGAACTCCTTCAGGATCGGCCATTCGCCCGGGCCAACCAGATCGATGCCCCCGATGCCAAGGTCCACGCATGTCTTGCAGAACTCCTTCATGGGGATCTTGCCGAAGCACCACCGCGAGACGCTCTGCTTGATGCGGCCCTTGCGCTTGATGAGGGCGGGTTTGTCCTCGGCCAGCAGGGACATCGGGGTCCCCAGGCCTGCCGCGGCCAGGACGGCGCCGCCCGTGGCGGTTTTCAGGAAGGTCCTGCGGCTGGTGTGGTTCGGGCTCAGTGTTTCGATCTTGTTCATTGGTTTGATTCCCGTTTTTGAGATTACCACAGGTCGGCCTTGCCGGGCTTGGCGGCATTCAAGACTTTTGTGACATCCCCGGTCATGCCGGGGATCACGGCCATGCCGGTGCGGAACTCGCTCTCCGTGAGCCCTGCGTTCTGGTCGAAGTACTGGATACAGCGGCGGACGTTGGATTCCAGTTCCGGGGTATTGTGCTCGTACTCGATGGCAAAGACGCCGCGGAAGCCCTGCCGCTTCAGCTCGGCCATCATGGCCGGGACGTTGGAGATGCCTGTGCCCCAGGGCATGTCATGCGCCTTGCGGTCCTTGGCGCTGAGATCCTTGAAGTGCAGCGTGATGATGTGCCCTTCCAGTTTTTTCAGGCTTTCCACGGGATCAAGGTTCGAACGGACCCAATGTCCTACATCGGCGCAGGCGCCAATACGGGGGCTGCAGCCCTTGATGGCGGCCAGGACGGTGTCAGGGCTCCAGTAGCGGCTTTCCTTCGGGTGGTTATGGAGTGCAATGTTGATGCCATGCGTGTTGCAGAGCTTGTCCAGCATCGGCAACTGCTCCGGTGCCGCTTCGGTGACGATGGTCTGGATGCCCATTTCCTTGGCGAAGGAGAACAAGGCATTCCATTCGGCTTCGCTGTTGGCGTTGACAACACCGAAGCTGACGAGGGTCACGCCGGATTCCTTCAGCTTGGCCAGGACTTTCTGGCGGGCGCCGGCGTTCAGTTCCGGCCCCATATTCCCGCCAATGCCGCCTCCGACCGGTTGTCCCGGGTAGGCTTCAATGAATTTCGCGCCCGCCGCCGCGGTTTTGTCCACCGCCTCGAACAACGTTCCCTTGTTGAAGGTCCAGGCCTGGACGCCGACGGACCAGCCGTCAGCCGATCCCGTCCGGGGAACGGTGGAACAACCCGTGAGTCCGGCAACGCACAAAAGCAGGAAGCAAATCTTTTTCATGTGATAGTCCTTTCTTGAATCCTAGAAAACTCGGTAGTTCCGGCGCAGGAGGCGGTTGGCTTCCGGCACATTGGTGCAACGCATCCGGGCGTGGTCCCATTCGATCTTCTTGCCGCACCGGATGGCGAGATTGCCCAGCACGACCATCTCGGTGAGCGGGCCCGAGTAATCGAAGTTGGAACCGCACATCGGTCCACCCTTGCAGGCGGCAATCCATTCCTTGTAGGAATCGCCGTGGGGGACGCGCGGGATGGTTTTGGGTGGACGCTGGAACGACTGCATTTTGCTTTCGGGGACAATGCGTGGACTTCTGCAGTAGTCGGTGGTGTCCATAATGACGCCCTTGTCGCCAACAAAGTACTGTCCGCCGCCCGGCAGTGAGCGTTCCGGTTCCAGATCCTTGGGGCGCGGCGGAAGCTTCCCGCCTTCATACCATTTCACGGTGACCGGGGGACGTTTACCGCGGGCCGGGAACTCGTAGGTGACGATGCACCATTTCGGCGCGGTCTCCTCGTTGCAGCCCTCCGAAATGGCCTCAATGCTGGTCGGGGCTTGCAGGTCCAGTGCCCAGAAAGAGACATCCATGAGGTGGCATCCCATGTCGCCCAATGCGCCGGCGCCGAAATCCCACCAGCCACGCCAGTTGAACGGCATGTAGGCCTTGTTGTAGGGACGTTCCGGAGCCACGCCGAGCCAGCGGTTCCAGTCCAGGGTGGCGGGCGGAGTCTGTTCCTCCAGGGGACGTTCCACCCCTTGCGGCCAGATGGGACGGTTCGTCCAGATATGAACCTCGCGCACCGTTCCGATGGCACCCGCATCGATCCATTCCTTTACGAGGCGCGTTCCTTCTCCCGCATGGCCCTGGTTGCCCATCTGGGTGACCACCTTGTAGCGCCGAGCGGCCTCGGTCATCGCGCGCGCCTCCCAGACCGTCTGGGTGAGCGGTTTCTGGACGTAAACATGCTTGCCCATCTTCATGGCCATCATGGCCACCGGGAAGTGGGTGTGATCCGGGGTGGTGACGGTTACCGCATCGATCTTGTCGCCCATCTCGTTGAGCATCTGCCGGTAGTCCTTGTAATGCGGGACGTTGGGGAACCGGTTGAACATGTCCTTGGCCCTGCCCATGTCCACATCGCAGAGCGCCACGATGTTTTCGCCCGACACGCCATTGATATCCGAGCCGGCTTGCCCGCCGCACCCGACGCAGGCGATGTTCAGTTTCCGGTCAGCGGGACAGAATCGTTTGTCCTTTCCCGCCGGGGCTTGCGCCTCCTCGGCCGCTATTCCCGGCAGGGCCAGCGCGGCCGCACCCAGGGCGCTTGTCTTGAGGAATGTCCGTCGATCAACCTGCGGGATTGTCATTATGGGGTCTCCTTGTTTGAAATGGCCTTGATCTTGATATTGCGGTAATGGGTTGGAACGCCGCCGTGTTCGCCTTGCAGTCCGATGTGGCCCTTGGTGGCCATCTCCGCCAGCGGGCGGGGCATCCAGCCCGGAATGGGGCTGCCGTCGGGATTCTTCTTTCCGGATTTCCAGTCCTTCATAGTGATGTCGGTTACCAGTTCGCCGTTAAGTAGTACCGAAATCATGGGGCCCTGGCAACGGATTGTCATCCGGTTCCACTCCCCGGCCTTCTTCACCGCCGCCTTGCTTGGCGCCGAGTGGCCGAACACCCCGCCGCATCGCCAGGTGGGTGCCATCGTGGCCCATTTGGCGGCGGCATCGTCCTGGATCTGGATCTCCACGGTATTGGGGATCCAGTTTTTGATGTCCGTGTTGTAAACCAGCACCCCGCTGTTGCCTGCGGGCTCGAGTTTGAATTCCAGGTCGAGGATGAAGTCCTCGTATTCGGCCTTCGTCCAGATGGCCTCATCCTTGCCTTTCGGCGAGAGCTCGCCATCCTTCCATGACCATACGCCGGCAGGGGCGGTGGCATTCGACAAGTTGGTTGAGAAAAGAGGTTGCCAGGTGGATGAATCCGGATGGGTTTTCAGGGCTTCTCCGCCCTGTGCGCCCTGCACGCCGATCCATAGTCCGATGATGCTCGAAATCAAGGCTCTCTGCATGTTTCAATCCTTTTTCCTCATGATGAGGCGGCCGACTTGATGACCGCTGGGACATATAGCACAGGGACGCGGAAATGTCCCCCCCCGAAAGGGTGGTTTTAGGGGCGTAGGTGACTTCCGTTGGTGGCGGGAACACTTCTTAATCGTAATCTTAATCGTAATCGTAATCCTTTCTGGGGCAGAGGATTAAGATTACGATTACGATTACGATTACGAATGCAATCGGATGCGCCTGATTACAACAAAACCTCTGCTGAGTTCATATGCGCCCTTTTTTGGCTATGCTGCGGATGTGGTCTTGAATATAGTGCGAGTCATTCGAGTGTTTACCGGAGTTTTAAAGGAGACCGTTTTCATGAAAAAGAATCTGATAAGCCTGTTTGCGTTGATGGTGGGGGTGCTGGCTGGTCCGGTGATGGCGGCGGATGACAAGGGTGCGGCGCCGGCCGGGAAATCCTGGCAGCAGACCGATCAGTTCCTGGCGCTGCTGAATGACGGCAAGGTGGTCTGGCAGTTGAACTTTGAGAAGGGCGGCAACGGCAAGCCGTGCTTCCATCCCCTGCGGCTGCCGGATGGCACGGTATTCACCGCCTTCCGTCCGCCCGATCACCCGTGGC
The DNA here is from genome assembly GCA_011391785.1 of Verrucomicrobiota bacterium. Lineage (GTDB taxonomy): Bacteria > Verrucomicrobiota > Kiritimatiellia > CAIKKV01 > CAITUY01 > JAABPW01. The sequence continues at coordinate 11,518 of JAABPW010000349.1, forward strand.
ACCGCGGGTTCTGGTGGTCGTGGAAGTACATCAACGGCCTGAATTACTGGGAGGAGGACCGGAAGACCGGCAAGAGCCAGGGCACGACGGAAATGACCAGCCTGCAGGTCGCGACGAACGCGGATTTCTCGGCCACCGCCGAGATGGAGTTCAGCTATCACCCGCCGAAACAGGCGCCGGTGCTGACGGAAAAGCGGGTGCTCGTGATGCAGCCGCCGGACGCGAAGGGAACCTATACGATTGACTGGACGGCGACCTTCACGGCGGGAGCGGGGGATGTGAAACTGGACCGCACCCCGCCTCGTCAGGAAAAGAACGGCGTCAGCTGGGGTGGTTATGCCGGCTTGTCCGTGCGGTTTGCCGATCTGGCGAAGTCCTGGACCTTTACCAACAGTGCCGGCGTGAGTGCCGCGGCGGTAAATGGCGTGCCGGCCATGTGGATGGATTTTGCCGGGCCGTCCGGCGGGATCCTGATTCTTGATGCGCCCGGGAACCTCCGCCATCCGAGCGCGTGGTACTGCAACCAGGAGCTGCCGTACTTCAGCCCGGCGATCATCAAGCTGGAGCCCTTCACGTTGCCGGCAGGCAAGAGCATGACCTTGCGGTACCGGGCGGTGGTGCATGCCGCCGGTCTTGATGCCGGTGCTGAATGGAGGAAGTTCGCGAAATGAAGGTGCTCATTGCCGACAAACTGGCGTTATCCACCATTCAGCAGCTTGAAGCCCTGGGCTGCCAGGTAATCAGCAATACCGAACTGACCGCCGAGACCCTGCCGACCGCCATTGCGGACTTCGACGTGCTGGTCGTCCGCTCCACCAAGGTGACCGCCGCCGTGATCGAAGCCGGCAAGGCGCTGTCGCTGATCATCCGGGCTGGTGCGGGAGTGAACACCATTGATCTGGCGGCAGCCAGCCAGCGCGGCATCCATGTCACCAATTGCCCCGGAAAGAACACCGAGGCGGTTGCCGAACTGGCCATCGGGCTGCTGATCGCCGCCGACCGGCGCATCATGCAGGCGGGCGCCGACCTGCAGAAGCAGGCGTGGAAGAAAGGCGAATACGGCAAGGCCTGCGGGCTCAAGGGACGCACGCTGGGCGTGATCGGCATGGGCAACATCGGCCGCGCCGTCATCGAGCGGGCCAAGGGGCTGGAGATGAATATCCTGGCCTGGTCGCGCTCCCTGACGCCGGCGGCCGCCGAGGCGATGGGGATCGCCTGCGCGGCGACCCCGCTGGAGGTGGCCGCTCAGGCGGATGCCGTCACGCTGCATGTCGCCTACTCGAAGACCGCCACGCACCATCTCGTCAATGCCGGATTCCTGGCGGCGATGAAGAAGGGGGCCATCCTGATCAATACCGCCCGTGGCGAAATTGTGGACACGGCCGCCCTGAAGGCGGCCATCCGGGAGAAGAAGCTGCGTGTTGGCCTCGATGTCTTTGAGGACGAGCCGAAGGGCGGCACCGACACGTTTGCCGACAGCGAGCTGGCGCAGCTGGCGACCTGCACGCCCCATATCGGCGCGTCCACGGATCAGGCCTCGGAGGCGATTGCCGACGAGACGGTGCGCATCGTGAAGTCATACATCGCGACGGGGCTTCCCGTGAACGTGGTCAATGTGCGCGTCAAGCCGGCGACCACGCACGGCATGGTCGTCCGGCATTTCAACCGCGTCGGCGTGCTGGCCATGGTGCTGGATGAGCTCAGGGCGCAGGGCATCAACGTGGAGGAGATGCAGAACACGATTTTCGAGGGTGGCACGGCCGCCACCTGCTCCCTGCGCCTCGACAAGATTCCGCCCGCGGTCACGGTTTCCCAGCTCAGTTCCCATCCCGACATCATCCAGGTGTCGACACACTGAATTAATAATGCCTCGAAATAGTCTGTACATTCTCAAGGTGGACCGCGACCTCCGGGCGCGGTCAGACGCCGCCCGGAGGTCGGCGTCCACCAGTACGGTGAATGT
>JAABPW010000362.1 GCA_011391785.1 Verrucomicrobiota bacterium
CCTGGATTTCCTTGCCGGCATACTTGATGGCGACTGATTCATGGGCTTCGCCAACATCCGGCGATGACGCGCTGATCTTGAGCTTGTTTTTTCCGAAGGTCAGCTTGATGGAACTCGATTTTTCGCTGGTCAGCAAGGCCACCCGCTTCAGCGCGGTCAGCAGGATTTCCCGTTCCACGGCAATCCTCTGTTCGCATTGCGCCGGGATCACCTGCCTGAAGTTCGGATAGGTACCCTCGATCAGCTTGGTCATCAGCGTCACATCGTCAAATTCAAAACTGGCCTGGTTCTTGCCCGTGTGGATCTTCACAACCCCCTCGTCCTGCAGAATGCGGATCAGTTCATTTACCGCCTTGGTCGGGACAATCGCCTCGCATTCCGCTTCTTTCGGGAATTCCATCTCATGTTCCGCCAGAGCCAGACGGCGGCCATCCGTTGCCACCAGGGTCAACTTATTCCCCTTGAAGCTCATCAGGGTGCCATTCAGGATAAACCGCGTCTCGTCGTTTGAAGCGGCATAGAATGTCTTTTGGAGCATGTCCTTGAGAACTTTCTGTTCCATCGAGAACGTGTGACCTTCCTCGCCCTTGGGCATGGCCGGAAATTCGTCATCCGAAAGCCCGTTGATCTTAAAAAACGCCGACCCGCAGGTGATGGAGGCCGCATTCTTGTCATCGACGTCGATTTCAATGTTGTCGACCGGCAATTCCCGGATAATGCTCAGCAACCGCCGCGCCGGAATGGTAGTGGATCCCGCTTTACCGACCTGGGCCTCCACCGCGCAGCGCATGGTCACTTCCATGTCCGTCGTGGTCAGCCACAGTTTATTGTCCTTGGCTTGAATCAATACATTGGACAGCACGGGAAGGGTAGGCCGGACACTGACAACACCATGAACCATCTGAAGTCCGGACATGACCGCATCTTTAGCAATGACAAGTTTCATCTATCCTCCTGGCTACTTTTCAACAATCTCTTATGAATACTCTTATTCAATATATTCAAGTAACAGTAGTATTATACCCTGTTGATAACAGCAACAACTTCAACAGTGGGTAAATACCCCTTCAAAACACCCTGAACCTGACGAATCCGCCTGTTCATGACCGCCACACTATTGCTGATGACAACATATCACAACCCGCCTCCACAGACTTACTGACACCATTTCTGCAAGTTCTCAACAGGGTTGTCAACTTTTCTTCTCGAGCATGCGCGACAGGTGGGAAACATTCTGACGGAGATCGGAATCGGTCTCCATCTTTTTCTCCACCAGGCGGCAGGCATGCAGGATGGTGGCATGAGTCTTGCCGAAGGCGCTACCGATCTCCGGAAGAGAGGAGGAGGTCAGGGAACGGCACAGGTACATGGCCACCTGACGGGGCATGGTGATGACCGCCGGGCGGCGCTTGCTGGTCATGTCGACCAGACGGATGTCATAATGATCCGCCACCGTCTTCATGATCTGCTCAAACGTCAGGTCCTCCTGCTTCTCCTGGTCCAGGGTATCGCGCAACAGCGTCTCCAGGTCCGGGATGGTCAACGGGCGGTTGATCAGCGAGGCGTAGGACGTGGCGCGGATCAGCGCGCCCTCGAGCCGGCGGATATTGGACCGGATTTCCTTGGCGATGAACAGGATCACCTCGTCCGAATGCTTGTAGCCGCCGTGAGCCTGCTTGTTGCGCAGGATGGCAATTCGGGTTTCCAGGTCCGGCGGCTGCAGTTCCGTGACCAGCCCCCATTCAAAGCGTGTGACCAGGCGCTGTTCCAGCCCTTGAATTTCACTGGCCGGCCGGTCGCTGGTCAGCACAATCTGCTTGTGGGCGTCGAAGAGGGCGTTGAAGGTATGGAAGAATTCCTCCTGCATGCGCTCCTTGCCCGCCAGGAAATGGATGTCGTCAATCAGCAACAGGTCGATGCCGCGGTACTTCTGGCGGAACTTGACCAGGGACTTGTTCTGGAGCCCCTCGATATACTCATTGGTAAAGGTCTCCGAGGAGAGGTAGGCGATCCTCGCGTTGGAATTGCGCAACACGTGATGGCCGATCGCCTGCATGAGATGGGTCTTTCCCAGCCCGGAGCCGCCGTAGATGAACAGCGGGTTGTAGGCGCGGGCAGGGGACTGCGCCACGGCCAGCGCCGCGGCGTGGCCGAAATTATTGGAGGGCCCGACAACGAAATCATCAAAGGTGAACTTCGGGTTGAACACCGGGTTCGCTCCCGTACGCGCCGCGGTTGAGCGCCGCTGCGAGGGATGGCGGCTTTCCGGCTCCGCCGGCTCCTCCACCGCGCGCGGCGCCATGGCACGGCGCCCGACCTCGAACGTGATGTCATAATTTTCACCGGAAACCGAGGAGACCGCCTTCTGGATGAGCGACAGGTAGTTTTCCTCCAGCCACGTCTGGTAGAAATTATTCCCCACCATCAGCGAAAGCGTATTCCCCTCGATGGCACCCGGCTCGATGACTTCGATCCACCGCGAGAACACATCGGGATGCAACAGATCGCGAAGATGATCGCATGCCTCTTTCCATACCAACTGGGCATTCTTTTCTGACACATCAACCCCCTTGCCGCCGGAAAAAACCGATCCGGACAGACATGACATCAAAATTTTACAGACAAAACCCGCCCGAAACCCGGGCCGGCGCTTCAGACCAACCAATAAACACGGGCTCGTTCGCGAGGTTACGACTTGTTAACAGGTTATTAACAGCTCGAAATGCCTCTACTCTTGTACCCGCTGACGCAGGACAATAGGTGAGAAAACATAAGCAGGCAAGGCGTTTTATGATATTCCTGCAAATATTTTTGAACCCACGACAGATGGGGAATTAAATGACAAAGACCCCCCACATATAGCGTAGCAGTGGTCTTCACGGCCTTGCCCTGCAGGATGATAGTGGACTGATCGAGTCATGGATAGGAGGGGCGATTTTCCTAACCTGTTAGTATTTCATGAGTTTTGAATAAGGCGCAGAAAAAAAGAAATTAACAGGCTCTGGAAACCCCATAAAAAGCCCATAAAACAGGAAGGTGACACGACTTTTCAGGCGAAAAAAAAGCCCCGGATTTTAGTCCGGGGCTTTCGTGCCTTGCTGGCGACTGGGATTAGCCTTCGATCGCCGCGTGGGCGGCCGCCAACCGCGCAATCGGAACGCGGAACGGGCTGCAGCTCACGTAGTTCAGTCCGGTCTTGAAGCAGAACTTCACGGACTCCGGATCGCCGCCCTGCTCGCCGCAGATGCCGACTTTCAGGCCCTTCTTGGTCTGGCGTCCCTTTTCCACCGACATCTTGATCAGCTGGCCCACGCCATCCTGGTCAATGGTCTGGAAGGGATCGGCAGGCATGATCTTCTGCTCCAGGTATTCGCCCATGAATCCGCCGATATCATCACGGCTGAATCCGAACGTCATCTGGGTCAGGTCATTGGTGCCGAATGAGAAGAAGTCCGCCTCCTTCGCCATGCGGTCTGCCAGCAGCGCCGCCCGAGGAATCTCGATCATGGTGCCGAACGCGTAGGGGATCTCGACCTTCTTGCGAAGGGCGACTTCCTCGTAGAGGCGCGCGACAATGGCCTTCTGATGCTTCAGCTCGGACATATCGCAGGTGACCGGGATCATGATTTCCGGATGGCACTTCTTGCCGCTCTTGATCAGCTCCGCCGCCGCCTCGAAGATGGCGCGGATCTGCATCTCGGTGACTTCCGGGTAGGTGATGCCGAGGCGCACGCCGCGATGTCCCATCATCGGGTTGGACTCATGCAGGGCCTCGCCGCGGGTCTGGACTTCCTTGAGGCTGATCCCCAGGCTGGATGCCAGTTCCTTCTGCTTGGCGGCGCTCTGCGGAACGAATTCATGCAGCGGCGGATCCAGCAGGCGGATGGTGACGGGCAGGCCGTCCATCGCGGCCAGCGTGGCCTTGATGTCGCTCTTCACGAAGCGGAAGAGTTTCTTCAGCACGGCCGTGCGTTCCACGACCGTCTTGCTGAGGATCATCTTGCGCAGCAGGAAAAGGGGTTCATCGCTGCCCTTGCCGTAGAACATATGTTCCGTGCGGAACAGGCCGATGCCCTCGGCGCCGAACGCGCGGGCCTTGCGGGCATCCTCCGCCGTTTCGACGTTGGCGCGCACGCCCATCGTGCGGAACTTGTCCACCATCGCCATGAACTTCTGGAACCGGGGATTCTCGGAGTTGTCGACCAGGCCGACCTTGCCGACGTACACGCAGCCCTTCGTGCCGTTCAGGGTCACCACCGCGCCCTCCTTGAGGGTCTGGGTGCCGACCACGAGGGTCTTGCTGTGGGCCTGCACATGCATGGAGCCGGCGCCGACGATGCAGCACTTGCCCCAGCCGCGGGCCACGAGCGCCGCATGGCTGGTCATGCCGCCGCGGGCGGTCAGGATGCCGGCCGCCGCCTGCATTCCCTCGACGTCCTCGGGGTTGGTCTCCTCACGGACCAGGATGACGGTCTTGCCGGCCTTGGCCTGCTTGACGGCTTCCTGGGCCGTGAACACGATATGGCCGCAGGCGCCGCCGGGCCCTGCGGGAAGCCCCTTGCAGAGGACCTTGCAGAGCGCTTCCGCCTTGGGATCCACCACGGGGTGGAGCAGCTCGTCCAGCTGGGCGGGCTTCAGGCGCATCACGGCGGTCTTCTCGTCGATCAGCTTCTCGGACAGCATGTCCATGGCCATGTTCAGGGCGGCGGTACCGGTGCGCTTGCCGCTGCGGCACTGCAGCATGTACAGCTTGCCTTCCTGGATGGTGAACTCGATGTCCTGCATATCCTTGTAATGCGTCTCGAGCGTGTTGCGGATCTTCAGGAGCTGCTTGTAGGTCGAGGGCATCTGCTCCTCGAGCGACTGCAGGTGGTTGTTCTGGTCGTTCTTGGTGTCGTTGTTCAGGGGGCTGGGGGTCCGGATGCCGGCCACCACGTCTTCGCCCTGGGCATTGATCAGCCATTCGCCGTAGAACTTGTTGTCGCCGGTGGCCGGGTTGCGGGTGAACGCCACGCCGGTCGCGGAGGTGTCGCCCATGTTGCCGAACACCATGGCCTGGACGTTGACGGCCGTGCCCCAGGCGTCCGGAATGCCCTCGATGCGGCGGTAGGAAATCGCGCGGCGGCCGTTCCAGCTCTTAAACACGGCGCCAATGCCGCCCCACATCTGGTCCATCGGGTCATCGGGGAACGCTTTGCCGAGCACCTTCTTGACGCGTTCCTTGAACTTCTCGCACAGCCCCTTCAGGTCGGCCGCCGTCATGTCCGTGTCGGACTTGTAGCCCTTCTTCGTCTTGAGGTCGTGCATGATGCCCTCAAGCTGCATGCGGATCCCCTTGCCTTCGGCCGGCTCGATGCCCTCGGACTTTTCCATGACGACGTCGGAATACATCATGATCAGGCGGCGGTAGGAGTCGTAGACGAAGCGCTCATTGCCGGTCTTGACGATCAGGCCGGGGATGGTGCGCGGGCACAGCCCGACGTTGAGCACGGTTTCCATCATGCCCGGCATGGAGGCGCGGGCGCCCGAGCGGCAGGACACCAGGAGCGGGTTCTGCGCGTCACCGAACGTCAGGCCCATGTCCTTTTCCATCTGGTGCAAGGCGCTTTCGACCTGCGCGGCCAGATTCTTGGGGAATTTGGACTTGTTGCCGAAGAAATCATTGCAGCAGTCGGTCGAGACCGTGAATCCCGCGGGAACGGGCAGTCCCAGCTTGCACATTTCGGCCAGGTTCGCGCCCTTGCCGCCCAGCAGGTTCTTGTCGCTCGCGCCGCCCTCGGTTTTGCCCGGGCCGAAACTATACACGTACTTCTTTTCGCCAGTCGATGCCATTGCCTTGCTCCTGTTTATTTGCGCACCGCATCATTGCGGTGCAGTTTCAATATAGAACATCCATACAAAGATGTGCGATTTTCAGCGCCATACCCGAAAAAAACGCGTTTCCGGCATAATTCGGCCACGAATGAGTCGTGACAGGTGTTCGCCGGAACCGCGAAAATGCGGGCTGGACAACCGAACTTGAATCGCTACATTTAACGCGCGCAATATAAGGAAAGAGATGAAACTGCGCAAGGGCTTTCTTGGTGTTTTCATTAAAAGTAGAAGAGGAGAATCAAGTGGAGATGAGCAAAACGATCAGTCTGGTGGCGAATACGATCCGTGGCCTCGCGATGGATGGCGTGCAAAAAGCGAATTCAGGGCATCCGGGCATGCCCATGGGAATGGCCGATGTGGCCGCGGTGCTTTTCCTGAAGCACATGAATCACTGCCCGTCGCGACCGGACTGGGTGAACCGCGACCGTTTTGTATTGTCGGGCGGGCATGGCTCCATGCTGTTGTACAGCATGCTGCACCTGACCGGCTACGACCTGCCCCTGGAGGAGCTCAAGCAGTTCCGGCAGTGGGGCAGCAAGACGCCCGGACATCCTGAATTCGGGCACACCGTCGGCGTGGAGGCCACCTCGGGTCCCCTCGGGCAGGGCTGCGGCATGGCCACCGGCATGGCGATCGCCGAACGCATGATGGCCGCCCGTTTCAACGTGGGCGCCTTCGCCCCGGTCGATCACTGGACCTATGTGTTCTGCGGTGACGGCGACATGATGGAGGGGATTTCCCACGAGGCCTTCTCCCTGGCCGGACATCTCGGCCTGAACAAGATGGTGGTTTTCTACGACAGCAACAACATCACCATCGAGGGCAGCACCAACCTCTCCTATAGTGATGACGTGCGCAAGCGGTTTGTCGGCTACAGGTGGAATGTCCTGGAGATCGACGGGCACAACTACGACGAGATTGAAAAGGCCATTCAGGCGGCCAAGGCGGAGAAGGATCGTCCGACCCTCGTCATTACCCATACGCATATCGCCCAGGGTTCCCCGAACCTGCATGATTCCCACAAGGCCCACGGCGAACCCCTGGGCGTTGACGAGGTGAAGGCGACCAAGAAGGCCCTGGGCATGCCCGAGGACCAGGATTTCTACGTGCCCGAGGCCGTGCGCGAGGTGTTTGCGGCGCGTGCCCGCGAAATGGAGGCCCGGGTGGCGGGCTGGGAAGCGGATTTCAAGAAATACGCCGCGGCCAACCCCGAGCAGGCCAAGCTGTGGGATGTCTGCCAGAAGCAGGTGCTTCCTGCTGACATTGAAAGCCAGATGCCCGTGTTCGACAAGCCGGAGGCCACCCGTATTTCATCGGGCAAGGTGCTCCAGAAACTGGCCAAGGCGCTTCCGTGGGTCGTGGGCGGTGCGGCGGATCTCGCCCCCAGCACCAAGACCTTCCTTGACGGGTTCGGTTCGGTGATGCCCGGCAAGTTCGAGGGACGCAACCTTCATTTCGGGATTCGTGAACTGGGCATGTCCGCCATCCTCAACGGAATGCAGCTGCACGGCGGGTTCCGCGTGTACGGCTCGACGTTCTTCGTGTTCTCGGATTATTGCCGGCCCACCATCCGCGTCTCCGCGCTGATGAACCTGCCGGTGATCTACGTGTTCACCCACGACAGCTTCTATGTGGGCGAGGATGGCCCGACCCACGAGCCCATCGAGCAGATTGCCAGCTGGCGCTGCATGCCCAATGTCTGCGTGATCCGTCCTGCTGATCCCACGGAAACCGCGGCGGCCTGGTTGGCGGCGCTGAAGAACACCACCGGCCCGACCCTGCTCCTGATGACCCGCCAGAACCTGCCGGTGCTGGACCGGACGGTTTATCCCGCGGCCTCGAACCTCGAGAAGGGGGCCTATACCCTCTGGCAGAGCGGGCAGGGGATGCCCGAGCTGATCCTGCTCGGCACGGGTTCCGAAGTCAGTCTCGCGCTGGATGCGGCGAAGGAACTCGCCAAGGAAGGCCGGAACGTCCGGGTGGTGAGCATGCCGTCCTGGGATCTCTTCGAGAAGCAACCTGCGGCGTACCGCTCGCAGGTTCTTCCGCACGAATGTCAGAAACGGGTGGGCATCGAGGCCGGTAGCTCCTTCGGCTGGCGCAAGTACGTTGGTTGCCAGGGCCGGTTGCTGACCGTCGACCATTTCGGTGCCTCGGCTCCCGCCAAGACCATCGCCGAAAAATTCGGCTATACCACCGCCAACGTTGTGAAACTGGCAAAGGAAGTGCTGGGCTGACAGGTCAATCCTGACCCCTTTATCTTATGAGCCGATTCATCATACGCGGCGGAAGACGCCTGGGCGGGACCTATGTCCCGGGCGGCAACAAGAATGCCGTTCTTCCCATGCTGGCGGCGTGCGTGCTGACGGATGAGCCGGTTATCCTGAAGAACGTGCCGCTGATCGACGATGTCCAGACCATGCTCGAACTGCTCGGGGCGCTGGGCGTGGACATTTCGCGGAAGGACCATGTGGTCACGCTCTGCGCCAGGGGGCTGCGTCGCAGCAAGCTGGATGAGGACCTGTGCCGGAAGGTCAGGTCATCGATCCTGCTGGCGGGTCCGATGGCCGCCCGGCTGGGACGCGTGACGCTTTCCCCGCCCGGCGGCGACGTGATCGGGCGGCGGCGGCTGGACACCCATTTCCAGGGGCTTCAGGCGCTGGGCATCGAGGTCGCCGGGGGACACCACTTCGTTTTCCGCCGCAAGCGGCTGGAGGGTGCCGCCATGGTTCTGGACGAGGCCAGCGTCACGGCCACGGAGAATGTCCTGATGGCCGCCACCCTGGCGCGGGGCGAGACCACGATCTTCAACGCCGCATGCGAACCGCACGTGAGCGACCTGGCCGCCCTGCTCAACAAGATGGGGGCGCACGTTTCCGGGATCGGCACCAACCGCCTGACCATCCGGGGAGCGGAGTCGCTGCATGGCGCCACCCATACCGTCCAGCCCGATTACATCGAGATCGGCAGCTTTGTGGCGGCGGCGGCGGCCACGGGCGGCGAACTGAAGGTGACCGGGATCGAGCCGGAACCGATGCTGATTGTCAGCAAGACCTTCCAGAAGCTGGGAATCCGGCTCCTGCAGGAGGGGACGACGCTGACCCTGCCCGCCCGGCAGTCGATGCGGATCGTCAGGGATTTCGGCGCCGCCATTCCCAAGATCGAGGACGGGCCCTGGCCGATGTTCCCTTCCGACCTTATGAGCGTGTCGCTGGTGGCGGCCACCCAGGCCAGGGGGACGGTGCTGTTTTTCGAGAAGATGTTTGAAAGCCGCATGTATTTCGTGGATTACCTGGTCGGCATGGGGGCCGGGATCGTCGTGTGCGATCCGCACCGGGTTCTGGTGACAGGCCCTTCCCGGCTGCACGGCACCAGCATGGCGAGTCCGGATATCCGCGCCGGCATGGCCCTCCTGATAGCCGCCCTCTGCGCCAAAGGCGAGAGCGTGATCCACAATGCCCAGACCATTGACCGCGGCTACGAGCGTATCGAGGAGCGCCTCCGCCTCCTCGGCGCCGAAATTACCCGCGAGGAGTAATCCCCCAATAGAAGATATTTATGGCAAAGAATAAACCCCAGCCGCTGAAGGTTGTCCTGATAGATGATAATGTTAAGTTCCTTTCAAGTCTGACGAAGGTTCTGATACGGAAGGGGTATGTTGTTGAGACGTACGAAAGCGCCCTCAAGAGCCCCTTCATGGACGGGAAAGGGTGCTGCCCCTGTCCCCCGGACGATCCGCGGTGCCCCGATGTCATGGTGGTGGATATCGATATGCCGGGAATGAACGGGGTCGAATTCCTGGACACCCTGCGCCGTCGCGGGTGCCGGTGCCGGCATTTCGCCCTGATGACCGGCCACCACATGAAGGAATTCCATCTGACTCGGATCATGAAGCTCGGTGGCCAGCTGTTCCAGAAGCCGTTCACGATGGCAAACGTTACCGATTGGCTGAAACGGTATTGCGAAACGAAAGAGGCGCCATGACAAGTCCGGCGGGAATCAGGATTGGTGTCAGTTCCTGCCTTCTTGGGAACCCCGTGCGGTATGACGGCCAGCACAAGCACGACCATTACATCACCGATACGCTGGGCCGCTATTTCGATTTCGTCGGGGTCTGTCCCGAGGTGGAATGCGGGCTGGGCGTCCCCCGCGAGTCGATGCGGCTGGTGGGCGATCCCGCCGCCCCGCGGCTGCTTACCACCCGCACCGGCATCGATCTTACCGGGCGCATGCAGAAGTGGGCCGAGGGGCGTGTGGCGGAACTGGAGCGCGAGGGGCTCCATGGCTTCATCTTCAAGTCGCGCTCGCCCAGCAGCGGGATGGAGAACGTCAAGGTCTACAGCGACAAGGGCATGGTTTGCGGAAAGTCGCCCGGATTCTTCGCCAAGGCCTTCATGGCCCGGTTCCCGGTCCTGCCCTGCGAGGACGAGGGCCGGCTGAACGATCCCGACCTGCGCGAGAATTTCATCGAGCGCGTCTTCACTCTCTCCCGGTTCAGGGAAGCGGTCCGCGCCACCCCGACCCTGGCGACGCTGATGACGTTTCACGCCAGGAACAAGCTGCTGATCCAGGCCCACCATGACGCCCTGATGCGGGAGATGGGCCGCGACCTGGCCGGACTGAAGTCCGCGCAGGTTCGCGCCTATATCCCGGTCTATGAAGCCAGACTGATGCGGGCGATGAAGTACCCGGCCACGGTTGCCAAGCACACCAACATCCTGCAGCACATGCTCGGATACCTGCGCGGCGTGGCGGACGAGTCGGATCGCAGGGAGCTGGCCGGGATCATCGGGCAATACCGCAGCGGACTCATTCCGCTGATTGTGCCCGTGACGATGCTATCCCACTACGTCAATAAGCACGACATCCTCTACCTGAAGGACCAGTACTACCTGAATCCCCATCCGATGGAGCTCAAGCTCCGCAACCACGCCTGAAGACGAGGCGGGAAAGGGAATTTTCGGGCAACTTGACTTTGTCCAGCCTGTTCCCCCATAATTTGGGTGACAAAGGGCATTGGGCGGCGGAAGAACCGGAAAGACAGGTTACTATGGTGGACCCCAGCACGCGAGGCATACCGTTGGCGCAACTGACAGTGCTTTCCGCCATGATGGCCGGAGCGGTGGCGGGCGCGCTCACGGGATGGATTGCCCGGCGGAATTTCCTGCTGACCATGTGCACCTTCATGATCGGGATCATGGGCGGCATGCTGACCGGGACCGGCATGGGTCGGTTTTGCTATGTCCATTGCGACGGGAGCGAAATGCCCCCGATCAAGGCGGGCCTTGGCGCCCTTGTGCAGAGCGGCCTGGCGGGCCTGGCCGGAGCGGTTCCTGCCGCCTTCCTGGTCGCCGTGGCGATCGGCTTCCTGACCCTGCGCCATCTTCATCCGCGTCCGCCCCGCGTCCGTACCGTCCTGACCGGTTTTCTCGCGGGCGTGATCACCGGGATCCTGACCGCCCTGGTCATCGCGGTGCCCTGATCACGCCTTCACGATGTTTTTCGCGGGCTTGAGATAGACACCCCGGGTATCCACAAGCAGCCTGGCGTGCTTTTTCAGCAGCCGGTAATTGAAGGCCGTGTGGTTCGTGGCCAGCAGGACGCAGTCGAACGAGGCGATGTTCCGGGGGGTCAGCGCCACGCTCTTCAGGGCGAAATGATGTTCCCGCATCCGGGGAAAGGCGGGGAAGTAGGGATCGGAATAGGCCACCGTCGCGCCGCGCTGGCGCAGTTTTTCCATCAGGACCATCGAGGGCGATTCCCGCGGGTCATCCACATCCTTCTTGTAGGCAATGCCAAGCACCAGGATCCGGCTTCCCTTCACGGACCGGCGTCGCTCGTTGAGCGCCTCGGCCAGCTTGTTGACGACCCATTCGGGCATCCCGCTGTTGACCTCGCCCGCCAGCTCGATGAAACGGGTGTGCACGCCGTATTCGCGCGCTTTCCAGGTCAGGTAGAAGGGGTCGATCGGGATGCAGTGGCCGCCCAGTCCGGGTCCGGGCTGGTAGGGGACGAACCCGAAGGGTTTGGTGGAGGCGGCGTCGATGACCTCGTGGATGTCGATTCCCATGCGGTCGGCCACGATCTTCATCTCGTTCACCAGGCCGATGTTGACGGAGCGGTGGATGTTCTCCAGGAGCTTGGTCATTTCCGCCACGCGGGTGGAACTGACGGGGACAACCCGGTCGATCACCTGGCCGTAGAGGGCCACTCCCACCGCCTGGCAGGCGGCGGAGTCACCCCCGCAGACCTTCGGGATGGTGCGGGTGTTGAACTTCTTGTTTCCGGGATCCTCGCGTTCCGGCGAGAAGACCAGGAAATAGTCCTCCCCGACCGTAAACCCGCGTGCCTGGATACGGGGCAACAACTCCTCGTCCGTCGTGCCGGGATAGGTGGTGCTTTCGAGCGACATGATCTGTCCGGCGCGGATATGCGGCATCAGCGACTCGACCGTCCCGATCACAAAGCTCATGTCGGGCTCGCGGTGCTCGTTGAGCGGGGTGGGCACGCAGATGATGAGCGCATCGGCCTTGCGGACCTCGGCAAAGTTGGTGGTGGCCCTGAATCCGGCCTTGCCGCACTTTTTGATCGAGGCGGCGGGGATGTGCTCGATGTAGCTCCTGCCCGCGTTCAGCTTTTTCACCTTGGCCTCGTCGATGTCGATGCCCAGCACCCTGAACCCCTCCTCGACGAAGCGGATGACCAGCGGCAGTCCGACATAGCCAAGGCCGACCACGCCGATCACGGCGGATTTCCGGTTCAGTTTGCCGATGAGCTTTTCCTGGTAAGTCATGCTTTCCCCCTTAAAGGACTGTTACTTTCAATCCGGTTTGATCCACTTCAAAGTCAAAGAAACGAGCCAGCGCGTTCGGCGGGTTCGCCGACAGGGTGGCCTGGATTTTCCGGGCGGCCGCCGCGTTCCGGGCGACCAGCAGGATGAAGCCGCCCCCACCCGCGCCGGGCAGCAACCGGCCCTCGGTCCACCGCGCGACGCTTTTCAGCAGCGCTTCGATCTGGGGATTGGTGGCACCGGGATCGACCTGCTTCTTCAGGGTCCAGTACTGCTCGATGCCCTGCGCGAACCCGTCCACATCCTGGGCATCGAGGCAGGCCTTCATGTCGAGCGCGGCGGTCTTGAGGTCGTCTATGGTTTTCAGGAGCCCGGGGTCGCGGGACAGGTATCGGTGCACGACATTGTGGAGAATGTTGCGGGCCATGCGTTTCTGGCCGGTAAAGTACAGGAGGGTCCGCTCGCGGAGCGCGCCGCCGGGCCGAAGATTGAAGACGGACCAGCTCAGGGCGGGGGTCTGGTCGGGCCCGGGCTTGGTGCGGATCAGCTTGACCCCCGGGATGATGCCGCCGACCTGGTCCTGCCAGCCGCCCCCGGTGCACATGCGCTGCTCCAGGATGCTGGTCAGCGTGATCAGGTGGTCCGCGGAGAAGGGTTCCCCGAGCACCCGGCCCAGGCAGGCGAGCACGGCGGCGCCCAGGATCGAGCTGGCGCCCATGCCGGAGCCCTTCGGAAGTGCCGAGAAAATCGTCAGGTCCAGGCCACCGCCGAGCACCTTCAGCCATTTGCCAAGGGGGATTTTCGGGTCGCTGGGGCCGATCCCGGCAAGTATCAGGGCCGCCTTGGGAAGCGCGGCCCAGTGGTGGGGATTGGCATGGTCCAGCAACTCGGCGGTGGTCGACAGGGTGATGCGCTCGCTCAGGTCAATGCTGGAGAGGCGGATGACGCCCTCCTGGTTGAGCTTGGCCATGACCTGGATGGGATATTGTCCGTTGAGCGTGATGGCGGCATTGACCACGCATCCGCCGAGTTCGGTGCTGATGGGTGGTGTGTCGGACCAGCCGCCCGCGAAATCCATGCGCACCGGGGTGGTCACCCAGACCACCTGGTCGTGAAGGATTTGGGCGGGTTTCGGATGGCCGGGAATCGCGGCGGACTGGGCTACGGAATCGGCGACCGCACTGAAGGCGGCCTGCCGCATCGACGGGGGCGTGGCCAAACCCAACGTCTTCAGGCAGAAGGCGCGCGGCAGGCCGGCGCTTTCGGCGAGGGCTTCCGCCAGGCAGAGCAGTCGCGCCCGGAACAGGGGCTGGGGGTGGCGCGACAGGGCGTCCGCCAGTTCGGCGAGGGCCGCCCGCGCTGCCGCGGGCGAGCGGATCCCGGCGACGATCTCCGCGGCGGACAGCCGTTCATTGGCGATCAGTTGTTCGGGAATCGTCATGGTTTTATGTACGGTGATAGTCCTTGTACCACGCCACGAATTTCGGGATGCCCTGCGCGATGGAAGTGGTGGGCTGGAATCCCAGTTTCTGCCGGGCGAGCGTGATGTCCGCGTAGGTGGCCTCGACATCGCCGGGCTGGATCGGCAGGAGCTCCATCTTCGGCGTGATGCCCAGGCTCGCGGCCAGCGTTCCGATCATGTCCATCAGGTTCTCGGACTGGTGGTTGCCCAGGTTCAGGACCTCGTACGGATTCAGGCCGGGGCGGAAAAGCGCCGCCTTGACGCCGGCGACAATGTCGTCGATGTAGGTGAAGTCGCGCCGCATCCGGCCGTGATTGAACACGGGGATCGGCTTGTCGTCGAGCATCGTCCTGGTGAAAATCCACAGGGCCATGTCGGGGCGTCCCCAGGGGCCATAGACGGTGAAGAAGCGCAGGCCGATGGTCTGCATCCCGTAGAGGTGGGTGTAGGTGTGCGCCATGAGCTCATTGGCCTTCTTGGTGGCGGCATACAGGCTGACCGGGCAGTCCACGGGATCGCTCTCGCTGAACGGCAGCTTGGTGTTTCCGCCATAGACGCTGGAGCTGGAGGCATAGACCAGGCGCGGGGTTTTGGCATGGCGGCAGGCCTCGAGGATGTTGAGGAATCCCTCGATGTTGGATTTCTGGTAGGCGCCGGGGTTGGTGAGCGAGTAGCGGACACCGGCCTGCGCCGCCAGGTTGCAGACCACGTCGAAGGAGTGCTCCCGGAACAGGCGGGTGATGAGGGCCTGGTCGCACAGGTCGCCCTCGATGCCCGTGTAGCGGGGGTGGGAGGCGAGGGTGGCGTGCCGGTCGCGCTTGAGCGGCACGGAGTAATAGTCGTTGAAGTTATCCAGCCCAACGACCGTGTGTCCCTCCTCCAGAAGGGAGTGGGCCAGATGCATTCCGATAAAACCAGCTGTTCCTGTGACGAATACTTTCATAAGGTTTCCGGACTATTTCCTGTGACTCATGGCTTTCCACTATATCGGGAGCACAAGGCAAAGTCGAGAGTTCAAAAGAAGCATTGACAATGAGGGGGGGAGAATCATAGATTGACGCCCTTTTTGTGAGTGGGGGAGCCCCAAAACGGGGTCCTGTCTCCAGTAAGGACGTGAATTATGGAAGCGTATGCAGTAATCGGAACGGGTGGCAAGCAGTACCGGGTTAAGCCTGGTGACACCCTTAAAGTTGAACTTCTCGAAGGGGAAGCGGGCGGTGCCTTGACGTTTGATGCCGTGCTGGCGCTTTCCGACGGGAAGGATATCAAGGTCGGTACTCCCTTCATCAAGGGCGCCAAGGTCAGCGCCGAGATTGTGGAGCAGACCAAGGGTCCCAAGGTGGTGGCGTTCAAGAAGCGGCGCCGCAAGGGGTATAACCGGAAGGTTGGTCATCGCCAGCCGTTGACCGCAGTGCGTGTCACCAGTATTGGCTGAACAGGAGTTTAGAAATGTCGAAAGCAGGCGGCAGTCGAGTTAACGGGCGGAATAGCCCCGGTCAGCGTTTGGGCGTCAAGAACTATGACGGCGAGACCGTGAAGGCGGGAAGCATCATTGTCCGGCAGCGTGGCACCAAGGTTCAGGCCGGGCGCAACACCAAGTTGGGCAATGATAACACCGTGTTTTCACTGGTGGCCGGCAAGGTGAAGTTTGAGAAGGAAGGCCGTCGCGTGACGGTTATTCCGGATGTCGCCACGGCATAACCGTGGAGCGAAGAACGTCCGTGTGAACAGGCCGCGCCCCTGGGCGCGGCTTTTGTTTTTTACAGGCGGAGGGAAAGTCCATGAAGACCCGGAAATTTGTTGATACGGTGGTGGTCCATGCCGCAGGCGGCAACGGCGGCAATGGATGCCTGTGCTTCCGCCGCGAGAAGTATGTGGCCAAGGGCGGTCCCGATGGCGGTGACGGCGGCCATGGCGGCCATGTCATCCTCAAGGCGGACGTGAATGCCGACAGCCTGATTTCCCTGTTTTTCAATCCCCAGCAGCTGGCGGAAAAAGGCCAGCACGGCATGGGGAAGCGGATGCACGGCCGCAACGGCAAGAATCTGGTGATTCCCGTTCCCTGCGGCACCGAGGTGCATGATGTGGCCACCGGCCAGTTTCTCGGCGACCTGGTCGAACCCGGTTCGGAATTGCAGATCGCCCGGGGCGGCCGGGGCGGCCTCGGCAATCCCCACTGGCAGACCTCGACCCACCAGACGCCTTACGAGCATACCGATGGCGAACTGGGTGAGGAGAAGAATATCCGGCTCGATTTGAAGCTGTTGGCGGATGTGGGGCTGGTTGGGTTTCCCAACGCCGGCAAATCCTCACTGCTCAGCAAGATCAGCAACGCGCACCCCAGGATCGCCCCCTATGCCTTCACCACCCTGAACCCGATCATCGGGACGGTCCAGGTGGGTGAGGATTTCGAGGCCACCAGCTACACCGTGGCGGATATTCCCGGGCTGGTCAAGGACGCCCACAAGGGGGTCGGCCTCGGCGTCCGGTTCCTCCGCCATGTCGAGCGCGCCACCTGCCTGGCCATCGTCATCGACATGGGTGGCGGGGAGGGACGCGATCCGGTTGAGGATTACCGGGTTCTTCAGCGCGAACTGAAATTCTACCGCGAGGACCTGTTGCAGCGCTCAACCCTGGTGGTGGCCAACAAGATGGACTTGCCTGATGCCAAGGAGAACCTGACCCGCTTCCGCAAGGAAACCAAGACCAAGCCCCTGCCTGTTTCCGCCGAAACCGGCGAGGGCATTGACTTGCTCAAGTCGCGCCTGCTGCAGATCGTCCGCCACCTCGCGTAGCGGGGTGGTGGAGTGGCTCAGTCGCCCCATTCCCGGAAGGCCATGACGGCATCGAGTGAGGTGGCGCCGAGGAGCACCATGAGCAGGCGATCAATCCCGAGGGCGATACCGCCGGAGGGCGGCATGCCGAGTTCGAGCGCGGCGAGGAACGCCTCGTCGAGCGGGTAGACCGGCGCCCCGGCTGCCTGACGTTCCCGGGCCCAGGTCTCAAACCGGCCTCGTTGTTCCGCCGGGTCAATCAGCTCGCTGAAGGCGTTGGCAATTTCAATCCCGCCGATGTAGAGCTCGAAGCGTTCGGCCACCCGCTCGCGCCCCGGCTTGCGGCGGGAGAGGGCGGCGGCCGCCGCGGGATAATCCATGACGAATACTGGTGTCGCGCGGGGAAGTGCCGGCTCGACCTTGTGGATAAGGTCATGTTCGAAGCGTTCCGCATCATAGGACTCCACCGGATTCCAGCCGGCATGGTGAAGGAAAAGCTCTTCAATCCGCAAACGTGGCCAGGGCGGGGGACCGCCTCCGTCGCCAAGGCCAGGGCGGCCAAGGAGGAGGGCGAGGTGGGTCAGCAGGGATTCCGTATCGGCCATGATGGCGGTATAGTCGGAATTCGTCCGGTACCATTCAAGCATGGTGTACTCCGGGTTGTGCCGGTCGCCGCGCTCGCCTTGGCGGAAGCAGGGGCCGATCTGGAAGATTTTCGAGCAGCCCGCCGCCAGCAGCCGCTTCATGTGCAGTTCCGGCGAGGTGCGCAGGAAGCTGGCCCCTGAGGGCTCGGCGTCGATGTGGAGTTCCAGGGCCGGGGTGGGTAGGCGGACTGGGGTTTCCACCTCCATGAAGCCCTCCCGCCTGAACCAGTCGCGCAGGGCGTGGAGCACATGGCTGCGTAACTGAAGCGCCGGCTGCAGGGCCTGCAGCCGGGCGTGTTCGAGATAGGGGGAGCGCTGGCTCAACGTTATTTCTTCAGCACGCGGTCGGCGTATTCGCCGGTGCGGGTGTCGATCTTGATGGTGTCGCCCTGGTTGATGAAGAGGGGGACCTGGATTTCAAAACCGCCATTGATCTTGGCCGCCTTGAGCGTATTGGTGGCCGTGTTGCCACGGGCGCCGGGCTCGGTTTCCAGGATCTCTTTCTCGATAAAGGTCGGCAGGTTCACGTCAACCGGGCGGTTGTTGTGGTACAGCACGCGGACTTCGCAGTCCTCGAACAGGAAGTACTGGTTGTCGCCAAGGACCTTGCCGGACAAGGTGAACTGCTCGAAGTTCTCGTCCATGAAGATGAAATCCTCATCGCCTTCCTTGTGCGAGAAACGCATGGTGCGTTCTTCAAGGTCGGGCCGCTTGAGGGTGTCGTTGGAACGGAAGTTCTTGACGTAGGTGTTACCGTCAATCAGGCTTTTGAGGCGGCAGGTATAGATGGCTGCGCCCTTGCCGGGCTTGACGAAATTGAATTCGGAAATCACATAGGGAATCCCGTCGGCTTCCACGCGGAGCCCCTTGCGAAAATCGGATGCTGAGTAATCTGCGGCCATAAAAACAATCCCTTCGTTCCTCGACTTTTTTCAGAATAGCCGCATAAAATAGGCATCCACCCCCGCTGTGTCAAACCCCAAATCAGGGTTTCGCTCCCTCCCGCTCCATCCCGCGCTTGACTTTACGGTTTCAAGGGGTAATCAATAGGCCCATATTTTCAAGGGAAAGACTTTATGAACAATGTGACGATTATCGATATGATCATCCAGGGGTGGCCGGTGCTGTCGCTCCTGCTGTTGATGTCCATTTTTTCCATCACCATCATCGTGGACCGGGTGCGGCTGATCCGGCGCAACCAGGTGAATGCGCGCTCGTTCATGGCGCGGCTGCTCCGCATCCTGGCGGAGCAGGGCAAGCCGCAGGCGGTGGAGTTCTGCCGCAAGTATGAATTCCCGGTGGCGCTGGTGTCCGCCGAAATCCTCCAGCAGGCCGGGCCGCGCGAGGCGAAGGAGCGGGCGATGGAGCACGCCATGCAGGCCCAGGTGCGCAAGCTGGAGTCGATGGTGCCGGTGCTCGGGACGGTGGCGGGTACGGCGCCCTTCGTCGGGCTGTTCGGAACGGTCATCGGGATCATCAAGGCCTTCGCCAGCATTGCGGCCAACAGCGGGGGCGGACCCGAGGTGGTCTCGGCCGGCATCGCCGAGGCGCTGATCACCACGGCGTGCGGACTGGTCGTCGCCATTCCCGCCCTGATCGGCTACAACTACTGCATCCACATGTCCGAGGTGCTGATGACCGATGTCGAGCTGTCGGTCTACGACCTGATCGAGGTGCTGTGCCGGAATGAGGCGACACAGGCATGAAGGCTCCCGCCAAGGTCCTCGGCAAGCACCGCATCATGGCGGAGATCAACATGATCCCGTTTATCGACGTGGTGCTGGTGCTCCTGCTGATTTTCATGATCATGACGCCGCTGCTGGTGCAGTCCCAGCTCAAGATCAACCTGCCCGGCCTCAAGAAGCTCGAGCCCGAGCAGCCCCGCAAGCAGACCCTGACGGTCCAGGTGGACCGGGCGGGCGGGGCCTACCTGGGCGGTATGCCCGTGGCGCCGGACCTGCTGGAAGCGCGGCTCCGCCAACTCCTGACCGACCCGGAGCACCAGCCCGTGGTCGTCGAGGCCGACAAGGATGTTCCCTTCCAGCATGTCGTCACCGTGATGGACGCCGCCAAGCGCGTTGGCGCAACCAAGCTGGCCGTCAGCGTCAGGAAACAGGAAAAAAAGTAAAGCCGCAAGGAATCAGGAAACAGTGGAATCCTTCCCGATATTTCCCGCCTTCCCATGAAGATACTGGCCATAGACGACAACCAGAATGACCTGACGCTGCTGAAGATCATGGTGGCGCGCGCCTTGCCCGGGGCTGAACTCCTGACGGCCACGAACGGGTCGGAGGGCCTGGCCCTGGCCCTGGCGGAGGATCCGGATGTGATCCTGCTCGATATCATCATGCCGGGTATGGACGGCTTCACGACCTGCCGCAAGCTCAAGGAAGCCGAGAGCCTGCAATTTGTCCCGGTGGTGTTCCTGTCGGGATTTGAGGCTGACAAAAAGAGCCGCATCCGGGCGCTGGAGTCGGGGGCGGAGGGGTTCCTCAACAAGCCGACGGATGAGGCGGAGCTCATCGCCGAGATTCGCGCCATGGCCAAGATCAAGGCCGCGAGCCAGATGCAGAAGCTACAGAAGGAGCAGCTCGCCATCCTGGTGGAGGAACGCACCCGGGAACTGCAGGAAAGCCACGACCGGCTTGAACGGGCCGTGGTGGAGCGCACGCAGCGGCTCAGGCGGCTGGCCACCGAGCTGACCCTCACGGAACAGCGGGAACGGCGGCGGCTGGCGGATTTCCTCCACGATGACCTGCAGCAGGTGCATGCCGCCGCCATGCTGGCCGCGGATAAACTGGTAGAGGGCAAGGCCGGCAGCAGCATGAAGCGTGAAGTGATGAAGCTCCACCAGTACCTGGAGGAGGCAATCAGCAAAACCCGCCGCGTCGGCAATGAGCTGGTTCCCTCGCTCCTCTATATGCTGGGCATGGGCGCGGCCCTGCGGCAGCTGGTCACCCAGATGCAGGAACGCCACGACCTGCAGGTCCAGCTCGACCTCCAGGACGAGCTGGACCAGTTTTCGGAGGATATCAAGATCCAGCTGTTCAATTTTATCCAGGAACTGCTGTTCAACGTCGCCAAGCATTCCGGCACCAAGGCCGCCACCCTCTCCATCAAGGCGGGCGTGAAGCGGATTGAGATCATCGTCTCCGATGAGGGCAAGGGGATTGAGCGGGACGGCAAGCGGACGGGCGAAACCCAGGTCGGGGGGTATGGCCTGTTCCGCATCAGCGAGCAACTGGAGAATCTCGGCGGTGAAATGACCATCACCTCCGCCCCCGGCAAAGGGACCCGCATTGCCATGACCGTTCCCGTCACACCATGGTGATCAGGAGCGTTGCCGGGGACAGGGAGAATCGTGGAGGGAGGCTATATGTTGGCGGAAATCATTAACAGTACCGGCGGGCTGGGAAAAATTCCAGAATCATCGGCTGCAGCTTACAAGGCGGCTACCGGTCGGATGGTGCCGGAGGTGAATGCCTCCCTTTGGGCCAGGAATGATATTCTGGAAATCATCGGGTTCAATCCGGTTGAAGTGATGGAGATGAACCATGCCAATCATGCCCTGTTCATGTCTTCCGTTTTCGAGACCAATTCCTATGAGCTCCTGGCGAAGACCGTGCCCTGGGTCTACCGCGTGTATCATGTCCGGGGGTTCTCCTATGACTACTTTCCCGTTGAGCTGAAGGCCTGGATTGACGCCATCAACCGGCACCTCGAGCCCGCTGCCGCCAGGCCGCTCGTGGCGGTCTACCAGTGGATGCTGGACACCCATCAGGCGATGATCGGGCTGTCGGTGACGGTGGACTCGCTTTCGTTCTCTCTCCCCGCGGAAGCCGGGGATATGCAGCAGATTTTCCTGGCGCTCCTCCTCCATTCCGATACCAAGGGGTGCGTGAAGCTGGCGGAGCAGTCGATCCATACGGTGGACGAGATGAAATCGTTCTATCTCCAGGTCATCACCCCGGCGCTCTATACCATCGGACGCCTCTGGGAAAAGAATGAAATCTCGGTCGCGCAGGAACACCTGGCGACCGCCATCGTGTCGCGCGTCATGGGGTCGATCTATTCCCGGGCGCTTCCACCGGTGTTGCCGTCCAAGGGTAAGGCGGTCATCGCGGTCGTTTCCAACGACTATCATGAGATTGGCGCCAGGATGGTTTCGGATTTCCTCGAGTTTGACGGCTGGGAGGTAAGCTATCTCGGAGCCAGCATGCCCGTCGAGGACCTGTTGAAGCTGATCGAGCGGGAGAAACCGGTCTTTGTCGGAATTTCGGCGGCAGTCACCTTCAACCTGGCCCGCGCCTCACAGGCCATTGCGGCCATCCGGAGCCGGCCCGATTTTTCCGGGGTGAAGATCATGGCCGGTGGACTGGCATTCAATGCGGTTCCCGCGCTGTGGCGGCAACTGGGCGCCGACGGCTTTGCGCCGGACTGCGCGACGGCGCTAAAGCTTGCGGATGAATGGGGAAGGCGGGGTTAATGAGCTCTCTTCACAAACAATTTGCCGGGAAACTCCACGAACTGGCCAGCTACTTCGAGGAGGTCAGTTCCGTGGTGATCGTCCTTGTCAATGATCAGATGGTGATCTGCGACACCAACCGCGGGTTTCAGAAGCTGTTTTCCCTCACGGCGAACCCGGCCGGAAGGGCGCTGGGCGATTTCCTCCTGCTGGGCAAGACGATGCCCCTCAATCCCGGTGATGAATGGCGGATGCAGTGCAATCCCCGGAGTGGCGAGTCTGGTGTCCTTTCGGGCCATGTGATGACGGTTGCGGGGGGCCGGATTTTCATCGGCGAGAAGTTAATGCCGACGGATAGCGGGATTATCGAACAGATGACTTTGCTTGCCAATGAGTTGACCAACAAGGAGCGGGCCCTGACGAAACAGAACCGGGACCTGACCGCGCTTCACCAGACGCTTTCACTGAAGGTCGCGGAACTGGAGGCGGCCATGGCGCGGGTCAACCAACTCGAGGGAATCATCCCGATCTGCATGTACTGCAAGAAAATCAGGAATGATAAAAATTCCTGGCAACAGCTGGAACGGTACCTGACCGAACATTCAGAAGCCCATTTCAGTCACGGAATCTGTCCCGAGTGCGCCGAAAAAGGGATTCTGTAACCGCGCCCCCGCCAGGGACCGCAGGGTGTTAAGCCGCCGAATCATTAAGGAAGGTCCCTTCGGCCCGGATTTGGGCCAATCCAATCCCCTTCAAAGTCAGGACGTTCCGGTGAGATTTGCCTGGGGGAGAAAAGAAAAAAGATCAACGGGGCTTGGTGTTTGCGAAGACGTGCCTTTAGCGGAGGAACAGTTATGCAAACATCATAGGGGGGTATGATCTTTACCAAGGCCCCCGTTGATCTGCTTAATAAGAACATATTTTTAAAAATCGCGCCATCAGGTAAAACCCTGATAATGACCAGGGACTTTACCTGATGCCCTAACCTACGGAATTCTGCCTCTGAGTTCCCTGACCTGGTCCGGAATGTTCCCGAAACGTTCCGGCCAGTCCCGCTTCTCGAGCTTCCGGAGAGTGTCCCGGGCATCGTCAAACTTCTTCCCCTGAATCTGCGCTTGGGCCAGCTTGAGGTAGCCGGTGGGCTCAAGGGAGCGGATCCGGCCCACCTGCCGCCAGTGATGGATGGCCTCGTCCCAGCGGCCCTGCGTCTGCCGGATCTCTGCCAGCAGGGTGTGGCTCTCGGACTCGGAGGGGAGCATTTCGACGATGCTCGCATAGGCCCGCTCGGCTTCGACCTCGTTCTTCAGCTGGGTCACGTACCGGTCACCCAGCGACCGGTAGAGGGCGATGTCGCGGCGCGAAAGCTCAACGGCGTCCAGCAGGCAGGCTGTCGCCCCCGCCTTGTCGCCCAGCTTGTCGTAGGCGGCCACCAGCGCCTCGTGTGTCTCCCGGTCATTCGGCTGCGTCTCGAGGGCGATCTTGAAATGCCTGACCGCCTCGGCTGTTTGGCCCCGGGCGAGGTAGGCCTTGGCGACCGCCTTGCGCAGGATCGGGTTCTCGAGACCGGTCTTCTCCGCCTCAGCCTCCAGGTGCTTGACGTAGGAATCCAGGTCGGGCGCATCCTTGACCACCGCCTCCAGGGCTTGGAGGGCGTCGGCGCGGTTGCGGTGGGTTTCGCCCCAGGTGACCACGGCGCCGCTGGCGGCATCCACTGCCTCGGCGGTCATCTTGAGTCCGGTGTAGGCATGCGACAGTTCGCGGTAGTATTGCGAGAGCTGGCCGTTTCCGGTTTCGTTCCGGGGCTGGCTCCGCTTGTGAATCGCAATCACCTCGTTGTAATAGGCCGCCGCCTCCCGGAAATACTTCACGTCCAGGCACCCCTTCGCCAGCGTGTAGACCACGCCCTCCTGCCACTTGCCGGGCTGATGGAAATACTTGTCGGCCCCAGCAAGGGTCTGGTCCAGCAGCTCCTGCCGGCTCGTATGGAAACAGGCCGTCATCAACTGCGCGCGATAGGTGACCTGGTCCGGGTTCTGGATGACCAGGCCTTCGAGCACCGGCACCGATTCCTCGTAGCGTCCGAGCTCATGCAACCGGTTCACATATTGCGCCTTTCCGCCTTCGTCCAGCAGGTCCTGGTGGTAGGCTTCCCGTAGCAACCCGGCCGCCCGCTCGCGCTTAGCCAGCCCATCCCACAGGTAACCCGAAATGTGGAGTGCCGCCGCACCTGAATTGGTCTGCGCGCGCCAGACGTCCTCGGCCACGGCCAGGAAGGCATCCGTCTTTTCTTCCCAGAAGTAATGGTTGAGTGAATAAAGGGTGCGGTTGCGTGGCTCGCGGAACTCAAGGTCGCGCCGCAGCTCCTTGAGCACGATCTTGAGCAGACGCTCCGCCAGGGCGCCGATATCCTTGGCCTCCGACCGGTATTGCCCGAGTTGGTAGGATTGCTGGCTCCATCCGGAATAGGACTGGAACCGGAGCCAGTCCGGCTCCGTCTCGAGCATCATGATCAGGAACTCCAGCGCCGTGCGGGCGTCCAGTACGTCACGCAGCGCGGACCCCAGGGACTGGACTTGATTCTGGTAGTTGTACGGGTTGGTCTCCTTCCTGATCAATCCGGGGAAGGACTCGAAGGCGAACGCCCTCATGCGGCTCACGTCGAGGGCCGCCGTTTTCGACGTCCTGAAAAACTCGGTGACCCGGCTGAACACCTGGTTCCTGTGATTCTGGTCGCTCCGGGCAAGCTCGCTGATGTAAAGATCCAGCACCTTTTCGAAAACGGGCTGCCCGCTGCCAAAGGAGACGGTCGCCTTAACGCCTATGGCGTTATTGTAGAGGCGGAGCATGCGCTGGATAAAAAAGTAATGCTGCTGGGCGTTGAGGGGGTTCGCCTGTTCGTGCGCCAGGAAGGATTCCGCACGCGAAAATTGACCCATGCCTTCCAGCTGGGAGATGAAGGTCTCGAGCGCCACATTGGCCGACGCCGCGAGGAAGCCGTGGTTGAGGTTCCGGTGCTCGGCCAGGGTCGCCTCCAGCAGGTCGATGGCTTCGGTTTTACGCGAGTACTCGTAAAGCATGACGGCATACTCCACGGCGATGTTCATCCGGTCCTGCTCCGGCTCCGTGCGGCATCCGGCCAGCTCCTTGAGCTCGCGCAGCTGCTCGTCCCGGAGCGCCTCGCTGGACATTTTTCCGAGCTCCCTCAACAGGGACGCCATGAGCCTGCGCTCGCCTGTCTGCCAGTCGCCCTTGAACGCCCGCTGCATGGCCGCCAGCGCCTTTTCAATGTGCGGACCGGGCTGGTTTCCGACTTCCGCCGCACGCCGGCACAGGAGCATCTCGAGGATATCCAGCGCCCGTTCATCCACCCGGGTCTTTGCGCGGGCCCGCACCTTGGCGAGATGCGCCAGGGCACTGTCTACCGAGGCTTCTTCACGGACATTGCCAAGCAGGCCCCTTAATCCTCCCGCATAAGGATAAACCTGCTCCGCCGTATGCCCGAGCATGCCTTCCGACATGCATTCCAGCAGGCGGAAGTCTTTTGTATAGCGATAGAATTCGCGCAGGCGGTATACGTAATTTTCCGGACGAACCGATTTCCTGAACAACGCGGTGAAGATTTTGAACGTAACAGGATCAAGCTCTTCGGGAACGTTCAGGGTATTCCGGTACCAGGGGGACAGGAGCCGCTGGAGCCTGTTATCGAGTTCGTACTCATCAACGACCATCAGTTCCTTGAGCAACGCCTCCTCATGTTTCTCCTTTTGATCCAGCACCAGGTACCAGCCTGCCATGATCGCGTAGTCCCTGCTCCCGAGTCCGTCGTTCTTTTCGATCTGTTCGAAAAGCTTCACGGCGTCATCAACCCGGTCCAGTTCGGCGAGAAGATACCCGAGCGCCAGCCGCCAGGTGTCGTCCGCGTTATCCGGGCTGATCCAGCCGCGCAGGGCCTCCTCCAGCGGCTTCGGCTCGTTTCGCGCGACCAGCAGGCGGTATTTCTGCTGGCGCCAGTAGGGCTCATGGGGATTGAGTTCAATGCCCTTGTCGACAAAGGCGAGGAATTGCCCGACCAGCGCCGGGTCGGCCGACTGCTTCGCCGCCAGGCAGGACAGCGTGGCCAGGCACCGGTCCATCAGCTTGGATTCAAGCGTGGCCAGCACCAGATCAGCCTCCCCGTGCTTCCCGGGCTTGGTGACCGGTGGGGCGGGGGGCATAAGGCTCCAGCAGGCGGCCGCGATCGGTTTCGCCTCCCGGCCAAGTTTCATCTCGAGGTAGAGCCGCTCGATTTTCAGCCAGGGCCCCAGCGCGGGATCCTGCGTGGACAATTCGGACTCAAGCCGCTTGACCATTCCCTCCCGGGCCGTCTTCTCGTGAGCCGCGACAAGCTTGCGGTACTCGATCCGCGAGAGGTCCTCCTTGCCCTTGACTGTTTCAAGGCTGGCCGCCGTCCTGACCTTGATCATCGCGTCAACCGTGTCCATCAGCGCCTGGATCATGGCCAGCCGCCTGGTTTCCTCCGGCTCGGTGCCGGTGCCGAATTCCCTGAACAGGGTGAACAGTTCGGTTTCATTCGCCTGGGTCCAGGGTTTTTCCAGCAGGTTGAGATAGAGGCTGGTGAGATACGTGCGCTTGTGGATTTCCGGCCCGTTCTTCCACTGCTTCCGCAGGAAGCGGGTGATCCCCTCGGGATCCTGGGCGCGATCCAGCACGGAAACCAAGGTGGTGGCAATCAGGGCGCGGTTCTCAACGGTCAGTTTGCCGCTATCCCACAGGCTTTCAAGCTTCACGGCCAGGCCCGCCCATTCTTCCTTCTCCACCTTGGGATCATTGGAGGCGATCCAGTTGGATAGTTGGGCGATCAAGGCCGGGCTCAGGGTGTCAAATTCGGACAGGAGGGTCTTCTTGAATTCCTTCCTCAACTCGGCGGCCTCGGGCAGTTGGCTGAAGAGATGATGCTGCATGATCTGGGATGTCACGGAGACTAGAGATTCCACACGGTAGCTGTCCCGGACTATTCCAGCCAGCAGCGGGTGCCAGCGCTTGTCCAGTGTAGTCCTGCTGTAATAGTTGTGCTGGCCGAGGATCTGCTCCAGGGCGGCCTGCATCTGCGCCATGATGTTCTGCCGGGCTTCCGACTCCTCGCCGTACTCCTGAATCTTGCGCTTCTGTGCGGCCTCCTCCTTGAGCAGGGCAACCCCGGCGGCGGTCCATTTCTCGATCAGCCGGTGTGCTTCCTCGGTCTGCTGCATCCGGTACAGGGCCTCCAGGTATTTCTTGTAGGCCGCTTGGTGAGCCGATCCTTCACGGGTCCATTCAGCCAGGAATTCCAGCCACTTGTCGGTATCGATCCGGTTCTCAAGCTGGCCTATCACAGAGAGCCTGATGCTATTACGCTTCTGTTGATTCCAAAGCCCGGTCTGGTGGAGCTGACCGGTAAGCCACGCATAGGCTTCCTCTAGCTGGTTGTCCTCGATCAGCGCGCTGACATAGTTGATCGCGAGACCGGTATCCTGGGGAAGCTGACGGGTAAGTTCCTTCCACACCGCCAGCGCCTCGCCCCGCCGGCCTACCTGGGAAAGCGCCTGGGCATGGTTGCGCTTCCAGGTTGTATCACTGTGGAGATACTTCTCCTGCCGTTCATAGACGGGACGGATGGAGTCGAGGAAGTCGAGCTGTTCGTTCTGCTGGCCCATGCTTTGCAGGTAACTGTAGAGGAGGTTGGCGATGGAAAGCTCATCGCTTTGCCCGCCACCCGCCACCTGCTTCGCCTTGGCCAGGATATCCTGCTTCGCCTCCTCATGGCGCCTGGTTTGGAGCATGACCGCGAGGTTGATCCAGCTCCCGCCCGCCCTGCCGGCGGTGAGGCTGGAGGCGGTATTCCAGATCTCCCGCGCCTTCTCCAGTTGCGAGGTCTGGGAATAGAAGCTGATCATGGTCAGGTAATGGGCAAGTTCCATTTTATTGTCCTGCTTTGCCTGCCGCGCCGCCGCATAGTCGGGAAGGGGATGGGGGATCATGATCGCGTTCTTGGTGGCAGGCGTCATCGCCGCAAACGCCTTGCCGTATTCCATCTTGCTGATCTCCCGGACCTTGAGGGTGGCCTGCTGACTGATGGCACCCGTCTTGTCCTTGATCTCAATCCGGCGTGCCCACCAGCTGCCGCCCGCTTTCACGAAATCGCTGAAAATGACCGTGGAGGCAAGGGCTCCACGCCATCGCGACCGGGTCTCAAGGACCACCTTGCGTGTGGTGTCGACCAGGATCTCGATGCTGTAGTCGTTGTTTACGTTCGTGTTCGCAAGCGAGAGCAGCACGGTGCCCGCTCCCTGGTCGGTCAGGGTCGGAGTATACCCGGGATACGAATCCTCCAATGAGGTCAGCGAATAGTCGGTAAAGGGAGGGGAATAGCTCATGAGGAGTTTCCGGTCGCTTTCGACGAAGGCCCGTTGCCTGCCCAACTGG
This sequence comes from Verrucomicrobiota bacterium, assembly GCA_011391785.1. GTDB lineage: Bacteria > Verrucomicrobiota > Kiritimatiellia > CAIKKV01 > CAITUY01 > JAABPW01. The sequence continues at coordinate 28,472 of JAABPW010000362.1, forward strand.
AAACAGGGCAGGAAGGCTGCGCGGGCCTTGCCGTCACTCCAATCGATCCGGGAGCGGCCCCCGCTCTCCTGGAGCCGGCTGATCCAGCTGGCGGGGGAATACAGGGTATTGACTGAAGCTTTCCCTGAAACCTTCCCTTGGTCATCGAACACGGTTGTGTCCATGATAAGCTCCAGGGCGTCAGTCATGTCATCCAGCGCCGGCTGGCGCAGCAGGCTTTCCGACAACGCCTTGATGGCCTCAGGCCAGTCCGACTTCTTTTGCGGCGGCGGAGTCCTTAACGACGGCGTGGCGGGAGGATCCGGGACGGGAGGGAAGAGTTGCTCGATCCAGGAATTCCAATAAGGCTGCCAGGCGCGATCATCATAATAGCCCCTGCCGGGTTTTCCTGCGCCCAGTCTGCGTTGGGCATATAACCCCTTCATTAACACCGGTGAGCGAATTTGGAGGGCGGCCGTATAGCCGGAACTCCAGTTCATGCTTATATTGGCTTTTTCCGCGCGAAGCAGCCTTTGACTGGGCGCGGTAGTCGCGGGGGCGGCCCATAGGATTTCCTTTGCTTCCATTTCCATCAAGGGCTCAAAGTCCTCCATGGGCATCGGCCTCCCGGGTTCATCCGCCGCGGTCTGCTTCGCTTCACTGATGTCATCAAAGAAGCTATCTCCGTCACTGCCCCCACCGGACTTGCCTCCGCCATCAACTTCACTGCCAACCCCGAAAGAATCAAGGTCATCTATGGAATTTACACGGGCATCCATACGCAGGATTCTGCCATTGTAGGATGAGCCCATGCCATATTTGTCTCCTTTTCCGGATGCCATGAAGGAGCCGGGGGCGAAGACCCTTCCATCCCACATGTCATAAGCAGGCGCCAGTTGGGCGTAATCCTGCCGTCCGAGTTCCAGCAGCTCGTCAAGGATGGTCCGGCGCAGGTCCTGGCGCCATTTTCCGGCAACCTTCATGTATTTCTGGCGGAGCTCGGTGCCGGCCTTGTCCCGTCCTTCGGCAAAGAACTTTTCGCCATCGCGCATGGTGACCCGGCGTGTGACCTTGAACCGTTCCCGGTCGGCATCGCTCTCCAGCACCAGGAAGGAGGTGTAGGGAGTCATGATGTGATACTCCTCCGAGAGGGCGATGACCTCGTCCTTGATGGTCTCGGAGCTGCCCTGTTCCAGCAGCATGTCCAGATGCAGGCGCGCCCACAGGCGGGGGATGAAGGAGTTGCCCGATTCGGCGTCCTTCACGGTAAAGGGCGCGCTGTATTTAACGGGCTTCCCCTTGAAGGTGCCGGTGACCGTGACCTTGCCGGACTGGTCGGACCCGGCCGGCAGATAGCGGCCGAGCACGATCTGCTGCCTGCCCGCCGGCAGGTTCGGGAGCTCCGCAGGGTAGACGCGTGCCACCTTTACGCCGCTGAATTCAACCTTCATGTCCCGGATACCGGGACGGGTCATTTCCTCCAGCAAGTCCATGACCCCGGTGCGCGCGGGGGTATTGCCCTGCAGTCGCCGGGTGGATCCGCCGCTGGCGCTGGCCAAGGCCTTCATGACACCCGACTCGAAGCTGCTGCCGGTGGCCACGACATGCACGGTTCCCTTGCCCTTGGCAGCATAAAGCCGCTTCAGGCGCTGCGCGGTCTCGACCGGATCCGCCTCGCGCGTGGTGTCGACGCAGTCGCCGAGGTAGATGATCTGGGTCGTCTCCCCGGCCACGGCGAAGACCTTGCCGAAGACCTTCTCGAGGTCGGTGGTACCCAGCGAGGCGCGGTGCGACAGGAAATCCCGGACTGAATCCAGGTTCGACGCTGAAATCCAGTGGCAATCCATATCCACCGCGAAAACCCGCAAATGGTCGTTCTTGCCCAGCGCTCCCGCAAGGGTCGCGATAAACTCGTCCTGGAGCTTACGCTGTTGCTTGTCCATGGAAGCGGAGGTGTCCGCCATGACACACACGTCCAGCGGCGGACCGTCGTTGATCAGGGCTCTTTTCCCGCCACGCCCGGAATCCGGCTGGGCCACCTGCAGGAGGAAATAGCCGTCCTCTCCGCGGCGGTGGGGGATGACCACTATTTCCGGGGACTGGCCGATCTCGACCTGCACCTCGAAGTCCTTGCTGGGCGTGTATTCCTTGGCGGAGAATTCGACTTGCGCCGAATTCTTCGCCTGGGTCAGCCGCGTATCATGCGAGGGGCAGGTCACGGCCTTCAGGGGTTGCTGGGAGGAAAGCCGCACCGTGACCGCCAGTTCGCGCAGGGGAAACTGCTTGAGCATCTCCGACTGAAGCGCGTAGCTGTAGCGGTATTTCCCGTTCTCCATGGGGAGTACCTGGGTATAGGTGATCTTGATCCGCTTTTCGGAGTGGGCGAAGATGGGGAACACGCGCGCCTTGAAGATATTGCCGCCGCTCCATTCCAGCAGGCCCGGATCGCGGCGCTCGCGGAGGATCGTCTCGTAGATCTCCCTCGCGCGTTGCTTCTCCACCACGTCCGCCTCGACCAGTTCATCGCCAATCCACATTCCGAACCCGGAGATTGAGGCATCCTGCGGCAGGGGGAAATGGAAGACGCCCTCCAGGGTGCCCTCGGTATTGTTGACGAACGACTCCTCGATCGTGGTCCTGGCGATCTGGTCGCGGATATCGACGGTGACCTTATGGTAGCCGAGGGTCAGCGGGAGGTTGCGCCCCTCGACGGTTGCCAGCAGCGATCCCATCGGTTCCTTGGCGAGGGTGCCCTTGAAGTACTTGAGCCAGGCCGGCTCGTTCTTGAGCATTTCGTAACGGCCCTCGGTGGCCCGGATCACGACGGTTCCCCGGATGGTTTCGGTTTTCCCGCCCGGCAGCCCGACGGTCAGCGTTTGTTTGTCAGGCGCGGTGATTTCCACTTCGCCCCGGTCGATTTTCAGGGATGCGGGGTTGACCAGTTGCACGAGGCTGTTGGGCCCGGTGATAAAACCGCCCCCGCCGGCAAGGCGGACCTGCACGGCGTTGGCCCCGCGCGGATCGGTCCTGATGAGGTCGCCTCGGTCGACGAACATTCCCTGGGCGAGGGGCGTCCAGCGCTCCTGGCTGGGGGGCTGCAGTGCCGCGATGCCCTGGCAATCCACAATCTTGCCCGGGTATTCGATCTTGAGGGGGCTGCGCCCGGAAATCCCTCCCGTGCAGAAACACGCCAGCAGGATCACAAACAAAACCGATCGTTTAATCTGAGTCATGGTTCCCTCGCTATTCAAGAAGCCCGAAATCTGGCTACGGCCCCGCAACGCGGGGCAGACCCGTGGCCAAATTTGACTTTCTTGCGGCCTGAAGTCAAACAGAGACAGGGTATCGCCCTATCTCCCGACAGATAAGACGTTTCCCGGAGGAAAAACCTTCAGAGAAAGAATGAACCGCGGATGAACGCAAAGAATGCGGATGGGGAGAATGCCGGCGGGTAGTGTTCTCAATTCTTGACCGTGTGGTAACACTCCGCATGGTGTCTGGAGATTTTCTCCATTTCCGCGGTGCTGAGGTGCTTGAGCCAGGTGACGCGCTCGCTGAAGTTTTGCTGCCTGATTTTATAGAGCGGACAACTGGGCAGGTTCTTGCGGGCTGGACACATGACCAGCAGGGAAAAGCAGTGCGTTTTTGTTTCAAGGTTCTGATGCGAAAAAATGTTCATGGTCGAATCCCTCCAGTCAACATCCGGTCACTTCATGAGATTACTGGACTTCACGTCCTGAGCAACCAGATAACGCCAAATTGTTAACATTCCTGAAGAAACAGGGAATCCCCGATGGCCAACTCAGGGATATCCTGATGGGAGGGCTTACGCCAGGCCTTCATTCTCGGCGCCGGCCTTGACCTCGGCCTCGGTCAGGCTCTCCGCCAGGGCCGGGCCCTTGATAAACCAGTGCCTGAACAGGAGGAGTCCGATCGGGGTCAATATGGCCATGCCGCCGATCCACAGCCAGATCACCTGGTGGTGGGGATAAAACGCCAGGGCCTTGCCGGCCTCGTCGAGCGGGGTGTAGGTCTTGACCAGCCAGCCCGACATCGGACCGACCGCGAACTTGGCCAGGAAGAAGGGCAGGACGGAAAGGGCGATGTACGTGCCCTCCTGGCCCTTGGGGGCGATCTCGGCCGTGAACTGCATCAGGCGGGGCGACCAGACGGCCTCGCCGAAGGTGAACACCGTGATCATGATGATCAGGGGCCAGTAGGCGGGGGACGGGGGTGCCAGTGCCAGCGCCGCCGCATCCGGGGCCAGGCCCAGCCATTTCACGAAGACCAGTTCGCCGAAAACCGTATTGGTCAGTCCCGCCAGGGAGGAGGCCGGGATCACCGCGATGAAGCAGGCCAGCGAGGAGATCGTGGCCCCGATGATCATCATCTTGTAGGAACTCACCCTCTTAGTGAGGGACGCGACGAGGGGGACCAGGAAGACGATCAGCACCGGGTTGAGCACCCCGAAGATCGAGCCGATCTTGGCGCCTTCACCCAGGACGCGGATCCCGTACTTCGGGAAGGTGTAATGGAAGTGGAAGAAGACGAAGCGGACGAAGAGGGTGATTGTGAGCATTCCCATGAAAAGCCAGAAATAGCGGTGGGAGGCGGTTTTCACGATCAGGCTCCAGGTGTCGACGGCGGTGGTCCTGATGGCGGTGAGCCAGTGGCCGGCGGGCTTGGGGGGATTGACCACCACGGTGCCATCGGGCTTCATTTCGACCCCGTCCCGGATGAAGAAGGTGATGACCATGCTGACACAGGTGATTGCCAGGCCGAAGACGAACACCATCTGGTAGGTGGAGAAATGGTGGCCCAGCAGGATGGTTCCGGCGTTTTCATCGAGCACCTTGCCGGCGGCATCACGGGTGGCGTAGAACCCGCGCGCCCAGTCGTAGAACCCACCGCCGATGGCGTAGCCGATGTTCATCAGGACATAGAAGAGGCCGAACCCGAGGGCGGCACCTTCCTTGGTGGTGAAGCGCTTGATCGCCACCGAGATCAGGGGGCCCACGATGGCGAACCCGATACCGAGCGGGATGAAGGCGAAGATGAAGACCAGCACCGGGTCGGTCAGGAACGCGGCCATGACCCGCGAGAAGATGATACACAGCACCGACAGGATCTGGGTCTTGCGCAGGCCAAGGGTGTCGACCAGCGATCCGGCTACCATCCCCATCACGGAGAGGATGATCGACCAGCCTGAGATCCACAACCCGGCCTTCATGTCGCTGAGCCCGCAGTCCTTCGACAGCCACAGAACCAGCGTCATATTGGTGGCGGCATAGGCGGAATACTCGAGGATCTTGTAGAGGAACAGGAGCCACATGTCGCGCGGCGAGTTGCGCAACCCCTTGGCGTAATCCCAGATGATGATCACCAGGGCCAGACCGGCCCCGACCAGCAACGAATACATGATCAGGTTGGCAAGCGTCATAAGTGATTCCCCTCTTTCCCCTGTCCGTCAAGGCGCACAATAAAGCATGGGGCCGAGAAAATTGCCACTCTTCTGTAATGGGACAGTTATAGGGGGGTGCCCTGCCACCTTGCGTGGCGGGAAACGGACATTTTTGCGACCCGTGGCACCCCTTCGACTTCGCTCAGGGCAGGAAGGCCACGGGGACGCCCCTTCCCTGTAACTGACCCCTTACACTCTTCTTCCGCTCCCGTTCTTTTGCTCCTGATATACCCATGATTTATCGTTCTGACACCCTTGCCTCACGAAAGCCCGGAGGGTGAGGGCTGGCGGTCCGGAGTAATGAATTGATAGCCAGGATGAGGGATGATACAAAAAGGGAATGAAACGCAGGATTACTCGAATTAGTCACCTCTCCCGTGAACAGAACGATCAATTCGTTCCCGGGACGCCGAGTAGTCGACTTGGTCTTGTTTGGCCCCTTACTGAAGAGGTTTCATCCCTGAGCAGGAATCATCATGCTGAACGAAGATTACAAAGACATGTTGTCAGGGTGGTGAGGTGTAAAGCCGGTTGGGTTTCAGGGACAGGATCAGAAAAAACCCTGTGTTTCGAGCGCAGCGGGCGGTGAAACCTGATTCCTGCAATAGATCGGCCCGCGCTAATCCTGGAAGAACTTTAATACTTAATTTTCGGGACTGCGACCGACTTTGCGATTTCCTCGCGTTGGTGGGCGGCCCACTGGGCGAGGGCGGGGATTTTGTCGGACGAGCAGATGACGATGCCGTTCAGGACGCGGTAGGAGAAAATCCGCAGGCCGTTCTGGCTGAGTGGGACGGGAGTGTAGCTGGGCTGGCGGAAGTAGAGCAGGGGCAGGACATCCTCGATCGCCTTGGCCATCTTGTCGCCGGAGTCCGCCTTGATCCCGGCGCTGGTGGTGATGGGCTTGACCTTGGGGCCGGAGCTGCCCAGGGTGTGCTTGGTGCCGCTCAGGGTTTTCGGGCTCGATAGCTGTTTCAGCGGGGGGGCGTCCGCTTTCCCTGGGCCGTCCATTTTCCAGGGACCCTCGACTGTGGCCAGGATGCCCTTCTCGTCCTCGGGGAGCAGGTCGGCGACAGGTTGATTGAGGTACGAAAGTGGCTTGAGCATGCTGTAGAGAATCAGTCCGGCGGTGGGCTTGCTGTCATCCCCCTTGAAGAAGACGATGGTGATGAAAAGATCGCCCTTGGTGTGGATCGCCACCCGCTCCACGGAGGCATAGCCCGCGAGATTGGTTACCGTCCGGCCGTACCGCAACAGGCATTGATCCGGCGTCTCCCCGAACCGGGCCGAGGCCTCCCCGGCCAAAACCACCCAAACCAGCAGAGCGCAGAGAATCAATCTATTCATGAAGGAAGAATGTGTCTGGAGAAAGCCGTTGTCAAGTTGGCAGTGGAAGAAGAAGACAGGAGACAGAAGTCAGGAGTCAGAACGGGGAGAAGAAAGAATGAAAGCATTTTTCTTGGAAGGGGATCTTCTTCCTCTCCCGCCTGCGGGAGAGGATTGAGGTGAGGGGGCTGAATTCCTCCGGTATGAAGACCTGTTCGTCTTGACGCTCTGGCTCGGATTTCCCTCCCAGGAAAAGAGTTGCGGGATTTTTCTGCAGGGGTATTTCCGCTGCGGGAAAATCCCGCAACATTTCTTCTCTCTCTTCCTCTCCCTCAAACCTCCGCTCCTCCGTGGTGAAATCTTCTCTTCACCGGATAAGCGGGGGGGAGGATTATGAATATGATTAAGATAATGATTATGAGAGGATGTCGACCGACACGATTGAAAACACGGGAGTTGATGGGGGAAGAGAACGACTATGACCATGAAGAGTTACCAGATTCCGGGGCAGTTGAATGACTTCCAGGAGAAACTGTACCGGCATTTGTGCGAGTGGAAGAGCCGCAACATCTCCGATCAGCCGGGCAGTTTTGGCGGGAAGATGTATGACGTCATCCTGCCGGGCGGGTTGCAGGCGAAACTGCCGCACCTCTATGCCCCGGTCAGGGCGCGGTTCCTTGCGCACCAGAAGAAGTTCCCCTTCAAGACGCACAAGTTTGCCGGCCACATGGCCAGCTCGCAGGTCGCCTGCGCCAACCTGTTCCTGCCGCTCATGGAGTCGCCGGTGGCCGCCGCCCGGATCCTGAGGGCCGTGAAGCCGGACCTGAGGTCGATTGCGGTCGAGGAACTCGACCGCGGGCTCCGGCTCGAGTTCTGGGACCAGGGGGTCAACCGGCTGGGGGACCATGGCGCCCAGGGCGGCACGAATGCCGATATCGCCATCGCCTACCGGAACCAGGAGGGCGAAGTGTGCCTCTGGTTGATCAAGCACAAGCTGACGGAGGATGAGTTCATCGGCTGCGGTGCGTATCGAAACCCGGAGAACCGGCATAAGGATGCCTGCGACAGCAATGCCGCCGCCAGGCGCGGCCGGGAGAACTGCTACTACCACACCGCCAAGAAGTTCAATTACTGGAAAATCACCCTGCAGAACAAGGCGGCGTTCCCGCCCGCGAACCTCCAGAAGCCGGAGGCGTGTCCCTTCAAGGACGGCCTGAATGAATTGTGGCGGACCCAGCTGATGGCCACGGCCATTGAGTCGGATCCGACCGGACGCTACAAGAAGGTGTACGCCTCGGTGGTCCACCATCCCG
>JAABPW010000351.1 GCA_011391785.1 Verrucomicrobiota bacterium
GAGAACCGCCACCGGCCGGCTGGCAAAAAACATATACGACAGGGCTATCACCAGCAGGGCTGCCGCGGCCAACCCCGCCAGGGCGGGAAACCTGAAAATCCAGGGCGTGGACCGGGCATCCGCCGCAAGCGGGGCGTAAACTTTCCGGGCAAAGGCTTCCGCATCATTGGTTCCGGCCAGGACGGCACGGACTTCAGCCGAAAAGGTTTCGGCACCCGTATCCTGCGCCTGATGCTTAAGCAATCTCTCGACCACCGTTAAACCGGCAAGTTCGTCCAGCACGCACTGATCAGCTCGGCAGGCGGAAAGCAACTCCTCTCCGGCCACATTTTCCGCGAGGAATTCAGCGAGGAGTTTTTCATGGTTTGGATTCATGTGGTGACACCCCCCAGTGTATTCTCGATACACTGCTTGAGTGCAAGCCTGATGCGGTGGAGGCGCATGGTCAGGGTGGAATGGTTTATATTGAGCGTGCGGGTCAGTTCAGACAGAGGCATGTCCTCATGGTAACGCAACTCGACGAGCTGACGCATGGAGTCATCGAGTTTCCCCATGCATTCGCGCAAGGTCTGCAAGGTGTTCAACTCATTCTTCTCCGAATATCCCGCCCCGATATGCTGATCGACCAGCAAAGCCAGTTCTTCAGAATGACCGACCGGTTCAGCCCGGTGCTTGGCCAGGAAATTGCGAAGGAGGTTGAAGGCGATTGATCGCAACCAGGGGCCAAACGGGCGACCGGGCTCAAAGTCCTTGATTTTGCGAAAAGCGACAATAAAGGTCTCTTGAGCGAGGTCATCCGACTCAAACGGACTGTTAAGACGCACCGCCAGGCAGGCACGGACATTCCCCTGGTAGGCCTTTACCAGCTCTGAGAATGCCTCAAGATCACCTTCACGGGAGGCCAGGATAAGTTGATTTTCATCCATTTCAATATGCCTTTAACATGAACCCGACTGATTGATATTGTACCGAAAACGGATTCTGACACTATCTTTTTGAAAATTGAACATGGCTGTGCCCACGCGCCGCGCCGGATAAGGCATTCTCTTCATCCGCGTTTTCAGCGTTCGTCTGCGGTTGCACCTCTTTTACGGGGATAACAGGCCCCCAGCCTCACCCCTGACTTCAAGCTTGATTATACCCCTGCTCTCTTTCATCCTGTAACCCATGAGTTTGCGGAAGCTTATACAGGCTGTTGCGGAAGGCACGCTGGCGCCCGGAAAGGCTCTGCGCCAAATCGAGGCACTGCGGGAAAAAAACCTCGGGTTCGCCCGGATCGATACCGACCGGCTGCGCCGGTGCGGCATTCCGGAAGTGATTTTCTGCCAGGGCAAAACGGCCCCGCAAATCATCAAGATCGTCTCGGCCCTCCACGAGGCGCGACAGAATGTCCTCGCCACCCGCGTCTCCCCGCAACAAGCCGCCGCCGTCAAGTTGCAGTTCCCGAAAATCCGATATCACGAGGCCGCCCGGGTCCTGACACTGGACGTGGTCCCCCGCCCCCGCCCCACCGGTTGCGTCGCCGTGCTCTCGGCGGGAACCACGGATATCCCGGTTGCCGAGGAAGCCGCTTTGGTAGCCGAAAGAATGGGGGCCAAGGTCGAGCGCGTCTTTGATGTCGGCGTCGCCGGGCTGCACCGCCTGCTTCACCATCTTCCCGTCCTGAAAAGAGCGCGGGTCATGATCGTGGTCGCGGGAATGGAAGGCGCCCTACCTTCCGTGGTCGGCGGCCTGACCAACTGCCCCATCATCGCCGTCCCCACCAGCATCGGCTACGGCACCAGCATGGGCGGCATCACCGCCCTCCTGGCCATGCTCAACAGCTGTGTCGCGGGCATTACCGTCGTGAACATCGACAACGGCTTCGGCGCCGGAGTGGCCGCCGCCATGATCAACAAGGGACGGGACAAAGACAACAAGGGGTCAGGGGTCAGGGGTCGAAGTTCGGGGAAAACGGAATAGACAACGCACCTACCGAGGCAAATTTATGAAACGGGTTCTATGGTTTGACAGCGTGGGAGGAGCAAGCGGGGACATGATCCTCTCCGCCCTGATAGACCTGGGCGTGCGACCGGCAGACCTGAATCAGTCGCTTGCCTCGTTGCATGGTTTCGCCCTTTCCGTCGAGGCCCACCAGCACTCCGAACACGGCCTGCATGGCACCCGCGTCACCGTCCATACCCATGAGGACGCCCACCACGACCATACCGCCCCCGGACACCATCACCACCGGAATCTGTCCGACATCAGCCACCTGATTGGACACAGTCCCCTGCCCACCGGGGTCAAGCGGCAAAGCCTGGCCGTCTTCGAACGGCTTGCCGAGGCCGAAGCACGAGTTCACGGAACGACCCCCGACCACGTTCATTTCCATGAGGTCGGCGCCCTGGACGCCATCGCCGACATCGTCGGAGCCTGCCAGTGCCTCCATCTGCTTCATGTTGACCAGGTCGGGTTCTCGCCCCTACCCCAAGGCCACGGCACCATCCAATGTGCCCACGGCACCTTCCCCAATCCCGCCCCCGGCACGATGGAACTGCTCAAGGGCTTTGCCGTGTGCCACGTCGACGAGCCTTTTGAACTGGTCACCCCGACGGGTGCCGCCCTGCTGACAACCCTGAACTCTGTCGCCACCTGGCCCGACGGCTGGATCATCAAGGCGGTGGGACACGGGTTCGGTCAGCGCAAACTCAATGGCCGCCCAAACCTTCTCCGGGCCACGCTGCTGGAGGCGCCCTCCGCCAAACTCGAGGATCCCGACATCTGCATGGTGCTGGAGACCAATATCGACGACACCACGCCGGAACTGGTCGGTGCCCTCGTTCAGAAACTGCTGGTTGCCGGAGCCTACGATGCCTTCACGGCCTCCATCCAGATGAAGAAACAGCGGCCCGGCACCCTCCTGACCGTGCTCTGCGCCCCGGATCTCAAGGCCGTGATGCTGGACTTGATCTTCAGCGAGAGCACCACCTTCGGCGTGCGCGAACATCTGACCCGCCGCACCATGCTTGAACGTGAAATCATCGAGGCCGAAACCCAGTACGGAATGATCCGGATCAAGATCGGCCGCTGGCACGGCACCCCCGTCACCGCTTCCCCGGAATACGAGGACTGCGCCAAGGCCGCCGCCACCCACAATGTCTCCGTACGCATAGTCTATGAATCCGCCCAGGTAGCCGGGCGGAACCTGCTGGGATGAAACAGAAGGCTTTGCATATCGGGGTGTTGATCGAAACGTCACGGGCCTACGGACGCGGGGTGACGACCGGCATCATCCGATACGCCCGGGAACATGACTGGATCCTGTATCCCCAGGAGAGCGGGCTGTTCCTGAAACCCCCGCCCTGGCTATCCCGAGTCAAGCTTGACGGCCTGATCGCCGAGGTCTTCACGAAACCTTTCGCGGCCTCCCTGCGTAAACTGGGAATTCCGGTGGTGGACGCCTATTGCCAGGGACACCTCCCGGGTGCGCCGGTGATCGAAACCGACCCGGATGCCGCCGGACGGATGGCCGCCTCCTTCTTCATCCAGGCCGGATTCACCCGTTTCGCCTTCTGCGGTTATCCCGGAATTTATTTCTCCGACTGCCGGGATGCGGCGTTCACCACCCACCTCAAAGCCAAGGGCTTCTCCTGCGACCGCTACAACCCGTCATCCCGGACCAGGAACTGCCGGGATCTCTTCCTGCGCGAACGGGGCGGAATGGAATACGAAAAAGACATTGCCAAATGGCTGCGCAAACTCCCTAAACCGATCGCCGTCTTCGCCTGCAACGACATCCGGGGCCAACAGATTCTCAACGCATGCCGCGATTTCAATATCCGCGCCCCCGAGGAGGTCACTGTCCTCGGCCTGGATAACGACCACCTGATCTGCGAGATGTCCCACCCCACCCTGTCCAGCATCGCCCCCGACACCGAAGCCATCGGCCGCACCGCCGCGGAAACGCTGGACAGGATGATCATGAAGAAAAACAGGGATCAGGAGTCAGGAGTCAGAATTCATCTCCCCGTCCGCATCGCCCTGCCCCCGCTCCGCATTGTGGAACGGCAGTCCACCGACATCGTGCCCGACACACACCCGATCATCGCCGGGGCCACACGCCTGATCCGCGACGAAGCCTGCCGCGGGCTCACGGTCGAACTCCTCTGTGACCGACTTGGCTTCGGGCGGACACACCTCGACAACCTCTTCCGCCAACGCCTGGGTCGGACCGTGGCACGGGAATTCGCCCGGGTGAGAATGAACCGTGCCCGCCGCCTCCTCCTCGACACCGAACTCCCGCTCGCGGAGGTGGCGACACAGTCTGGCTTCCTCACCCTCCCGCACTTCTGCCGGGTTTTCAAGCGCGAAACCTCACTCCCACCAACCCAATTCCGCCAAAACAACAATCATCCTGGCCGGCAACTTCCAGGCGATCTGCTCCGCCACTTGCCCTGAGGGAACAGTCCTTAAAAAGGGACGGAATTGATCCTGTTTCCTTTAAAATTCAGGGGATTGTTTGACTCGGTTTTGCGGAGTGATAATATCCGGATCAACCTAACAAAGGAGCCTGTAACATGAAAAGAGTGATTGTCTTGATTGGCATGGTTTCGCTTGTAATGATGATGTCCGGATGCGCGACATCCATGTTTGAGCGGCAGACGTCGCTCAAGCTTGACCCGTTCAGCAGGACCTATGATTACAGTTCGGTTGATTTTGAGGTTCTCGGACAAGTCGAGGCTACGGGAAACTCCAAGGTTGTCATGGGAATGGTGACCGCCGGCCGTGACGGATATGGATTATTGATGCAGGCGGCACGCAAAAAATACGGCACCGATGTCACGACTGTGATGTTTATTTTCTCCGACTATTCGTACGTCGGGGTCTTGTATCCGGTCGTTGGCCGGATCACGACGACTTATGCCGGTGTAGCAGTCAAGGCAAAGACGATTTCGCATACTGCGAATGTCCGCGTAAAGGCGGAATAAGCAGTTATTGCGTCAGCCTTACCTGCGGCGATCCCCCCTCCCGGCGGATCGCCGTAATCACCTGATCTCTCCGCCTTTACGGCAAAGCGGTTGTGTTTCCTTCGTTCCCTCGCCCGCCTCCTTCCTTCCGGAAAATAACGACCATCACACTGTTAAAAACGATAATTGATACTATTTTATTTTGAGGTAGGCTCACACAAAAGGAATATCAACATGAAAACAACTCACCTTCTGATGATGACCCTGATGATCGCGAGCACCATCCCTGCTTCCGCCCCGGCCCTTCCAGCATGGCTGGCGGGACGCACGGAATATCATGTTTCAGTCCAGGGGAATGATGCCAACAGGGGCTCCCGGTCGAGTCCCCTCAAAACGATCTCGGCAGCCGCGCTGAAGGCCCAGCCGGGCGACACGATTACCGTTCATCAAGGCATCTACCGCGAACAGGTCTCCCCCCCGCGGGGCGGGACATCCGACAAAAAACGCATCACCTACCAAGCCGCGGCGAGCGAAAACGTCATCCTCACCGGCTCAGAGCCCGTCAAGCAGTGGGAAAAGGCGGGTGGCGACACTTGGAAGACCACCCTCCCCAACACCTTCTTCGGCTCCTTCAACCCCTATAGCGACCTGATCCATGGCGACTGGTTCGATCCCCGCGGACGGCAGCACCACACCGGCTGCGTCTATCTGGATGGAAACTGGATGATCGAGGCACGAACCCTCGACGAGGTGATGAAACCGGTCGCCGGAACACCCCTCTGGTTCGGCCAGGTGGACAAGGATAACACTACAATCTGGGCTCAGTTCAATAACGTCAACCCCAACGAGGCCAATGTTGAGATCAACGTGCGGCAAACCGTTTTCTATCCTGCACAGACAAATATCAACTATATCACTGTCCGTGGCTTCACGCTGGAGAATGCCGCCGTCAACTGGGCGCCGCCCTCCGCCGAGCAGAAAGGCATCATCGGCACGCATTGGAGCAAGGGCTGGATCATCGAGAACAACACCGTCCGCAATGCCAAATGCTCCGGCATCGCCCTCGGGAAATATGGCGATGAATTCGATAACACCAACGCTGCAGGCGCAGCCAATCCCTACACCGACTGCGTCCGGCGCGCCTTGTCGAACGGCTGGAACAAGGCCACCGTCGGCAGTCACCTGGTTCGCAACAACCACATCTACAATTGCGAACAGGCCGGCATCGTCGGCAGCATGGGTTGCGCCTTCAGCACCGTTACCGGCAACCTCATCCATGACATCCATGTCCGGCGCCTGTTCAGCGGCGCCGAAATGGGCGGGATCAAGTTCCATGGCGCCATCGATGTCAAAATCAGCGGCAACCATATTTTCCGGACCACCGGGCATGCCGGTCTTTGGCTGGACTGGATGGCACAGGGCACACAGGTCACAGGCAATCTCTTCCACGACAACGGACGGGACTTGTTCTGCGAAGTGAATCATGGACCGTTCCTGGTCGCGAACAACCTCTTCCTGTCACCCGAGACCCTTCTCACCGATTCACGCGGCGGCGCCTATGCCCATAACCTGATCATGGGAACCATCCGGGTGCATCGTTATGACGGGCGTCAAACCCCCTTGATGAAGGCACACTCCACTGAAATGGCCGGACTCCATGACAATCCCTCCGGCGACCACCGTTTCTATAACAACGTGCTGGCCAACCGGGCAAATCTTAACAGCTACAACAACCCGATCCTCCCCGTCTGGATGGAGGGGAACGTGTTTTTCAAGGGATCATCCCCCTGCTCATCCGAAAAGGCACCGCTCCTGAAGCCCGATTCCGCCCTGACGCCACAACTGGTTGAACGGGAGGACGGCTTCTACCTGGATTTCGCCCTGGAAAAGGCCTGGTCCGCCGGCCCCGCACGCCCCTTGGTCACCACCAGCCTGCTGGGCCTGGCCGCTGTCCCTAAACTCCCCTTCGAAAATCCCGATGGTTCCCCGCTGACAATCAACTCCGACTACTTCGGGAAGAAACGGGACCTGAAGATCCCGACTCCCGGTCCTTTCGAAATTCCTGACGGCGGACAATTGAAACTCAAGGTTTGGCCCAAGGCCGCTGGCAAGTAATTCAAAAACAAGAAAATAAAGAGAGGTCTCATATGCCCATGACAAGTCGTGAACGCTTGATTGCTACCCTTCAACATCGCCAACCCGACCGCGTCTGCGTGGATTTCGGGGGAACTTTCGTTACCGGAATTCACACCTCCCTCGTGCACAAGCTCAAGCAAGCCTTGATCGGCCCAAAGGCCAGCCCCACCAAGGTGGTCGAACCCTACCAGATGCTGGCTGAGGTGGACACCGAACTCCGCACCGCCCTCGGTGTGGATGTAACCGGCGTCTGGGGACGCACCAACCTGTTCGGCTATGAGACCAACGGATGGAAACCCTTCACCCTCTTCGACGGAACCCCCTGCCTCGTTCCTGGCAACTTCAATGTCACCCCGGCCTCTGACGGGGGCTGGCTGATGTATCCCGAGGGCGACATGTCCGTCCCCGCCTCCGGCCACATGCCCAAGAACGGATATTTCTTCGACGCGATTATCCGCCAACCGCCCATCGATGAGGACAAGCTCAACCCCGAGGACAACCTCGAGGAGTTCGGCTTGTTCACCGAGAAGGACATCGCCTACTACAAGGCGCAGGCCAAGTGGATCGATGAGCACGAGCCTGACACGGGAATCATCCTCATGGTGCCAGGTACCGCTCTCGGCGACATTGCGCTGGTGCCCGCCCCCTTCCTCAAGCACCCCAAGGGGGTCCGCGACATCACGGAGTGGTATGTTTCCACGGCCGCACGTCCTGAATATGTCCATGCCATCTTTGAGCGCCAGTGCGAGTACGGACTGAAGAACATCGAGACCCTCATCGGCATCTTCGGCGACCGCGTCCAATCAGCCGTCATCACCGGCACCGACTTTGGCACGCAGTGCGGCCTGTTCATCTCGCGGGATTCCTACCGCGAGATGTTCATGCCCTACCACAAGCGGATCAACGACCTGATCCACGCCAAGTCCGGCTGGAAGACATTCATCCACTCCTGTGGCGCAATTTACTCGATTATCCCGGACTTCATTGAGGCGGGCTTCGATATCCTCAATCCAGTCCAATGCTCCGCCACCGGCATGGATCCGGTCCAGCTCAAGAAAAACTTCGGCAGGGACATCACGTTCTGGGGCGGTGTCGTCAACACCCAGCACACGATGTACCAGAAACCCGAGGATGTGTACCGCGAGGTCCGGGAGCGGATCGAACTTTTCAACAAGGACGGCGGATTCGTTTGTAACGCCGTGCACAACGTCCAGGGCAACTCCCCCGTCGAAAACGTCCTCGCCATGTTCAAGGCCATCAAGGACAGCTATTGAAAGGCAAGGGGGCCGTTACAGGGGGCGCCAAAAAAAGAGAATTGCACCGCCCTGAAATTTCGCTAATGTTAGCGGCTGTTTATTTAATCAACAAAAGGAGATACAGCATGACAACACAGGCCTTTTTCCCGAAGGTACAGTCCCCCATCCGTTTTGAGGGACCCAAGAGCAAGAACCCGCTCGCTTTCAAGTATTACGATGCCCGCAAGAAGGTTCGCGGCAAGACCATGGCCGAGCACTTCCGTTTCGCCTGCGCGTTCTGGCACACGATGAAGGGCAATGGCGCCGACATGTTCGGGCCTGGCGCCTGGACGCGTGAATGGGCCGCCGGTGCTTCCCCGATGGAGATCGCCGAGAAGACGCTGCGCGCCAATTTCGAGTTCTGCGTCAAGATGGGCATTCCCTTCTACTGCTTCCACGACCGCGACATCGCTCCCGAGGGCGCCACGTTCGCCGAATCCTGCAAGAACCTTGACGCCATCGTCAAGCTGGCCAAGAAGCTTCAGAAGGAAACCGGCATCAAGCTGCTGTGGGGTACCGCCAACCTCTTCTCCAACCCCCGCTACACCCACGGCGCCGGAACGAACCCCGATGCGCATGTCTTCGCTTACGCGGTGGCGCAGGTCAAGCACGCCATGGACGCCACCAAGACGCTCGGTGGTGAGAACTATGTGTTCTGGGGTGGTCGCGAGGGGTATGAGACGCTCCTCAACACCAACTATTCCCGCGAACAGGAAACCTTCGCGCGGTTCCTCCAGACCGCCGTGGACTACAAGAAGAAGATCGGCTTCAAGGGCCAGTTCCTGATCGAGCCCAAGCCGAAAGAGCCCTCGAAGCACCAGTACGACTTCGACAGCGCCACCGTGCTCGGATTCCTCCGCGCCCACGGCTTGTATGAGCACTTCAAGATCAACGTCGAGGCCAATCACGCCACACTCGCGGGTCACACCTTCGAGCATGAGTTGACCGTCGCCGCCGCCGAAGGCAAGCTCGGCAGCATCGACGCCAATACCGGCGACCTGATGCTGGGCTGGGATACCGACCAGTTCCCCACCAACCTCTACTCTGCGGCGTCGGCCATGATGGTCGTACTCGAGTCGGGCGGTCTGGGCACCGGCGGATTCAACTTCGACTCCAAGTGCCGTCGCGGCTCGATGGACTCGCTCGACCTGTTTTACGCCCATATCGGCGGCATGGACACGTTTGCCCGTGGCTTGCTGGTGGCCGACAGGATGCTGTCGAACAAGGCCTACGACAAGTTCGTTACCAACCGCTACGCGAGCTGGACCAATGGCGTCGGCTCAGCCATCCTCAAGGGCAAGATGGATGCCGTCGCCCTCGAGAAGTGGGTGCTGAAGAATGGCGAACCGAAACTGACCAGCGGTCGCCAGGAAATGTTGGAGATTCTCTTCAACGACAGTCTGTAATGATCCCCTCTCCGGGGACGTCCAGTCATGGGCGTCCCCGGTTTTTTTTCTTTTGAATCCTTAAGGAGCCTTTCCATGTCACTCTACCTTGGCCTCGACAGCAGCACCCAGAGCATGAAAGCCCTGGTCATCGATCCCGATCTCGGGAAAATCGTCGCCTCAGCCGCCGTGAACTTCGGAAAGGATCTTCCTGAATACGGGTGCCCGGAAGGCGTGCTCGCCAACCCCGACCCCCTGGTGAAACACTCCCCGCCCCAGATGTGGCTGGCCGCACTGGATCTCGTTCTTTCCCGGCTCCAGGCGACGGGCGTCGCCATGGGCGATATCCGCGCCATCAGCGGCGACGGACAGCAACACGGCTCGGTTTACCTGAATGCTCAGGGCACGAAAATCCTGGCCGGCCTGAATCCCGCCAAGACACTGGCGAACCAACTCACCCCCGCCTTCTCACGAAAAACATCCCCCATCTGGATGGACAGCTCCACTTCCGCCGAATGCCGCGAGATCGAGGCGGCGGTCGGACCGCGCCTGCAAACCGACACAGGCTCTCCGGCGATTGAACGGTTCACCGGCCCGCAGATCCGGCGATTCTTCAAGACCAGTCCCGCCGAGTACGCCAATACCGACCGCATTCACCTGGTCTCCTCCTTCATGTGCTCCGTCCTCATCGGCCAGCATGCGCCGATCGATTTCGGGGATGGGGCCGGAATGAACCTGCTGAACCTGAAAACCGGCGACTGGGACAATGCTGCCCTCGATGCCACGGCTCCCGGACTGCGCGACAAGCTTCCCCCGGCCCGCCCGGCGACGGAAACCGCCGGCGGCCTGCACGCCTACTTTGCCAAATACGGGCTTAAGCCCGGCGTCCCCGTGATCCTCTGGACCGGCGATAACCCGAGCAGCCTGGTCGGCGTCGGCGCCTCGGAACCCGGTGTTGCCGTCATCAGCCTGGGCACCAGCGACACCTTCTTCGCCGCCATGCCCGCCATGAAAACCGACCCCAACGGCTGCGGCCACGTGTTCGGCAATCCCACGGGTGGCTGTATGAGCCTGATCTGCTTCAAGAATGGCTCACTTGCCCGTGAACGCGTGAAGGAGGAATGCAAGGTGGACTGGACGTTCTTTGAAGGGACCGCCCTCGTCGAGACCAAGCCCGGAAACGACGGCAATATGGCCCTCTCCTACTACGTCCCCGAAATCACCCCCCGCGTCATGACCCCGGGCGTACGACGACAGGGCTCGCCGGACTTCTGTTCAGGCAAGGCTCCAGCGGCTGTCCAGGTTCGCGCCGCACTGGAAGGCCAGTTCTGCTCCATGCGCCTGTTGTCGGAATGGATCGGCCAGTTCAAGACCATCCGGGTCACCGGCGGCGCCTCGCGCAACAAGGGCATTGTCCAACTGATTGCGGATATTTTCCAGGCCGATGTGCAACTGATCGCGGTACCCGACTCCGCAACCCTCGGCGGAGCCATGCGGGCCGCCCATGCGGCAGGCAAGGTTCCCTTGCAGGATCTTGCGGCAAAGTTCGCGGCAGCCTCGGAAACCATCACCCCCACTACGGGAGCCAAGGGCGCGTTTGAAGCCCCGCTAAAGGCCTATCGGAAGTTCCTGGCGGATGTGACGAAATAAAGAAGGGTCAGCTACACATTCGATCCGCGCCAGTGCAGTTTCTGGCGCAAGACTGAAAAGTAGCTGGATCCGGGAAGATGGATGAACCGGACCCCGTGCGGGCTCCTGGTGATTTTCACGCCATCCCCGATTTCGAGAGCCTGCCCCATCTGACCATCAACTGACAGCCGGGCATCGACAACGCGCTCAATGACCGTGACCTCGATCGTCGAATCAGAGGGCAGCACCAGGGGGCGCGTGCTCAGGGTATGCGGACAAATCAGGGTGGCCACCACCGCAGGCGAGGTAGGCATGAGGACGGGCCCTCCCGCCGAAAGCGAGTGGCCGGTACTTCCCGTCGGGGTTGAAACAATCAGACCGTCACAGATAAAGTCGCCGACTTGCTCCCCTTCAACCGTCATCCGGAGCGTCCCGGCACGGGAACCGCAGAGCACCACGACATCATTCAGCGCCCGGTACGACTCCACCTGCTTACCGCCCCTCACCATCACGCAATCCAGCATCATCCGGAGCGAGGTGGTGAAGTTATGGGCCACGAGACACTCCAAAGCCCGCTCAAGGTCGTTCTCAGTCACACTGGTCATAAACCCCAGCGATCCGAGATTCACCCCGATCACCGGCACGTCACGTCCATCAAGCTCGCGGGCCGCCCTGAGCATGGATCCATCGCCACCAAGCACCATCACCGTATCCGCCTGCTGAACCACATCGAATGGGGTGGCCTTGGAATTCAATCCCATCAACCCCGCCGTCGCCGTATCAGGAAGCAGGGTTAGCCCCAGCAATTCGGCCTTCCGCCGCAACCGGGCCAGGACTGATGGCGCCCGATCTTTCGCGCAATTGGCAATGACACCGAGTAGTTTCATGGGTAGCTCACAATCATGGCCTTTTCCACCACGCCAGGTACTCAACATTTCCCGCCGGTCCCCGGACGGGCGACTCACACAATCCCAGCCACTCCAGTGGCAGCGATTCCGTCCCGAACTTCCGGACCGATGCGATGACATCGTCCCGCACCGCCTGATCGCGGACCACGCCGCCCTTCCCCACAAGATCACGGCCAGCCTCAAACTGGGGCTTGATCAACGTTACCAGCTGACCGCCCGGCGATATAAGGGTTGTAACAGGAGGCAGGATCAGCGTCAAGGAGATGAATGACACATCCACCACGGCAAACTGGAACGGCTCAGGGATGTCCTTCTGCGCCAGAAAACGGGCATTCAGGCCCTCGCGGATCACCACGCGCGGGTCGTTCCGCAACGACCAGGCCATCTGACCCTTGCCCACATCAATGGCGTAAACCTTGATCGCCCCGTGCTGGAGCAGACAATCCGTGAACCCGCCGGTTGAGGCACCAATATCGGCACAGACCAGTCCAGTTACATCAAGCTTGAAAGACTCGAAAGCGGCCTCCAGCTTACCGCCGCCTCGGCTGACAAACCGCTCGCCCGCCTCGACCTCGATCACGGCATCGTCCGCACAGGGCCGTCCCGCCTTGTCGGCCACCTGACCATCGACACGAACGGCACCGGCAAGGATCAGTCGCTGGGCCTTCTCACGGCTTTCCGCAAGGCCACGCTCCACCACCATGATGTCGAGCCGTTGCTTCGCCATGTCAGCCTATTTCTGCCCCGCGAACCAGTCGATCGCCGCTTTCATGACATCGAAGA
>JAABPW010000352.1 GCA_011391785.1 Verrucomicrobiota bacterium
CCCGTGCACTCCTGCATGGTGGCGCGGTCGGATGATGATGTGGCCCTGGCCGGTCATTCACAGGATCCGTTTTCAAGGCCTGTCAGGCATATCAAGGGTGACACCGGGAAGTTGACCGTCGCGGCCGCCTCGCCGCATGGGGTTCATGTGCGCGGCGTGGTGATCAGAGACTATCCGGGGAGGGGGTTCGCCCTCCGGGACGGCAATGCCGGGGTGTTTGTCGACTGCCCCTCTGATCAAGCGGTGGTGCCGGGTGATGAGATTGACCTGTACGGGTTCGTCGTTGCGGATCAATACAACGTCAAACTGGAAGATGTCGTGTTCAGGAAGACCGGGAGCGGTCCGCCTCCGAAGCCGGTGAAAATCCGATCCCTCGCCGAGGCACTGGTGCGCGGATACGATCTGGTGGAAGTGGAAGGCGTGATTGACGAAGAGCAATCGGCCCTGGGGGAGGGTCGGTGGACCGTTGTCAGGGGGGGGGCGCTGACGGCTGTGATCGTGCGGGCGCCCGGGGTGGAAAACGCGGGAAGGAAATTACAGGTAGGCAGTCTCGTGCGCGTCTCAGGTATATGCCTGGTCAAGACGGTTTCCGACCTGGGTAGTCCCGTGGAGAAGAGCGTGCAGTCCATCCAGGTGTTTTTGCGCAAACCGGCCGATCTGACGATCCTGAAGTTGCCTTCGTGGTGGACGCCGCAGCATATTGCCATGGTGCTGGGGGGGGTGACCGGATTTCTGATTCTTGTGATCGTGGCCGGGATGGCGGTTTTCCGGATCCGCCTGAGGCGGGAGGCCGATCAGCGGTTTCACGGCCTGGCCATGGAGCAGGAGCGTGCGCGCATCGCCAAGGACATGCATGACGAGGTTGGTTTTGACCTGACGAGAATCACCAGGCTTGCCGAGCAGAGTCATGACAAGGTCATTGCCGAAGCGGCGCGCGATGCGGTTCAGTCGATGGATGAGATTGTCTGGGCGGTGAATCCTTCGAACGACACCCTGATCAACACGGTTGGGTATTTCGTGGCGTTTGCCGAGCAGCAGCTTCGGTCGATCGGAATCGGGTGCCGGATCGATCTTCCTGCCGATCTGCCCGATCTTTCCGTGTCGGCTGAGATGAGGCATAATTTGTTCATGGTCGTGAAGGAAGCAATCAACAACGCGGTGAAGCACGGAATGCCAAAAACGGTGCGGCTCGGGTTCGAGTATGCCGGTGACATCCTGACGGTTACGGTGCAGGATGACGGCCTGGGTTTTGACCAGCAGGTGCCGCCCGCGGGCGAGGCAGATGGCTTGAACAACATGCGCGGCAGGATGAGCGCGATAGGCGGTGAGTTCGCGGTCCAGTCGGTCCCCGGGTCGGGAACCCAGTGCGTGATGCGGGTCAGGCTGAAAGGGGGGGCGCGTCCATGAGTTCAGGGGATGTCATCAGGGTGTCCATTGTCGAGGATGAAAAAAACCTGAGAAAGAGTTTTTCGGAAGCCATCGAAAAGACGCCGGGTTATGCCTGCATCGGCCTCTACCCCGATGCCGAGAGCGCCATTGCCGGGATTCCCCGTGTTCCGCCGGATGTCGTGATTCTCGACATCAACCTGCCCGGGATGAATGGCATAGAGTGCCTCCGCCGGTTGCGGCCCCTGGTTCCGGATGCGAAGTTCCTGATGTTCACGGTTTATGATGAGAGCGAGAAGATATTCGAAGCGCTCGTTGCCGGGGCCAGTGGTTACATTTTGAAGCGGGCAGGGGATGCCGAGCTGATTGAGGCCATCCGCCAGGTCCTCGAGGGCGGGGCGCCGATGAGCAGCATGGTTGCGTGGCGGATTGTCAGGCATTTCAACCAGGTGGGCAAGGATGTACCCGAGATCCAGCGTCTTTCCGTACGTGAGCGGGAAGTCCTCGAATTGCTTGCCGAGGGGGAGTCTTGCAAGGGGGTCGCTGATAAGCTTGTCTTGTCGATTGCAACCGTCCGGATGAATGTGAAACACATTTATACCAAGCTTCATGTCCACTCCCGCGCTGCGGCTGTGGCAAAATACTTGAAGCGCTAGGGTGCGGATTGGTTCTTGGGTTCGCCCCGCAACCTTTATTCCGGAACTGGGGGCACTACGCCTATTTAGGGGTATTGTTCATGCTCCTGAATTGGGCAACATTAAAAAATTTAACTTCATTCGGAAAGTTGCCCGGTAAGAAAAGGATGAAAATGCTATCCAAATTTGACGGCACAAGACGGGGTCTGGGACTTGGTGCCCGGCTTGCCGGGGTCTGGCTGATGATGGTTGCGCTCAGTGCTGGCGTGGAATCGGCTTCTGCCGCTAGTCCCGTGGCGTTTAACCAGACAAATTCATGTCCAGTATTTAGCGAGTGCATTCTGTATCTGCCCTATTCGAATCCGGATGGAGGAATCGAGACGTTTACGCTGGTTTCCGGTGCGGTGCGGGGTGAGGTACGTGCCTTGGATGGCCAGACTTGGGAATATGTCCCGCTGGTACCCGGCCAGCCGGTGAGCCTCCCCTACTGGTGCTACACTTCAACCAATGCCAGCACGGAGGTCGACAGCTTTACCTGGAGCGTGAGCAACGGCAGTTCCACCTCGGGTGTGGCGACGATGACCATGATCCTGACCCCCACCACCAATAGCGTGCCCGTTGCCACCACACAGTCCGTGAGCGTGGTCGCAGGCGAGGTCCGCCGTGTGTTGTATCTTTCGTATACCCACCAGGATTGGAGCCAGCCGGTACGGTTTATCATCACCGGGGCGCCTGCGCATGGGACTCTGGAGTACTATGATTCAGGCACGTCCAGTTATGTGGCGGTGCCGGTAAATACCCCGATGGCAAACAGTTCTTTCTTTTATACCCCGGCCGCCGGAGGCTATGTTGGGCTCGACGGATTCACCTGGATGATTTCCGATCAGATCTCGACTTCGGCGGTGGTGTCTTACACGGTCAGCATCGCCTCGAATACGCCTCCCCGTGCGTTGATGATTCGGGCCGCGACCCCGCCCGGCACGGGCGTCACGATGAACGCGAGTTTTAGTGATCCGGACACGCTGCAGACCATGAGTGCGTGTGTCGTCAGGAATGCCGGGCACGGCAGCGTGACGGCAGCGGGAACCACCTTGACGTATACCCCGGCCGAGGGTTTCAAGGGCGTGGATTCATTTGAATATTCGGTGAGCGACGGGGTGGCGGAGGGCGCCTCCGCCACCGGCACTGTCATGGTCCGTGAGCGCAATGAGAGGGGGGGCGCCCTGGTGGAACTGATTGTGAACAATCTGCTGTTGCCGGTCGTGTCGAACGAGGTCTACCGGCTGAAGGCCGATCTTGTGAATGAAGGATACCAGGCCAGGGTTGTCAGCCACACGAATTCGGGGAGTTCGGCCTCGAACTTGTGGGCCTAT
>JAABPW010000353.1 GCA_011391785.1 Verrucomicrobiota bacterium
CCAGTTCCTGGTGGGTGCCATCCTCATCGGTGATCTGCCCAAGGCCCAGTTGACCAGCTGTGATGGCACGTTTTATAGCGATCTGGTGTATTGGAACATGGGGTGTTTCCAGACGGCGGCCGATTTGGCCGCGCCCAAAAACATCTGGGTCAGCCGGATCAATGCGGACGACACTACGTATGGAGCCCAGGAGATTTTGATCCGCCGCGCCCTGGAGGCCAATCACAACTACCGGGCTGGCATCTCTCGCCTTCCCCATACGGCTTATGTGTTCGACTGTTACACGTCCACACCGGACTATGCGACCATGCTTGACGTCTGGCCGCAGGTCCGAGTTGGCGGTGGCGGCGATCATTACGTTACCTTCAAATTCATGCCGGAGCGCCCGGACGTTCCCTATGGGGCCTGCGATTGTTTTGTCGCCGGTGGTGAAATCTTCAACGAGACCTCACACGGCTCGGCGTGGGGGTATATGGAGAACTCCTGGTTTAACCGCGAGGGTCTTTTAAGGACCATTGCCCAGCAGCGCGTGCTGCTGTGTTGTTCCTGTAGCAGTGGCGAGTTCGGCGGAATCGCCAATAATCATCTCTTTACCCGGGGCGGTGGTCTTCTGCTGGCCGTCGGCGGTACGGCGATCAATTACTATCATGATTTCACCATAAACGGATCCACGGGTGTTGATGCTCGCTTCCGGACCCTGCTCAAGGCCGGCGAAAGTTATGGCGGGGCGGCAATCCAGCAATTTGCATTCGACAGTTACCGTGATGATCGCACCGTTTTCTATGGAGATCTATCCGTTGGGGTTATGGCGTCTCCTTCCAACAGCATGCCGGTGATTACCAGCCTGACGGCTGACAAGACCTCGATCCTGCCTGGTGAAACCGTGAATTTCTCGTTTGCCTTTGCCGATCCCGATACCGGCGTGACCAACAGCCCCTTTGTCGATTACGATCATCAGGTGGAGTGGTTCCCCGCCGGTTATGACAACGGGCGTGCCGCGCCTGTCTGTGTGACCAACAGCCAGGGCGGATCCGGGGGCGGGACCCTCTCCTACACCTACAATACCGCCGGCCGGTATGTCGCGCGCGTGGAGGTCACGGACGAGTGGCAGGCGCGTGTCTGGAAGGACGTGACGATCGATGTGAATGCCTGGCCGGTGGCCGGCAATGACGTGGTGACGATGCCGATGAATAAATCAGTGGCGATAGCGGTCCTGGGCAACGATTACGACACCGGCGGCCTTGCTCTCTATCTGCAGGATTGCACCCAGCCGCAGCACGGTGCCTCGCTACGCTCATCAGGGACATCGATCACTTATGCGCCGGCGACGAACTGGTTCGGGATCGACAGCTTCACGTATCGTATTTCCAATTATCCTTTTTACAACATGACGACGGGAACCGTCACGGTTGTCGTTACGAACGGTTTGGGCGTGCTGGCGGACACCAACGCCGACGGGATTGCGGATTTGTGGACGGAACAGTTTTTCCCGGTGGATTTCCAGGCCCGACCGGCGACGAATGATGCCGATGGGGATGGCATCAGTAATTTCCTGGAATATATTGCCGGTACGGATCCGACGAACAGGGCGGATCAATTCCTGGTGACGGTGACCTATTCGAATGGTTTGCCGGTTGTTTCTTTCACGGCGAGGGCGACCCTGACCAACTCCTATGGGGCACTGGTGCGGCACTACGCGATGGAATGCCTTTCGAATCTTATGAGCACCAACTGGGTGGTGGTGCCGGGCTATGGTGATATGCCCGCCGGCGGCCAGGCGGTGAGGTTCAGTAGCAGTACGGCAACCAGCCGCTTTTTCAGGGCGAAAGCATGGATCGAGTAGGTCGGGCAGTAGAAGGGTAAAGGATGAGATTGCGACGACTTGGCACATTGGCTGTTTTGGGGCTGGGGGTGTTGTTTCTGGCGTACTTCTCTAACTCCAGGAGGGAGAAGCCGGACAGGGCTGATTTGCCTGAGCGGGCCAGCAAGGCTGAACGTCGCCTTTCGGCCCAGGTGGTCTCATTGCCGCCGCCTGGATTGGCGAAAACGCAGTCGGTGCCGGCGGTAGAGACTGCTTTGGTTGTAGCGACGAATCCGGCGATCGTCAGCCAGATCGCGGATCGGCTTTCCGATAACAGTGTGCCCATCGAGAAGCGGCGGAAAGAACTCGCGGAACTATCGCAACACGGCGATGCTGATGCCGTCAAAATACTCATGGCATTGGGGGAACGGCAGACGTTGTTGAATTCAGCCGCAATCGAGGCGCTGGGCAATATGAAAAACGGCGGGGTGGCCGATTACCTGAAAGGCAGGCTCGCGGATGGCGATCCCCGGATTCTTGCCGCCGCGGCCACGAGCCTGGGGCGGCAGGAGGGCGCGGCTGCCGTTCCCGTGCTGGCCGACACGTTGAAGGCGAATCGAAGGAGACCGGATGGGTTCCAGGACCTTGTGTGTGCCGCCTGCGTAAAGGCGCTGGCGGATACTCGGGCGCAAGCGGCGGTTCCTGTGCTGGAATCCGAGCTGCGTGAGACCGTGGGGACAACGCTTCACCATGAATACGGGTCACAGATTGTTAAGGCGCTTGCCAGTATCGGGGGCGCCGAGGCCCGGCGTGTCCTGCTGGCTTATGCCGATCGATTGAACGGGGCGCTTGCCGGACAGGTCGACAATCCGCTGGGGAAGCGTTATATCGTAAAAAAGATCCACGAAACCCGTGCAGCGGCAGAGGCGGCCGGGAATGAGCCCAAGCGGCAGTAGGAGAAAATGAGAATGAACAAAGGAGAGACGAGAATGAATAAGGCATTCACATGGCGTCGTCTGGCGGATATCGGTAGTCGGAGGGCGAAAACGATGCCAGCCGCGTTGGCGCTTTGCGTCTTTGTTGCCGTCGGCCTCCTGTCTCAGTCGGCTTGGGCCAAGGGGCCGCTCCTGGGCGGCGGCCCGGTTCTTTACAAGAAGTATCCCGGCACGGCGGTCATCACCCGGGTCGAGAAGACCGAAGCGGCGAACGCCAATAAGGCCAACGCCTCGGAGGGGTATGAGGTCTGGTACACGTTTACGCCCAAGGCCAAGGTGTCGAACGGGCTGGGTAAAAGTTATCTGGAACAGAACAAGGAGCATCAGTTCGTTATCGGCAGCAGCGGATGGTGCCCCGGCCCGAAGTTCCTGAAGAAATACGGGATCGAAAAGGGCAAGAAGTTTGCCGCCACCCTGATGGTCATCGTGAAGGGCGCGAGCACGCCTGTCATATTGAAACTCGATGCCGTGCCCGACGATGACTATTTCGAGGCGGCACGATCAGAGTAAGATTTGCCTCTCTCCCAATCTCCGTCCCTCCGTGGTAAATCTTGATTTCTGCTGTATCCTGCTGATTCCCTGACTACACCTATTTGGGGGTATGGATCATTTGCCAGTTCTGGCTGATAATGTTCATTTATTGTCAGTTAATCGAAGAGTTGATCGCAGCTGGTATGGTTTATGCCTAAAAGAAACATTTTTGGAATAGTACTGGTTGTTTTGGCCGCTCTGGCTTGTGGCTCTTTTTGGCATTTCTCGACGAACCGGCTTCAATCGGAATTTTCGGACGGCACAGCGGCTGGTCCCGGTATTGGTTCCTCCCCGCTAGTCAATAATCCTTCCTCGGTTGTCTCGAATTCCGCGGCGGTGGTGTCGGCACAACCTAATGCTACGGCGCAGCGGAATGGGTCAGATATTGATCACGTGACGCAGCGTAAGGATGCCGCCGGCGCAAAATGGGGAGCTGAAGCGAAAAAGGATTTGGTCAATGGACAGGAAGCTGATCCACTGGCGAAGTTTGCCGTTGTTGAAGAGCGGCTTCAGGACCTCGGCAACGGCAGGCAGATGCATGTTGCCCTTTACAGGATTGGCGGACGCTTTCCGCTGATACGGCGTGATCACAGGCTGGAGAAGGCGGCGGACGGGAGCGTGACTCGGCGGCTCTGGAATGAGGTGGTTGCCAATCATGTGATTTTGACGGCTTCCAGCATGGAGGAGCGGATCCGTGTTGAGGCACTCCTGGGCGGGAAGGGGTGGACCTTCGGCCTCAAGTCGGACCTGAATCCGTGGATGGTGGTGAATTTGCCGGGCCAGAGCCTGGCGGATCTGCAGCGGGCCAGGGAGCTTCTGGCCAAGACGATTCCGGCGTCGGTCAAGGTGACCGAGGATGCCGTGATGCGGCCCAGCGTTATTCCCAATGATCCGGCTTACCTGGACGGGACGTTGTGGGCTTTGCCTAAAATACAGGCTAATCGCGCCTGGGATATCGCGGATGGGTCGGGTGAGGTTGTTGTTGGTGTGATCGATACCGGTTTTGACTACACGCATTCCGATTTGGCGTCCAATATGTGGGTCAATCCCCTGGAGATTCCGGATAACAATCTTGATGATGATGGTAACGGAAAGACGAATGATATTTTTGGTTGGAACTTTTATACGGGGACAACCAATGTTGATAACAATGCACAATCACACGGAACCCATGTTGCCGGAACGGTCGCTGCGGTTGGGTTCAATAGCCTGGGTGTAATTGGTGTTGTGCCCAGGGCGAAGATCATCGCCTGCCGGGTTGCGGATGAAAGCGGTAACAGCAGTTCCTCGTTGTGTGATGCTGCCTTGGAATATCTGACTGCCCTGCGCAACAGGGGGGAACATGTGGTCGCCTGCAACACCAGTATGGGCGGCACATCGGGCGGATATAGCCTTGGCGGTAGCGTGTTCGATCAATATGCCTGTGAGAGCGGGATTGTGAGTGCTCATTCCTCGGGAAACGACTATTTCAACGAGGCTAACAACCCCCTTCGGGATCCCTGGACGCCGTTTATTCTGTATGTGGCCAACAGCACGAAGACCGATACGCGCTGGGCAAGCAGTAATGTGGGGTTTTCGTGGTGCGACCTGGCTGCCCCGGGCGAGAGCATCCTCTCAACGATGCCGGGAAACGCCTGGGGGTACAAAACCGGAACATCCATGTCGTCCCCCCACGTAGCCGGCGCGGCGGCGATGGTGGCCTCGGCTAACCCGAGCCTGAATGCCGTGCAGGTGATGCACATCATCACAAATTCAACGGATGCTGTGTCCGCCTTTACCGGGCTGGTGACTTCGGGCGGAAGGCTCAATGTCTACAAGGCCGTTCAGATGGCGAAGACCTATCCGGACGTCGCGCTGCTGGCCCCGGTCCAGGGCGGCACGCTGGTGCAGAGCCAGCAGGCGACGCTTGTCGCCAATGTCCAGATTGCCAGTAACTCGGTGACCGCGGTGCGGTTCTACCAAGGTGGTACGACCCTGATCGGCACGGACAACAGCGCTGCGGGTGGCTGGGCCTGCAATTGGACGCCTGATTCCATTGGGACGCATGACATTACCTGTGAGGCTGATGATAGTGCGGGGCATACGACGAAAACCTGGTGGCGGACGCGGGTGACCGTGGCGGCGAGTGCGCCGGCTAACCCTGTGGTCAGTATCAGCGCGGTGGATGATTTCGCGGCCGAGCCGGGGAACCATGCGAAGCTGGTGGTTCAGCTATCTTCGGCCTCAGCCAGTAACATCACGGTGCCGCTGACAGTCTCCGGGACGGCCGCCGCCGGGGTCGACTATGTGGCTCTCCCGTCAAGTGTGGTGGTGACGGCGGGCTCGCTTGCGGTGGAATTGCCGGTTACGGTCACAAACGACTTTTTCGAAGAGTCGATCGAGACCGTGGTGGTCAGCCTGGGCAGCGGGGCGGGCTATACCGTGGGGTCGGATTCGAATGCAACGGTCTGGATCCATGACGACGAGAGTGAAGCGCAACCGGTAATCGTTGCCGATCCCGTGAGCGTGGCCGCTGAGGTGGGTGGTGCGGTGAACTTCAGTGTTGTCGCCGGAGGCAAGATGCCGTTGGGCTATCAGTGGAAGAAAAACTCCGTCACGATTCCGGGTGCCACGTCAAACAACTATGCGATTTCATCGGTTGTGCCCGGCGATGTCGGCGGTTACAGCTGCCTTGTGACGAATGCGTATGGCGCGGCTACCAGTGCCGCGGCGAACCTGACGTTGAAGCCTCTTTCCACGATGCCGGCTTCCGGGTTCACGCCTAGCTCGGCGCAGTTGAACGCCCTCTTGAATGTCTCCAATATGACTTTGAACTTGTATGCCTGCTGGAATACGGTCAATGGCGGGACGAATCTTACGCAGTGGACGAATTCGGCGTATGTCGGCAGCTGGACGAGTGCGAATACCTCCAACGTCAGTTTCACGGCGAGCGGGTTGCAGGTCGACACGCTGTATTATTTCACGTTCTGCCATACCAATGGGGCGGACAGGACGTGGTCGCGTGTCCTGACATTCAGGACGATGGGGGCGGTTGCCGTTGAGAATAGCGGGGGAGCCTCCGGTAGTGTTCCGGGAATAGCCCAGCTCAACGGAGCGTTGACTGCAGGAGGTTCGGCCGATATCAGGGCTTACTGGGGAGCTTCGGATGGCGGTACCAATACCGCTGCGTGGGGCAATGTGGCTACGCAGAACGGCGTCCTGCAGGGGCCGTTCTCGGCTAATGTCAGCAACCTGTTGTACGGCCTGACCTATTATTATCGGTGCAATGCATCCAATAACCTTGGCTCGGCATGGGCGCCAGCTTCTACTTCCTTTACGTCCCGCCTTGGATCCTTCAGCGAAAACTTCGATGGTGTGACCGCTCCGGGGTTGCCAGTGGGTTGGACCACCGTGGGGACGGCTAACTGGATTACCACGACCGCTTCAAATGACACGCCACCCAATGCCGCATTTACCCCCGATTTGGGAGGCATTTCCACCAACTCATTGATTTCACCGGTTTTCGGGTATGTGAGCGGCATGGGCCCCCTGAGTTTCCGGCACTCCTTTATTTGTGAAGGAACGACTACCGCCTATGATGGATGCGTGTTGGAGGTCAAGATCGGTGCCAACGCCTGGCAAGATGTCATCGCTGCAGGGGGAAGCTGGGTGACCGGCGGCTATACCCATACGATTAAGACCGGTTATCAGAATCCACTTGCCGGACGTTCGGCTTGGGGAATTTCATCCGGGGGGTTCATCACGACCAAAGTCAATCTTCCAGCCAGCGCTTCCGGACAGGAGATCCAATTGCGCTGGTTGATCGGAACTGATTCCTCCGGAAGCTCGGTGGGTTGGTATGTTGATACTGTTGGTTTCAGTGACAATCCGGGAGTGTTGCGAGTTAATCCAACTTCGGCGGACGGTGTGATGGATAATTCGGCAACCCTGAACGGCACCCTTTCCTGTTCCGGCGCGGTGCTTTCGGCTTATGCCTACTGGGGTACAGTGAACGGCGGAACGAACGCCGCCTCGTGGGAGGGCAATGCCTACGTGGGAAGCGGGACCAATCAGCTGTCGGCTAACCTGAGCAAACTGGTAAGTGGGCTCAATCCGTCCACGACCTATTACTTTACCTTACGGGGTTCCAACGCCTGTGAGCAGGTTTGGGCGACCAATGTCCTGAGTTTCACGACCACGGGGCTTCCCTCCGGGCCGGCCGTCACTAATGGAAGCGGCGCCACGGCGCTTTCGGCAAGTACTGCCCGGCTGACCGGCGCCTTGACAGCCGGACTGGCTGCCGATGTCTATATTTATTGGGGGGCGACGGATGGGGGCATGGGCAAGGGTTCATGGGCAAACTCAGTGCTGTTGCCTGGTACGGCGCAGGGCGCTTTCTCCAATGTGGTGAGTAACCTGTTCTACGGGTTGACTTATTACTACCGCTGTTACGCGTCCAACAGCGTTGACAGCGCCTGGGCGGCGGGATCGGCAAGATTTACGACGATGGCGCCTGCGGGCGGAAGCACGGAAGTCACCGGCTGGAGTTACACAAACTGGTCCAGTGATGCGAACAGCGGGCTGACTAACTCATTGACATACCTTGTAGCCGTCAACTTCGGCGGGAGTGCGGTCACGGTCAATGGCGTTTCTTTCGGTGCGTCGGCCTTGTCGGGCGCCAACTTCACGATTGGTGGCGCACTGGGTACCTTCAATAACGATGCAAATAATGTTGCCGGCGGCAGTGCCGGGTTGGCCAAGGATTTCATATACAACGGCACGCCACGGACAATCGCGCTTACGAATCTCGTCGCGGGTAACAGGTATAAGGTCACTCTGTTTACAGTGGGGTTTGAGGCGGCGGGTAGCCGTATCCAGACATTTGCTTCCGGCAGCGACAGTGCTGTAATCGATCAGGATGCTTACGGTGACAACAACGGCAACCGGATTTCCTATGTGTTTGATGCGGATGCATCGGGCAGCAGGACCATATCGGTAACGCCCAACAGCGGAAATTCATTCCATATGTATGCGTTGGCGGCTTGTGTTTTGCCGGCCGGGACGATCAAGATGCTGACAAATTCCCCGGCGACAGGGGTTGACGTCAACTCGGCGGTGGTGAATGGTTCTATTTCCTGCTCGGGCTCCGTTTACAATGTCTATGCGCACTGGAATACGGCGAATGGCGGGACTAATGCGGCGGCCTGGACTAATTGTGCCTATGCCGGAAGCTGGACGAATGTCTCCTCCGCCAGTATCAGTAATCTGGTGAGCGGGCTTAATCCCGGAACGACCTATTACTTTACGTTAAGGGGTTCCAACGCCTGTGAACAGGTTTGGGCTACCAATGTGTTGAGCTTCACGACCCTTACCGGCGGTGTGGCTACAAAAACCCTTCAGGTGATCTCCCCGTATGGCTCGGCTTATCCTGCGGTTGGCACGCTGTCGACCAATGTGGGTTCAACCATGACCTGTAGTGTGCTGAACTCGCCGATAGTCAACGGAACGACGCAGTACCTCTGCAAGGGCTGGACGATGACGGGGAATGCACCGGTTATCGGGACGGGAACGAATTTCACCATGACGATCACCAATAACGCGGTCCTCACCTGGCAGTGGACGACGAATTACTGGATTGAGTTGAGCGTAATAGGAAATTAAATGACAAAAGCCCGTAATATTGTGCGGTATTCGGCAATGGGGTTGCTGGTTATGTGGACAGCCGCGTGGTCGGCTGCCAGCACCAGTTCCATAGACAGGGTTAGTGGCTGGTATCCTGCAGGTAGCAACCTGGTGGTTACTGCCTCCGCAGGATCTTTCAGCAAGTTCTCCACCTGGTCGGGTGATACCAATGGCTGCGCGATATCGGGCAGCCAGATTACCATAACCGTGAACAAGGGCCGGGCAATTTCGGCCGTTTTCGTTCCCAAGAAGACCGTCAAGGGTACGTCGGAGGTGTGGTTGGCAGGCTATAGCCTGACCAATGGGACGCCGGATCAGGTCGACCTGCTGGATTCCGATGGTGACGGGCTGGTCGCATGGCAGGAATATGTTGCCGGAACCGATCCGACAAACAGGGCTGATTGCTTTGGTGTCAGGATCGCGTATTCAAACGGCACGCCCGTGGTTTCGTTTGCAACACGCACCACGACCCCTGATGTCTATGGAACCTTGGCCCGGAGTTATGCGCTGGAGTTCCTGACCAGCATGAGTGCCACGAATTGGG
>JAABPW010000354.1 GCA_011391785.1 Verrucomicrobiota bacterium
ACCGCCATCGAGGGGTTCACGGGAAAAACCGCGGTGGATGCGGGGATGCGTGCACGGGACCAGATCAAGGTGATCAACGAGAAGAAGAAGGAACAGCAGGAAGAGATGTAAGGTCCAGCCGGAGGGGGAGAAGGGACGGGTTGTTGCGTATTCCATGATCACGGTTGTCCGCAAAAATCGCTCGCCGCTCGATCCCCCGGGCCGTCACATGATACCATCCTCCCGCCACATCGACTCTTACTGGTCTCACCATACCAGCCCCATATCACTTCCCACATGCCGGCCACAATATTTAATTGCAGAATATGGAGAATATGGAGACCCCGCGCGCCCCCGACACTTCACAGGAACTGCTTTTTCGGGCGGAATTCCCCGTCCCTTGGCGGAGGTCTCCGGAGGTGGGACGGCTGCAGCATCTGGCGGATAAAGAAGGGGGCGGGTTGGCCATTGATTGTCTTCAGGTCGGGAAGCCTGGCGACGATCTCGCGGTTCGCGGAGGAATTGATCAGGCAGGCCTTGTTCACGCGCAGAACCTGCAAGGGCATATTCGTCAAGGCGCTGAGATCCTTGACCGGTGTCGCGTCGAAATACAGCTCGTTTAACGGCATCCCCTGCAACGGGGACAAGTCGGACACCTTCGTTCCGCTGACGTCAAGCTGCTTCAGGGACAGTCCCCGGAGCGGGGAAAGATCGTGGAGCCCAACCGAATTGGCGAGATCAAGTCCCACAAGTTTTCCGTCCTGGAAGGTAGGTCTTGCGGTACCCGGGAACCCGGGATCCAGCGCCTTGAATTGAGCAAGGACCTGCCTGAGTTGCTCCTCTGCAGGCAGAGCGGCCGCAGCCGCGTTCGTTCGTGCTCCTGCATGCTGGGTGCCCACGGCCGCAGCAATCCCCGCAGGCTTCCGGCCCGCATACTTCCCGGCAACGCCTGCCGCAGTCAATACAGCCACCACCATACCGATCTGGGCCGCAACCTGCAGGTAACGCCGTCCGGGGCGGGCGGGATCCACGGCGTAAAGGGTTGGCGATGTGGCGCGCCCGCAAAGTTCGTCATAGATCCGGTTCAATTCGGCGATGAGGGTGTCGTAGGAAAGGAACCTGTCGTCAGGCCGTTTGGCCATCATTTTCGTCACCACCCCGGCCAAATGGGGTGGACACGAAGGCCAGGTTGCGACAATATCCGGAACCGGCTCCTCGATGTGCTTCATGACAACGGCCAGGGAGCTGTCGGCGCTATAGGGCACCTTGCCCGTGAGCATGTGGAACAAGGTGCAGCCGAGGCTGTAGATATCGGTCCGGAAATCGACAGTGGACTCCGCCCGGGCCTGCTCCGGACTCATGTAGTGGGGGGTCCCCATCATCATGCCGGGGCTCGTCATCTGGGGTGCTTCCGCCGTTAGACTCTTGGCTAGTCCCAGGTCGCCCAGTTTCACCTCACCGTCGCCGGACAGGAAGATGTTGTCCGGCTTGATGTCGCGGTGGATGAGCTTCGCCCTTTGCCAGGCGAAGTTCAAGGCCTCGGCAATATAGACGGTGATGGCTACGGCCTCCGTCGGTTTGAGTTTTACCAGCCGTGCAAGCCTGGCCAGCAGGGATTCGCCATCGACGAATTCCATGGCGATGTAGTAGCGTCCCGTATCCTCGCCGGCACTGTGGACCTGGACCATATTGGGGTGGGTGAGGTTGGCCGCCAAGGACGCCTCGCGGAAAAAGCGCGACACGAAATCAGGGTTGTTGTTCAGGTGCGGCGCCATCACCTTGAGCGCGACAATCCGGTTCAGCAGAGGTTGGCGGGCCTTGAAGACGGTTCCCATGCCGCCCTCTCCGAGCTTCGCCGTGATGTCGAATCCGCCGATGATGCCAGCCGTCGCGGGAGGATGCTGCGGGGGCGCTCGCAACGTGCCGTTGTCGACTAATGTGTCCTGTGAGCTGTCGGGCATCTGGGTAACCTGCTAAAATCCCGCATTGCTAGGGCTATTTAGCGGTCGCCAGCCGCATTTGTCAACCAAGCAATCAATCGCTCACCAGTTCCAAATCACAGGGACTGATAAGGCTCAAAGGGACCGAGGCTCAAAGGGACGGGTTGTTAGGCTCATTGCCGATTGTCATGATTCTTGCCGGTTGCGGGAAAGAGTCCCAGCCTGGCACCCCCCCGCCTCAAACCAAGGTGGAGGAAAAGAGTACCGCCCAAACCCCCATCGAGGGGTTCACGGGAAAAACCGCGGTGGATGCGGGGATGCGTGCACGGGATCAGATCAAGGTGATCAACGAGAAGAAGAAGGAACAGCAGGAAGGGATGTAAGGTCCAGCCGGAGCAGGTTCAACGCCGTCTTGGCCGCCCTGTCGCGGATGGTGTCCCGGGTTCCGGCAAACTGAAACCGTTCCGCCTTCGCTATCCGCCCTTCACCTTCACGGCGGCAAAGTCCGATCCAAACCAGTCCCACCGGCTTTTCAGGCGTCCCGCCGTCGGGACCGGCCACGCCGGTCAATGACATGGCCCAATCCGCCCCGCTCCGTTGCAGGGCTCCTTCCGCCATCGCCAGGGCAACGGCCTCGCTGACCGCCCCATCCCGGTCGATCAGTCCGGCGTCGACACCCAGTTCCCGGGTTTTCATTTCATTCGAATAGGTGACCCAGCCCCCGACATACCAGTTGCTGGATCCCGCGATATCCGTCACCAGCCTGGCCACCAGCCCGCCGGTACAGCTTTCCGCCGTCGCCAGGCGCTGCCCTTTTGACAAGGCGAGTTGCCCCACCCTGCCGGCCAGCGTTTCATCTCCACGCCCAAAAACAAGGCTACCCAGTTTGGCTTCAATCTCCTTCACGGTTGTCGCCAGGGCTTTTTTCGCCAGTACCGGGGTCGGCGCCTCGCTGCGGATTCGAACCGTGACCACCCCGCCCGACACCGTGGTGCCGACAGTGGGATTGCGGTCACGCCGCATCAGCGCCCCTAGTTTTTCGGCCACCATGGATTCGCCTGCCCCGAACGTCTGCAGGCATTCCACCGCCAACGCATTGCCCGGCTCGCCGCGGAACTGCGGGAAGATGCTGCGCTCGGCCATCTGCTTCATTTCCTGGGGAACCCCCGGCAGGGCAAAGACAGTGGCCTTTCCAATCATGGCCTTGATGCCGGGCGCCGTACCCCAGTCATTCGCCACCACCTCGGCACCCCTGGGAATCATGGCCTGAACGCGGTTGGATGCCGGCATCTCCCTCCCCAGGCTCTTGAAATACAGGCGGATGCGTTCCAGTGAGGGCGGGTGCAGGTCTAGCGGAACACCCAGGATCTCGGCAAAGGCCTTTCTCGTCAGGTCGTCGTCAGTAGGCCCCAGTCCGCCGGTCGCGATCACCAGTTCAGCCGCGGCACTGGCCTCCTTCAGGGCGATCACCGTGGCGGCAACATCATCCGGCACCGTCTTGTGGTAGACCGTCATCACGCCGAATTCCGTCAGCCGGGCACTGAGCCAGGCGGAATTGGTGTCCACCGTCTGCCCCATGATCAGCTCATCACCAATTGCCAGAATAACCGCTTTCATCAAAGTCCTTTATCAGTAGTCAGTAGACAGTAGTCAGGAGTCAGGAGTCAGGAGTCAGGAGTCAGAATTATTTGAATTCCGAATTCTGACTACTGAATCCTGTCTACTGACTACTGTCTACTGACTCCATCTTTCTACCACATTTCACATTGAATACATAGCCCCTTAAGCTTATCCTTACACCTTAAATCAAGCTGGCGGGGACAACGATGATTTCGGGACGGACAGCATGGATTTTCGCGATGGCCGCAGGGATCGCCACAACGGCTTTCCCCGCAGGTCCCACCCTGGTTGAACTTCAGCAGGAGTGGAATGCCGCCTTTCCCGTCCCGGCGGCCGCGGCGGCAGTCACCCCGGCGCCGGTACCGCCGGCCACGTATTCAATCCAGGACAAGGATTTCCTCCTGCTCCGCCCCTCGGAACTGTCCCCGTCCAGCCTGTCCCGCTCTTTGGATACCATCCGGGGCTATTCCGTCCCGCTCCGCGGCGCCCATGCCGCCTGCGTGAAGATCATTTCGACCGCCTGGCATGGCGCCGGGGTGGTGATCTCGCCGCAAGGCGACATCCTCACCAGCTACCACCTGGTGGCGGGTGTCCCCGGCGTCTCCATCATCACACTGGAAGGCCGCGTCTACTCCGTCACCAACATCATGGCATATTCCATTGTGCACGACCTCGCGCTCCTGAAAATCCCCGCCGAAACTCCCGCCTACCTGGCTCCCGCCCCTTCCGGCACCACCCCGTCCCCCGGCGATCCGCTTCATATTGTCGGCCATCCCGGCGACACCTCCTGGAAACTGAGCAGCGGGACCACCCTCCGCCATTACCGGGAAGGAAACACCCGGCTCCTCCATTTCGATTCCGATGTCAAGCCGGGCAACTCGGGCGGGCCGGTGGTGAATGAAAAGGGCCAGTTGTGCGCCATCACGGCCTGTGCGGCGAAACTGGCCGATGGCTCTTCCGTCAAGGTCGGCGTGGATACCGCGGCCATCCATGAATTCCTGGAAGCGCCCCGCAATCCCATCGCGTTCACCGACCTCATCGCCCTCGACAAGAACCGGCGCATGACGGAATTCCTGGGCACGCTGTACCTGGTGATGGAGGACTGGCGCCAGCAATGGCTCACCGCCATGGCCGCGGTCAGGATCGAGGCCGACACCCCGGGCAAGGATCCCGCCGTCCGGAAGTTCAAGCTGACGCGCCCGAAGGAGGCGGGGGCCATCTCATGCAACCTGTTCCTGCTCCGCACCCTGATCACGCAGTGCGCCGAAACGAAGGGGCTGGATCCGCGTCTCTATAAAAGCATGAAGGCCACCACGGCGTCCCTGGACCAACTCATCGACAGCCTGGCCCTCAACTCCGCCCCCCAGACCCACGCCCAGTTCAAGACCACGGTTGCCGCGGCCGCCCTTCAGCGCAAGGAGTCGGAACTCCTCTTCGGCAAAGGCCTCGACTCCCTGGAAAGCCTGGATAAGTCGCTCGACCCCAATGCCTCCTACTCGCGCCAGCCGGGGAAAATCAAGGCGTTGCG
Source organism: Verrucomicrobiota bacterium (assembly GCA_011391785.1). Classification (GTDB taxonomy): domain Bacteria; phylum Verrucomicrobiota; class Kiritimatiellia; order CAIKKV01; family CAITUY01; genus JAABPW01. The sequence continues at coordinate 5,068 of JAABPW010000354.1, forward strand.
GGACCTCCACCTCCCCGCCGGCTGCCATGTGGGCTCAAAGGCCGACTGAGGCTTTTCTTTCACTCAATCGCAGTGGAAGACTTCTTCCATGTCGGCCCACCACTCGCCCTTCTTGCGGTCGCGCAGCGGTTTCTGGCACGGGATGCAGACGCTCCACCATTTCTGCGTGGTGGAATCCGCCGCCATCTTGGCCATGTCGCCGGCAAAATCCTTGCCGGTATATTCAAAGTAGCTGAACAGGTAATGCTTTCCCGCCACCTTGCGCAGGTAGATCGAGTAGTTGCGGAGATGACAGCGCTTGATCATCTTCAGCACATCCGGCCAGACCGCCGCATGCAGCTTCTTGTATTCCGGAATCTTCTCTTTCCTGACCTCGATGATTGAACCAAACCGTTTCATCCTGCTCCTCCGTTGTTTTCCGATCCTTCGACGGCACTTATTGTCCGCCCAGATAGTTCCCGTAGGTGAGCATCAGGACCGCGCTGACGAGCACGGCGAGCGCCACGCCCACCGCTGCCCAGGTCCGCTGCCTGCACCCACGCCATTCCCGCAGGATAATGCCAAGCAGGCTGCTGATCAACACCAACATGATCATGTGGATGGCCCAGCTGGAGAACTTGAAGTCGCCCATCCGCACATGCCCCAGGTTGTAGAAGAAGAACTGGCCGTACCACAGGCAGCCGGTGAGGATCGCCATGGCAAAGTTCAGCGACAGGGATGACTTCTCCCCGCCCGCCGGCAGTTCCACCAGCTCTCCCAGCGTCTTGTGCTTCCGGTGAAGATAGAGGCAGTAGATCAGCGTGGTGAGGAAGGCCCCGGAATTGGCGAAGATGTAGGTCACGTTGCCGTTGAAATACCCGGCGCCATGCGCCTCGGCGATTTTGGCGATCGGTGCGCCCGCCTCAAGGGCGAACCCGTAGACCGCGGACAAGACCCCGGCCAGCAGGCAGAGCGGCAACCCCTTGGCAATGGAGAAGTCGCGCCGGCCGGCATCGCCCGCCAAATCGGATTCCTTCATCCACCCCGAAATGCCGCACAGGAAGATACCGATGGTGCCGATGATGACACCGCCCATCACCCACCCGGATCCGGTCTTGTCCATCACGACACCAAATTCACCCCGGACCAGCGGCGGAATCAGGGTGCCCAGCACGCTGGAAAGCCCGACCGCCAGGGCATAGGTCAGGGAAAAGCCGATATAGCGGATGGCCAGACCGAAGGCGGTGCCGCCAATGCCGTAGGCGGCCCCCAGCCCGAACGAAGTCCACATGGCCGCAGCGGGCGCTTCCCGCAGTACTTCCCGGAGTTGCGGGATGGTCAGCCAGGCCCCGAGGATCGGCAGGATCAGCCAGCAAACCGCCGCCTGTGTCATCCAATAGGTCTGCCACGACCAATTACTGACCCGTTTTTGGGGCGTATAACAAACCGCCGCGCTCGTGGCACCCACCGCATGTAATGCAATACCCAGAAATGGATTCGCCGTGATCATGGATTGCTCCCTTCAGCTCATATCGTCTCGTCGAACTCGCCCAGCTGCAGCGGATATTTTCCGTATTCCCGCACCAGCTTCACAATGGTGTCGTAGGTTTTGCCCGGGACATCGCTCGCCACGGAATGGTCCGACTGGAAGATGTAGCCCCCGCCCTTGGCCGCGTTCAGCTTGCGGAGGACCTCGTGCCGGATCTTCGCGAAATCACCCTTCTCCCAGAGCATCACATCGCTGTTGCCGCAAAAACCAAGGGTATGGCCGAGTTTGCGGCGAAGGTCAACACAATCCATGCCCGCCTTGACTTCCAGCGGGTTGTAGGCGTCAACCCCCATCTCGGCGAAATCGCCAATCACCGCGTGCACATTGCCGCAGCCATGATAGATCACCATCAGCCCGCGGGAATGCGCGTGGTCGGTAATCGCCTTCACCCAGGGCTTGTAATGCTCGCGCCAGAAGTCAGGATTCATGAAGGTGCCGCACTTGTACGCGATATCGCCCCAGATCACAAAGCCGTCCAGCTTCCCGGCCGCCGCATCGATCTGCGCCTTGGCGCAGTCCAGGTAGAACTGCCCGATCTTCGCGACCACCGCCACCATGCGTTCAGGCTCCATGCCGACCCACATCATGTGGTTCTCGGGGCCGATCAGCCGGGTCAGGCATTCATTGACCTCGATGATGCTGCCGAACACGGGAAAGTCGGGCCACAGGGAGCCAACCGTCTTCACCCACGCGGGGGTGTTCCGCTCGAACCCATCACCAACGCCCGCGATCTGGTTGTCCCCCGCCTCGAAGTAGCGGCGCCGGTCATACGGGCTGGTGAAGGTGTCCACCGCGCCCTCCAGCTTCTCGAGGGTGTCCAGCTCCCAGCCGACGAATTCCGGCATCGGGAAGTCATACACCTTGCGCATGATCGCCCCGAAGCCGGTCCTGACCGTGACCTCCGTCGGCGTCTCTTTCAGGGTCTCGAACGGGCGGACCCAGGGATCCATATTCGGCACCGTGCAGATCCAGTCCAGGTCATAGTAGTAATACGGGTTCGCATCGGCCGGCAGGCCGAGCTCCTCGCGCCAGCGGCGGATGAACCCGCCCCAGAAGAAGTCGCTGATCGGCACCCGGTCCGGTTCCTGGTGGGCCAGTGCTTTACGCAGTCGCTCGAGCTTCGCCAGCGTTCCGGGCTTGCGGGAGGTCCCCTCTTCTTTTCCAACGGTTTCAAACATGCTCATGGTGGTTCGCTCCTGATTCTGGAAAATGACTCACATCGGATCGAAGCCTACTCTTTTCTTGCCCCGCGGGTCTATGTCCGGTAGGGTTATTTTTGTGTCTAATTCTGTACAGGGCCGGATCAACACCGGGGCGTATGACCGCCCCTTTTCCGGCGTCGGAATCGAATATGACCCGCTCGGCGTCAAGCCCGGCCGCACCGGGATCACGCTCCACGAGGCCGGACACCTGCCCGCCAACCGGGACTGGAACTACCCCAGCGTGTTCAGCCCCTTCTGGCGGCTGTATTTCAACAGCAAGCGCGGGCATTGCGTGTTGTTCGGCGAGCGCATGACCGAGCTCACCCCGCGGAACCTCATGCTGATTCCGCCGCACTGCCTGTTCCATTGCCTGGGAGTGAATCCGGTGCCCACCTTCTGGCTGGCCTTCAGCTTCACCCGCACCCTCCACCCAAGCCACACCCTGCCCGTCCTGCTCCGGCCGCGCGATACGGAATTGTGTCTTATCCGTGATGTGAAGCAACTGATCCTGGCCAACCGGCAATGGGAGCCGAACGATGCCATCTTCCGCAACAGCCTGGCCCTGCTGCATGTCGTGCTGGCCCGCCCCGAGCTCCATTGGCAGCCGCCCATCCCGGAAAACATGGCGCGCGTCCGGTCCTTTATCGAGGGAAACCTAGCCGTCCCCCTGACCAATCCCATCCTGGCCAGGCAGGCCGGCTTGAGCGTGGCGGGATTCGAGCGGGCCTTCAAGCGGCACTTCGGCACCACCGCGGCCCTCTATGTCTGCGAGATGAGGGTGCGGGAAGCCGCACGGCTGCTGCTGCAGACCGGCGACACCATTGACGACATCGCCGAGCAGACCGGGTTCCCCAACCGCGCCTATTTCAGCCGGGTCTTCAAGCTAGTCACCGACGAGGCGCCCGCCGGCTTCCGCCGCCGGCACCAACGTCAGGAACAACTCACCTTGATGCCGCACGGATGACCATTGAGATCCCACTCGGTGGCCCCCTCCGGCATGGCCGGAACGGCCTCGCAGGAAAGGCTCAGGGTCTCGGTGGTGATGTAATCCAGGTGCTTCGCCACGGCTGACTTCACGGCCTCGTCCCCGGTGAACTGCACGCGGATGCGCTGGGTCACCTCGAAGTCCGCCACCTTCCGCATATTCTGGATCTTGCTGACGAACTCGCGGGCCATGCCTTCCTCGACCAGCTCCGGGGTCAGCGCCGTGTCCAGCGCCACCACGATGCCGCCCTGCGCCGCCACCACGCTGCCTTCGCGCGGCAGGTGCTCGACGATCACATCCTCCAGGGTCAGCTCCAACGCCTGTCCCTCGACCATCACCGTCAACGATTCGCCGCCCGCCAGTACCTCGACCTGCTCGGTCTTCAGCGCGGCCACGATGCCCGCGGCCTTCTTGACCAGCGGACCCAGCTTCGGGCCCAGCCGGGCAAAGTTGGCCTTCACCTTCAGTGTGGCGAAATCGGACTCGTGCGCCCGGAATTCGGCATCCTTGACGTTCAGCTCCTCGAGCAGGACATCCTTCAGCGCCGCGATGCTCGCCAGGAGTTCGGCATTCCGGCAGGCCACGTGAATCGTCTTCAGCGGCTGGCGCACCTTGAGGTCATGGGCGGACCGCAGCGTCCGGCCCAGCTCCACCACCGTCATCACCGCCGCCATCTGCCGCTCGAGCGCGGCATCGCGCCGGGAACTGTCACCCTGCGGGAAATCACACAGGTGCACCGAGTCCGGCATCCCCGCCGTGCGAAGGTTCCGGTAGATGGCCTCGCTGGTGAAGGGAATGAACGGCGCCGCGATCTTCGACAGCTGCACGAGCACGTAATACAGGGTCTCGTACGCCTGCGCCTTGTCGCCATCGTCCTGGGACTTCCAGAAGCGGCGCCGGCTGCGGCGGATGTACCAGTTGGTCAGGTCCTCGATGAACCGCACGAACGGACGCACGGAATTCTGCAGGTCATAGTTGTCCATCGACTCCGTGACGTTCGCCGACAGCGTCTCGAGTGAACTCAGGATCCAGCGATCCAACAGGTTTTCATTCTGACTCCGGACTCCTGACTCCGGACTCCTCTTCTCCGGACTCCATCCATCAACGTTCGCATAGGTCACGAAGAACCCGTAGGCGTTCCACAGGGGGATCAGGAGATTCCGCAGGAGCTCCTGGACACCCGCCTCGGAGAAGCGCAGGTCCTCGGCGCGCACCACGGGCGAATTCACCAGGTACAGGCGCAGCGCATCCGCCCCGTACTGGTTGATCATGTAGGTCGGATCGGGATAGTTCTTGAGCCGCTTGCTCATCTTGCGGCCGTCCTCGGCCAAAACCAGCCCGTTGACAACCACGTTGCGGAAGGCCGGCTTGTCGAACAACGCCGTGGCCAGGATCGTCAGGGTATAGAACCACCCGCGGGTCTGGTCCAGCCCCTCGGCGATGAAGTCCGCCGGGAAATGGGATTCGAACTGCTGGCGGTTCTCGAACGGGTAATGGGCCTGGGCGTAGGGCATGGCACCGCTTTCGAACCAGCAGTCCAGCACCTCGGGGATGCGCTTGAGCATCCCGCGCCCCTCGCGGGAGGGAATCTCGATCTTGTCGACAAAATGCTTGTGGAGGTCGGTCACCTTGTGCCCCGACAGGGCTTCCAGCTCCGCCGTCGAGCCGACGCAGATCACTTCCTTGCGGTCATCGCTGCACCAGACCGGGAGCGGGGTGCCCCAGTAGCGGTTGCGGGAGATATTCCAGTCGCGCGCCTGCTCCAGCCACTTGCCGAACCGGCCGTCGCGCAGGTGCGAGGGCACCCACCTCGTCTGGCTGTTGGCCTGGATGATCCGGTCGCGGATCTGCTCGACACGGACATACCACGCCGAGATGGCCCGGTAGATCAGGGGCGTGTCGCAGCGCCAGCAATGCGGATAGCTGTGGACGATCACCGACTGGTGGATCAGCTTGCCTTCATGCTTGAGCCGCTTGATGATGTCGGCATCGGCCTCCTTGACCGCGCGCCCGGCATAATCCGGGATTTCATCGGTGAACTTGCCCTCGTCGTCGACGGGACACGGCGCCGGCAGCTTCTCGGCCTGGCCGGCACGACTGTCGTCCTCGCCAAACCCCGGGGCGATGTGAACCACACCGGTGCCATCGCCGGTGGACACGAAATCGGCGGCGATGACGCGGAACGCCCCCTTCGCACTGAAGGCGGCGAAGTACGGGAACAGCGGTACATAGCGCAGCCCCACCAGGCTGGCTCCGGTGAGCTCCTCCAGGACCTCGTACTTGGCACCCTTCTTGTAATAGGCGGGCACGCGGTCCTTCGCCAGGTAATAGGTGTCGTCCCCATCCTTGATCTTGAGATAGGCGATATCCTTGCCGACGGCCAGAGCCATATTGGACGGGAGCGTCCAGGGGGTAGTCGTCCAGGCCAGCACATAGGTCCGCTCAGCCCCCTCGAGCTGGAAGCGGATGGTGACCGCCGGGTCCTGGACATCGGCGTAGCCCTGGTTGGTCTCGAAATTCGACAGCGGCGTCGTGCAGCGCGGGCAGTAGGGCACGATGCGGTGGCCCTCATAGATGAGTTCCTTTTCCCACAGCGCCTTGAACACCCACCAGATGGATTCCATGAAGGAGGGATCCATGGTCTTGTAGTCATGGTCGAAATCCACCCAGCGGCCCATGCGGGTGACCACTTCCCGCCATTCGCGGGTATAGCGCAGCACGATGCTGCGGCAGCGCTCGTTGAACACGTCCACGCCCATGGTCTCGATATCGCGCTTGCCGCTGATCTTGAGGTCCTGCTCCACCTCGTATTCCACGGGCAGGCCGTGGCAGTCCCAGCCGAAGCGGCGCTTGACGTAGTGGCCGCGCATCGCCTGGTAGCGAGGCACGATATCCTTGATGGTGCCGGCCAGGAGGTGACCGTAGTGCGGCAGGCCGGTGGCGAAGGGAGGTCCGTCATAAAAGACGTATTCCGGGGCATCCTTGCGCTGCTCGAGGGAGCGCTCGAAGATGCGTTCATCGGCCCAGAACTTGAGGACTTCCATTTCTTGTCCCGGGAAATCCACCTTGCGGGAAACTGGCTTGAACATGGTCTATCAACCTTTCGCCTTCACGGCCTTCTGAATGGCCTTCCGGAATGCCGGGGGGCCGTATTTCAATTCATGGGAGCCCCGCGTGATCTTGCACAGGCTGATCCCCAGCTCCGTGGCGATGGCGCGCTGCGTCACCCCCTTCTCCAGCATGCAGACCAGCCTCCATCGCAACGCGATCTTCTCCCGTTCAGGCGGGGTCAGCAGGGCGGAAAAAATCTCGATCAGGTCGGCGGTTCCCATCGGGGCAAGCACTTCCGCCAGTTCCCGAAGCACGGCATCGCTATCCAATTTTGGCGCGGGCATAATCAGGGGTCCACGGTCAGGGTTGAGGCATTCCGTCCGGCACGACCTGGCTACGATCCTAGAACTTGTATCCCAGGTAGCCGCCAAACTCGATGTCGTCGAACTTGAAGGAGCTGAGCGCGTCCCAGCTCTCAAACACATAATAGGCATTGGCCTGGATGCTCAGGTTCTTGCCGAGGGGGAAATTCAACCCCAGCACAAGCTGCCAGTACATATCCATCCAGTCCCCCTCACCCTCGGCATCGCGGGTGTAGGTGGAGAGGATGCCGACGCCGCCCTGGTAGATGCCGTCCTTGGCCAGCAGGTTCAACTCGGGGGTGATCCCGTAGTCAATATTGTCCTTGCCCGTCATTTCAGGGGTAAAGCCGCAGGCCAGCTGGAACAGGGCGTTCTCATCGTGGATCTCATACGCCGCCCCGTAGGTCCAGTCGCCATCGCCATAGGGCAGGCCGACAAACTCGGAATGCTGCTTATGGTATCGCGCACCCACGTCGAACACCTGGGTACTGCCCGCCACCGCAAATCCCGCACACACCGCGAACAAGACCCCGGCCAGATAAAGGAATTTAAGTGTTTTCATGCCGCGAATAATAAGCGTAAACCCGTCCCGCGCAAGCTTTTTCAAGGGCAAACTTGCCGCGGTGGGAAGAGGGGAAATCTTTACCACGGAGTAACGGAGGCTGGGAGAGAGGGGGGAAGAAAATGTTGCGGCAATTTTAAAATGGCGAGTACCCCATTTTAAAATTGCCGCAACCCTCTCCTGGAGAAGAAT
>JAABPW010000355.1 GCA_011391785.1 Verrucomicrobiota bacterium
CGATCTCGGGCGGGGCAGCCTTCACTCTCCGCTGCGCTGCGAGCGAAGGCTGGTGGCGAGGGTCGGAATCGAACCGACGACACGCGGATTTTCAGTCCGCTGCTCTACCAACTGAGCTACCACGCCATTTTGTCTGCAAGAGTTTCGAATTCGAATCTTCTTCGAAAAGAGACCGCATACAATACCCTACGCCCCTTCAGAATCAACTTTTTTTTCTGGCTGAACAGGCTTGGGATCCATATCGGGGGCACATGATAGCCTGCAGCCTCAACTTCCAGTAGCCTCTTAAAAAACCGTTGTGTCTTCCATGTGGGAGGCACGACAGTTCATTCTGGGCTCTCACAGAGGACGTCGCGGCAGGGGACTGCCCCTCCCACATTGAGGAGAAATTCCTCGGTAGTGCTTTCAACAGACTGCTAGAGCCTTGGCGGCTACAGGGGGTTCAAGTCTTCCAGCGTAATGTCGCAAACACCGGGGCGGATGAGGTCGGCCTGGCCTAGGGCGGCGGACGGGAAGGTCGTGGCCACCGCCACGCACCGCATCCCGGCCGACTTGGCGGCAGCGATCCCGTTGATTGCATCCTCCACCACCGTGCAGCGCGCAGGACTCACGCCAAGCCGGCTGGCCGCCATCAGGAATATAGCCGGATCCGGCTTGCGCTTCTCCACATCCTCCGCGGTCACAATGGCATCCCAGGTCGCCGGGGCCAGCCCGATCTTGTTCAGGTTGGCATCGATCTTGATGCGGTCGGCACTTGAGGCGACGGCACACGCATACCCGGCGGCCCGACATCGCCGCACCAGTTCAACCGCCCCGGGAAAGGCGTCCAGCCGCTCGGGCACCATCGCCAGGTAAAGCTCATAGGTGCGCGCCTTGGCCTCTACGATATCCAGAACCACTCCGTATTTCTCAGCCACGCCCCCGAGATACCGGTTCTCACCCGTCCCTACAAAAGGATGAAAGTCTTCCGGCTTCACCGCCACGCCACGCTCCCGGAACATCTCCATCGCCGCCGCGCAAATCAGGGGCTCCGAGTCCGTCAACACCCCGTCCATGTCGAATATCACTGCTGTCATTATTCTCCGATCATTCCTTACTGCCTTCTTCCCTTCGCCCTACGCCCTTTCTCCCTGCACCCCAAACCCCTGCAGCCTTCCGTCCTCCTGCTCCTCCGAAATGGCAGCGTGATCACAACGGAGGTGCCGCGGCCGGGCTTACTGGTAATATCCAGCCGCCCGCCCAGCACATCGGCGCGCTCGCGGATGCTGAAGAGGCCAAAGTGGCCACTCCCGTTTCCGACCGGGTCAAAACCGATTCCCTTGTCGGCAACCTCGACCGTGAACTGGCTCTTTCCCTTCGGCTTCAGCCGGACGATCGCGGCCTTAACTCCCGCATGCTTGGCGACATTCATCAGCAGCTCGCGCACGGCGTCGAACACGAAAATCCCCATCTCTTCCTCGACCCGCTCGCAATCCCACTCCACCCGCACCGTCACCGAAAGGTCGAACTTGCGCCACATATCCTGGGACAACCACCGCATCGCCAGCTTCAGGCCCTGCTCGTGGATCACCGGCGGACGCAGGTCCACCGCCAGCGAGCGCGTCACCTCAATGGCTTTGTCCAGCATATGCCGGACCCGCCCCGCGGTTTCCTGGGCAGGCGTCTGCATGACATGGTCGTGGAGTTCAGCCACCCTGAACTTCGCCGCCGCCAGCCATTGCTGTAGATCCTCATGCAGGACATGCGCAATCCGCAGCCGCTCACGATGCTCGACCCGGATCACCTCCTCCGCCAGGCCCTGTAGCTTGGCCGTGCGATCCCGGACTTTCTCCTCAAGCTCGTCACGCGACTTCTTCAGTTCGTCCTGCAGGGCAATGAAGTCGCTGACATCATTGAACATGACAAACACCTTGTCGCCGATCGGGACGCCGAAAATGAACATGGTCTTCACGGTGCCATCCTTGCAGGTCACGAGGTACTCATCCCCCTTGATTTCAAGGCCATCCGCCAGCGCCTGATGGACCTTCCCCATCCACCGGCCCACGACCTCCCGCCGGTAAGACTCATCCGGATAGGCACGAAGCCACCACGCCTCCATCGTGGGAATTTCCGCAGGCGAATACCCGAACGTCTCAATCGCCTTCCGGTTGATATATTCAATGGTCCCGTCCATCGCGACAATCGCCATGGACATGGGGGACAGCTCGATGATTTTCCGGATCAGGGTTTCACTTTCCCGCTGCGACTCATCGAGCCGCGCCTGGGCCGTGACGTCGCGGGTGACCACCAGGACCGTCCCCACCGTTCCGTCCGGCGCGAATTCAGGCACGCACCGCGATTCGTAATAGCCAATGCTCTCGCACCCCGGAAAGGTGTCCCGCACATCGAGGGGGTGACCGGTTTTGAAAACCCTGCTGATCCGCTCCTCCCACTGGCTGCAGAAAGGCTCGGGTACTCCGGTCTCCCGAATGGTCTTGCCGATGAGCCGGCGGACCGGCACGCCATGAAGCCGCGCGGCGGCAGCGTTCACATAGAGATGATGGAACCCGCGATCGAACCGGTCGATGAGATCAGGCGAATTCTCCGCGAGGGTCTGGTAATCCTCAAGCGTCAGGTCCGGTACCCTGCGCTCCGGAAAGGACGCTTTTTTTCCCGAGGACTGTCGCCTGGCTTTTTGCGCTTTACCCATGTCACCCCCATGTCACATGTGATTGCCTCGCATTATTAACATTTGCCCCCGATTGAACAAACTTTTTTCATTAGCGTCCCACGGAAATCCTAATCGTAATCGTAATCTTAATCTTAATCCCTTCTGGGGCAGAGGATTACGATTAAGATTAAGATTACGATTAGGAGGGGAATGTCGAAAATCACACTCTCGCTTACAGTTCTAAAAGATCAATAAATATGGGCTTTTGCGATCAATAAAAATTGCCTATGGGATGTCAGTGAACTTTTTTATGACTTCCCGGGGCAAAATACGCCAGAGCAGGCTGCCCTCCAAAAGAAGGAATACTGCTTGGCAAGACTTCCACGAGCTTTGCGCCATCCAGGCACTAGAGCATTCGTTCAATCGAGGCGCGCTTGGACATGTAGATCTTGCCGAAGCCAAGGGCAATCGCTTCATCACACAGGGCCAGCGCTTTCTCCAGCTCACCATCGTCGAGGGCCATGGCAATGCCCCGCTCGTGCAGGCGCATGGCGGGACCGTACTCGGAAAAGCGCTGGGGCAATTCCGCCCGCGCCACCGGCAGGTAGTCGGAAGCCCCCGCCAGGGCCAGGCGGCAGGTGTCAAGGTCGCCGGACTGGTAGGCATCCTCGGCAAGCAGGTCGTAGAGGAAGAATTTCACAGCATTCGGGAGCGACGTGTTGCGCTCGCTGAACTTCAGCAGGTACTTTTTCCCCTTTTCCGCCCCGCTGGACAACGCCTCGGCATGCCCCTCCATGAGGTCGGTGAGGATCTCGGAAGGAGTCTTGCGGACTGGTGATATTCGGTCTGCCATATTTTCCGAAGTCCCTTCAGCACTGCGAAAAGCCACAGCTGTGGCACTTGGCACAGCCTTCCTCGAAGATGATCGCCCCGCCGCATTCCGGGCAGCGGATCTTGAAGTCATTGAGCTCCGAGCCGTTCGAGGACTCCAGCGGCGCGACATGCATCGCCTTCGTGCCCCGCGCGATCCCGGAAAGGTCCGACTTCCCCAGCAACAGCGAGTGAAGCCCGTCCACCGCCTTGGCCCGCTGGTACTTCTGGATCGCCTTGGCCAGGCCGTCCGCCAATGACGCGATCCGGCCATCCTTGGTGGGAACCGACAGGCTGGAGCCGATGCCGTCCAATTGGGTCACGATATCGTCGAGCGAGCCGTTGACGCGCAGGTAAAGGGAAATCAGCCGGCACATGCCTTCCAGGTCGGAGCAGGCGATATCGCCCCCCTTCCCCAACTGGGCGAAAATCTCGAATTCCCGCTGGGAAACGGGATCCACCACGATCTTGATGTGCATGTTCCCGAAGGGGGTTACCTGCTTCAGGCGGATGGCCGACATGATCTCAGGCAGGGGCATCGGCCGGATCGGCTTGCGTGCCGTTTCCTTCTTCTCTTCCGCCTGCTTGTCGGCAAGCGCCATCGGCTGGTTCTGACGGCACCCGTCACGGTAGACCGTCACCCCCTTGCAGCGGTGCTGGTAGGCCAGGAGGTAGATCTTCCGCACATCCTCCACGGTCGCGTCGTGGGGGAAGTTGATCGTCTTGGAAATCGAGGCGTCGCAGTGCTTCTGGAACGCCGCCTGCATGCGGATATGCCACTCGGGCGCGATGTCATGGGCGGTACAGAAGACGCGCCGGAGGTCCTCGGGAACGTCCTCCATGGCGCGGATGGACCCCTTCTGGGCGATCCGCTCCATCAGGCCCGCGCTGTAGAATCCGCGTTCCTTGGCGACCTTCTCGAACGGACTGTTCACTTCCAGGAGCTTCTTCCCCTCCATGACGTTCCGGAAAAAGACCAGGGAGAAGAGCGGCTCAATGCCCCCCGAACAATTGGCGATAATACTGATCGTGCCCGTGGGCGCCACGGTCGTCGTCGCGGCATTGCGCATCCTGATCCCGCGCGACTCCCAGATGCTGCCCTTCCAGTTGGGAAATACCCCGCGCTCCACCGCGAGCGCCTCGGAGGCCCGGTGTGATTCGTCGTTCAGGAACTGCATCACCTTTTCGGCGAAGACCACCCCGTCCTCGCTGTCGTAGGGGATCCCCAGCGCGAACAACGCGTCGGCAAACCCCATCACTCCCATCCCGATCTTCCGGTTGTTGCGGCTGATCTCGGCGGTCTCCGGAATGGGATACCGGTTGACATCAATGACGTTGTCCAGGAAACGCAGGGACAGGTGAATCACCTTTCCGAACGCCTCGAAGTCGAAGCCCGCGCCCGGGTTCCCGGCCGGAACGAACCTCGCCAGGTTGATGCTGCCCAGGTTGCAGCTCTCATAGGGCAGCAGGGGCTGTTCGCCACAGGGATTGGTCGCCTCGATCTCCCCGATGTGCGGCGTGGGATTGTCCTCATTGATGCGGTCGAGGAAAACGACGCCCGGCTCACCCGTACGCCAGGCCCGCTCGATGATCAGGTCGAACATCTCGCCGACCGTCCAGGCCTTGCCATCCGTCCCGGGAAGTTTCGACTCCACCCCGCTTCGGGGATTGCGCACGATATGCTCGGCCCCTGGATTGGCAAGCAGCTGGCGCATGAACGCCTCAGTGATGCCCACGGAGAGGTTGAAGTTGGTGAGTTCACCCAGATCCTGCTTCACGTTGATGAAATCAATGATGTCCGGGTGGTCAATGCGCATGATCCCCATGTTGGCGCCACGGCGGAAGGCGCCCTGCTGGATGGCATCAGTGGCCTTGCCGAACACCTTCATGAAGGAGATGGGCCCCGAGGTCGTCCCGCTGCTGGAGGCGACGCGGTCATTCTTCGGACGAAGCCGGCTGAAACTGAAACCCGTCCCGCCGCCCGCCTTCTGGATCAGCGCCGTGTTCCTGATGCTGGAGAAAATCCCGTCAATGGTGTCCTCCACCGGCAGGACAAAACAGGCCGACAGCATCCCAAAGGACCGCCCGGCATTCATGAGGGTCGGGGAATTCGGCATAAAGGTGCCATCCGCCATCAGCCGGTAGAAGTCGCGGGTAACCGCCTCGATCCTGGCTTCATCGGCCCCGTATAGCTTCTCAGCCGCCGCCACAGCCGCCGCCACCCGCTGGATCAGGGCCTCAGGGGTCTCGCAGATTTCACCTTTTTCATTGCGGGAAAGATAACGGGCCTTCAGGACTGCCAGACTGTTGTCCGTGAGCTTAAGGGCGTTCAAACTTGCATCGACAGGCGTTTTCCGGGTCATAGTCATATCACTTTCATTGGGTAAGAGGCGGGCATAATTATACAATATATTGTGGGTGTCAATAGAAAGAGCAACTATATGTAGTGAGAAAGGAAAGAAATGGCGCCAGAGCCCGGAATCCGGCAATCAACCTACCGACTTCTGGCTGCGGAGGATGGACTGAATCACTTCGTCGAGCCCCTGAAGAAACCGGGACCGGTCCTGTTTGGCCATGGGAGGCGGGCCACCCGTCACCTCGCCGGCGCAACGAAGTTCGGACATCAGGTTCCGGGTTGCCACGGCCTGCCCGATGTTGTCATCCCGGAATATCTTCCCGGTGGAGCCGATGACGCACGCCCCCTTCTTCAGGCAGCGGCTGGCAAGCGGGATATCGGCGGTGACCACGATGTCGTGCGGCGCCACATGGTCGACAATCCAATCATCGGCCTCGTCAAATCCCCCCCCGACAATTTCGAGCGCCAGCCAGGGCTCCTTGGGAATTCGCATCCACGAGTTGGTTACCAAAGTGACTTTCAGGTGATACCGGATGGCCACCCGGTAAACCTCCTGCTTGACCGGGCAGGCATCCGCATCGACAAAAACATGCATCATGGAAGGTCCTCGGTTATAGCCAGAAGCCCCGGATAAACGGCGCTCCTCACTCATCAATCTTCACTCTAAATTCATCAATCTTCAATTCCCCGCTCTACTTCCCGGCCGGCTCGAATACCATGGGGGCTTCAACGGCGGTCAGGAGCTGGTTCATTTCCGAACGGTACGCGGCATAATCAGAGGATTGGAATTCGCCTGACTTCTGGCGGGCTGAGACCAGGATCTTCATCCGGTCCGGCTTCTCCTGGCTGGTCGCACAGGTCCAGGAAAGGAACTTCAGCGCGGGCGCAGAATTTCCGGGCGCGGGTTGGGCAACCACAAAGCCTGCCGGCGCCGTGACCGTGATGGCGGCATCGTAGGTGATCGGAGACCGCAGCTCAAAGGGTGTCAGGCGGCTCTCCACCAGCGGAACCGAGAGGGAGGACCGGTCAATGGTGGCACGGAGCGACCCAACCAGCCGCCCCCCCACCATCTGAAATTGATTCTTGGTGGTGTAGCGGCAGCGGATCGTCAGCGGCTTGGTGGGATCATCAAGATCCGCAATCTGAATATCGTCTACCTCGGTGGCCTGAAGTTCCATTCTCTGCTTGAAAATCAGCCGCCGCGAGGAGGGGTCGATATCCAGTAGCCCGCTGCGCCACCGCGCCCCGTAACTGCCGCCGAATACAAATGTTTCCTCCACGGCCACATCGCCGTTTGGCAACACCTTCACGTTCCGGGTGGCTTGCACGGTCGCGGGATAGGCGGGCGTCCGCGCCACCTTGCTGAAATACGGGGCTCGCTCGTCGAGAACGAGAACATCCCGGCCGAGAAGCATGAAGGGCGCCGGATCGGGAAGCTTGTCGCCCTTATCGGTGGCATCGACAATCTGCCCGCCGCCGCGCGAGGGGACATACACAACCATGTGGTCGAATTGGTCAAGCGACGGCAGGTCCCGTTGAACCACGGTATTCACATTGACCAGAGCGAGATGGGCCGGGATGCCGGCCGCCCGCAGCAGGTGCCACACCAGGAGGGAGTGATCTTTGCAGTCCCCGTACTTGTTATGGATGATATCGCCCGGCTTGTTGGGAACCCGCGCCCGACGCCCGAATTCAATGGCCTTGTAGGTGTAGTTGGTCTGGACGTAACGGGCGATGGCGGAAATCCGGGCCTCCTCGCCGCCAACCCCGGCGACAAGGGATCGCCCAAGCTCGTCCACCGTCTTGTCCGCAACCAGCCGGTCGCTGACGGAGGCCATGTAGTTCGACACAATCCCCGGCCAGGTGGATGACATGTCCCCGATCCAGAGCGTGGGCAAAAAGGAACTGTAGGCGGGCTGCAGGGGTTCGTAGCGGGAAACCGGAGGCTCCACCCGGCGCCAGCACCGGCCCTCCCCGCAATCCTGGCTGGCCACCTCGCCGGACATGCGGACCCGGTAGCTGTTGGAGGGCGCGTGAACATACAGAACCGCCTCCTGGACGGGATACGTGCAGGCCAGCACATGCTCCATGAAGGGAAAGGCATCGCATTTTCCGGTGTCGCGCCGCGTGATGGTCACGTGCACATCGTTTCCAACCTGCAGCCCCGGAATGGGGATGTTCAACACCCGTCTCTGGCTGACGGTATCAGCGGGACTGTCGAGCACATAACAATCGGATACCCGTCCCGTTGACACGGTCTTTCCCGCCGCGTCCTTGACCAGGACCTCGTTGACATAGACCACCTCGCTCAAGGGATCAAAGGTGCATTGGAACGTGCTGAACGCCGCGACACCGGACGCATCAAGCACCCGGATGGTCTGGTAATCCGTCGTCCGGCACGCCTTGTTGGAGTCGAAGGCGACCGCCTGGATCCTGCGCAGATAGCACGCGCCGGAGTCCGCCGCCACCCCGCGCGGGACGGCATTTGTCATCATCGCGATCCCCGCCGGGAGGCCGACAGGCTCGATCCGGTCCTTGATGTCGCTGTTCTGCCCCTCGCCCAGAAACGCGGACACATGATTGAGATAATCCTTGGCATCGGAATTGGCGGGAGCCCGCTTCAAGCAGGCCTCGAAGGACGCCTTCGCCTCGCGATACCACTTCAATCCGCATTCACTGCGCCCCTTCAGATGCCACAGGTAGGCCGAATCACTCCCTTTCGCGATCAGGCCGCTGCAGATGGCAAGCGCGTCATTGTAAAACCCCGCATCGAGATTTGCCTCCACGAGTTCCGTGGTGATTTGCATCTTGTGGGGTGACTTCTCGTGCTGCTGCTTCAGGAGCGCGACGGCCTTCGGATAGTCCTGCCGCGTCCGGTAAACCTCCGCCTGCAGCAACCGGATCGTGGTCGAATCATGCCGGACCACATAGGCCTCGGTCTGCTTTTCCGCCTCGTCGAACTGGCCGTCCCGGAGCAGGATGCGGATGTACGAGCAGAAGTCGTCCTCGTCGTCATATCCGGCGGCGAACACCTTGGCGAAGTTGGTTGCCGACAGGGCCGCCTGACCGTTCTCACCCTGCAGGTAGGCCTGCCAGTAGAGCAACTCCAGCTTGTTCGTGTAACCAGGCAGGCGCGCCTCGAGGTAATCCAGCGCTTCCCGCGGCTTGTTCAGTTTGCCCCAGGCCTCGAGGGCGTTCTTGAGGTAGATGACCGCCGACTTGTCCGACTCCGCGGCATTCAGGAACAGCGCCAGCGCCTTGCCGTAATCATCCGCCTTGTAGTAGTAAAGCCCGGCGATATTCATCACCCCGGCGCGGGTCTCCAGGTCCTCGCCGGCAAGGGCGGCACGCCCGGTCCGGTTCGAGACGGCACCCGGCATCTCCGCAAAGGACTTCGCCTCGACACGCGACAGCCCATCGTCGAGGACCTTGTCCAGGCCGTCCTTGCCCTCGAGCCCCCAGGCGGCGATCAGATACCCGACCCCGTTGCCACGGTAGATACGCAGGCGGTAGAGGAAGTTGTTCTCCTGGATGCAACGCTTGCTGTCGAACTGGATCCCCTCCATCCCGTTAAGGGTCAGGGGCGTCCGGTTAACCAGTTCATCGGAAGGGTAGTCGATGTTCAGGGTGCTCAGCAACCCGGCGGCCAGCGCCTCCATTTCAAGGGTCTCGCCGTCAAGCCGGACCGGCACCACGGCCAGGCAGCAGTTTTCCCGCGAGGCCCCGAACTCAGCTTCGGGGTAATCCTTCGCCAGAGTCGCCCACTTCCGCCAGGCCGAATTCGTCAGGGCGACCTTGTAGGGGAATCCGACGGAGATGTAGTCCTGCTCGAACCCGGCCCCGGACGCGGGGGCGATCCGGTTCTTGTCCGCAAGCTGGAAACCCTTGGTGATCTCCCTGAATTGATCCGCCAGGAGCTGCCGCCTGGCGCTATCGCCCCAGGCAACCAGCTGGTACGCATAGCCGTTGGTGACACAATACCAATGGCAATAGGAAAGCTTGCGGTTATACAGCGTGACGTCGGTCTGGACCATGAGGCCGGAGAGCCCGTTGATCACCACGTTGGTGCTTTCCCGCTCCACGCAGGTCTTGGTTGCCGACTTGAGCTGGCCCCGTCCGACCTCGGCAATCTGGTTGACGGTGATGTCGTTGTCCCCCCCGAACTGTTCGGCGATCACCACGAAGGAGATCTCGGGATTGCGGCGCATGAACGCCAGCGCGGCATCGGCATTAAAGATTGCCGCGTTCATGTTCACCCATGGCCGCGCGGGGGCCGTGAACTTGAAATTCAAGTCATCCCGCACCGTGACCTGTCCGGGTTTTGAACTGGGATTCTCCCCGCCCTCCTTGCTCATGATCGCGGCGATAAATCCCCCGCAGACCAGGAGCATGAATATTCCTGTCAGGACCAGCGTCCAGATCCCCTGCGCCTTGCCCTGCACGAACACCCCGGGTTGATTCCGGATTTCAACGAGGCCGAGGATGGCGAGGACCACGGCCACCACCACGGCGACAAACCCCATAAGGTAAAGGCCAACCCAGCCCAGCGTCACCAGCCATCCCGTGCCGCCGAACAACTTGAGCCCGCCCGCGAGGGACGCCAATCCATACCCGATGAGAAAGCTCATCAATCCCAGGGCACACTTCTTGTTGGTCGTCGGTCGCTTGGAAATGGCCTGCGCCTTACGGGCGCCCAACAAAGCGATAACGCCCCAGATAAGGCCCCCGACCACTGATGAAATCTGGCTCTCCGCCCCGGATATGCTCACGTATTGTGTCCTTTCAGGAAAACTCTGCCCTTATTACCATTACCGTCCAGCGCGACGCAACGCCCGACTTCGGAATCAAGGGGAAACGGGCGCATCTCCGAGTTTTGGCGCCTAGTGCCAGCGCCGCGCAGGATAAGGCATTCTCTTCATCCGCGTTTTCCGCGTTCGTCTGCGGTCGCGCCTCTTTTGCGAGGATCAAAAGCCTGGCTCCTTATCCTCTCTGGCGGATGTTGTGTTCTATCGACGGACACCTTCCGGCGTATTGTCGGTCTCTTGCGATTTCCGGTATTCAAACCGGATTCTCAGGATTTTGAGGACGGCGGCCAGGAAACAGGCAAAGCCCGAAACCGCGGCCCCGATGAAAACGCCCCAGATCATGCCGACGGCGAACGCATACCGCACAATTCCCGTTCCCGCCGGACAACAGAACAGCCCGCGCACAAACTCAGGCGAGACCGTGGCCACCATCGCGCCAAATGCGCCACCCGCCAACGAGGACACCAGTGCCCCGACCAGAATTACAACAAAGAACCCGATCGCGGTTTTGACTGCATCTTCTGTATTCATCATTTTACGTCCTTATCGTTGACCGGATTCATTCTTATTCTTTATCCCGAAATCTTGCCATGGTTACTTTTTACCGGCACATTTGACGCCCCGCCAGGCTCGAAAGGCAAACGGCGCCAGCACAGGTGCAAGGATGAAAGCGGCACACCAGAGCGCCTTGTCGTTCTTGCCGGGGAACAAGGAATCCTCCAATACCATCATGAAGGTGAACTGATAAATCCAGTAAACCGCAAGAATGATTCCGATTAACACCAGACCGCCAAATGATTCCATTTCAATCTCCCTTCATCTGCCAACCGCTAGGCGTGATTTATTATTTCTTTCCCCACGCTATTTGCCCATTGAGCCGATACACGACTTTCGAGTGCTTGAACACTTCCAGCTCCGCGACCGAATACTCCGGCATCTGTTTCCAGAAATCCAGCGGAATCACAAAACGGCCCCGGAGTGCGTCACTTGTGACGTACTGTTCAGGTTCCGGCATATTGCTCTCGAAATCTTTTACCAAAGTGCCCCGATAAATCGGGCCAGACACCTTTAACAAGGATTCACCGTTGAGATCCCTCGAGAGGCGACGACGTCCAACGAAGTATGCCCACAGGCACAACGGGACCATCCACCCCGCCGGCAGGATGAAACGCCCCAGCAGCAACAAGCCTCGGTCGCCTTGAGCCGCACAAAAGCCACCCCAGGAAAGCTGGATAACGGCAACGCCCATTGCAATCACCAGTAAGGGCCCCATAACCGAGCGTATCCGCCTCCTGATGGTCAGCTTTGCATCTTCAGATAAGTCATTCATTGTTTTATCACCGATGTCAGGGCACACGGCTTGGTTCGAAATCCTATTCCCCATATCGAATTTCCATTTTCCTTGTAGCTTGATCAATATTCACGATGACCTCACCGCCTGCCCCGATAAGTTCTTTGGATGGATCCTTGGGGAGTAATCTGGCGGGCTTGAACCTGATTTTCCAAACATAGCGACCCTTGACCACAAACTGCTGGGCCGAAACGAGCGTCCACCTGTCCGCGGTATAATGTGACTGCCCCAGGAGGGCTGATGTCGCCAAATCGACCGCATCCTGCAGCCCAGTGGTGTCAACATGGGGAGTCGAGCGTTGCTGGAGCGATGCCGGATGGGTGCACCCAACGCAAAGCAGGAAGAGCGACAGGCAGAAGATTCTTGATGAGTTCATTAATGTATTTTCTTTGCGAAGATCCCGTTCAGGCCCGTCAGGCTTGCAAGGTGCGGTTGGCGGATTTATCAACCGATCACCCCAAAAAGCACTACAATAGTCAGCACAATTGCCAAGACAACGGCGAACCGTGTCCAGCCCTTCGACATCAAGAACGGATCCGCTGGATTGCGCTTAAGTCGCACCCGCAGGAAAACGCCCGCAAACGCCAGAATAACCGCAAGCAACAATCCAACTAGGCATGCTACGTTTCTTTCGGGTTCTCCTTCAGGAACGACCGACATTGCCGAGAGCCCCAACACGGCAACGATCATCAATCCGCACAAGTACCAGACTGTCCGTATCATCTTCATGATTCAATATCCATTGCCAACGACCAAAATGCAGGAATTTCAGCTTTCTCGAGTCGGGATGGTATTCCTAGTGAAATTGCCCTTCAAGCGCTATCTTTCAATTCGACA
>JAABPW010000356.1 GCA_011391785.1 Verrucomicrobiota bacterium
AATTCGTCCTACGCGGATCTCAAGACCGTGGCCAGAATAATGGAAGGGCACACGACCCATCCTTCGGTGAGCCTCGGGGTGGCGCCCGGTTCCAACCAGGTGCTGAAAATGCTGGCTGACGATGGCGGACTCGGCACGTTGCTTTCAGCCGGGGCGCGCCTGCTGGAAAATGCCTGCGGGTTCTGCATCGGGAATTCCCAGTCGCCCCAGACGGATGCGGTTTCATTGCGGACCAACAACCGGAATTTCGAGGGACGTTCAGGCACCCAGTCAGCCAAAGTCTACCTGGTGAGTCCCCCGGTGGCGGCCCTGGCGGCGCTTCACGGAAAGGTGGTTGATCCCCTGGCGATGAAGGAGGCCCGCTATCCGCGGGTCAGGATGCCGAAGTCCTTCGCGATCGACGACTCGATGTTCCTCCAGCCGGCGGCCGATCCCGCCTCCGTGACCATTGTTCGCGGCCCGAACATTGGAGAACCGCCGCGTAACACGGCGCTCCCGGCGTCACTCCGCGGCGTGGCGACGCTGAAGGTGGGCGACAAGGTCACTACCGACCATATCATGCCGGCGGGATCCCGGTTGAAGTACCGGTCGAACGTGCCAGCCTATTCCCAGTACGTCTTCGAGCCGGTTGATTCCGGATTTCCCGGGCGGGCCGCGGCCTTGCGCGATGCCGGAAAGCATACTTTCGTGGTGGGCGGGGAGTCTTATGGACAAGGCTCCAGCCGCGAACACGCGGCGTTGTGCCCGATGTTCCTGGGTGTCAAGGCCGTGGTCGCGAAATCCATCGAGCGCATTCATGCCGCGAACCTGGTGAACTTCGGCATCCTTCCAATGTTGTTCGAGGAGGGGTCTGGTTATGACCGGATCAGTCAGGGTGACGAGCTGGCGGTGGAGGGGGTTCGCGAGGCCCTTCAGGCTGGCGCCGAACGGCTGGTGATCCGGAACCTGACCAGCGGGGTGGAGGTGCCGGTGAAGGTGGCCTTGACGGCCCGCCAGCGGGCCATTGTCCTGACCGGCGGGTTGCTGAATTTCACCAAGGGCGGATAGTCCAAGGAAGGACTTCATGTCCAATAAAAACGAGCTGTTGTCCAAGACCATACTGTTGCAGATTCCGCCCGCGGTCGCCCGGGGCGGGCGCAAGGCAGTCGGCGCCCGCCGCCGGCCGGGTTTCCGCGACACGCTTTCCCGGACGCAGGCGTTGGCCGCCGCCGTCATCGAGAATGCGGAGCTGAAGGTTCTCTTCGATAATGTGTACGATGCCGCCCTGATCGCGGATTTGGCCGGAAACATCGTGAGCGCCAATCCCCGGGCGTCGCACGCGTTCAATTATTCCGCGGCGGAGTTCTGTGAGCAGAACATTTCGCGTATCATCGTCGGATTTGACGATGGGGTGATGAAGATGGTGTGTGACAATCTCACCAATGACCAGTTCACCCTCATCCAGGCTTTCTGTTCGCGCAAGGACGGGACGGTGTTTCCATCCGAGCTCTCGACCAGCCGTATCCATCTTTCCAGTGGGGACTTCCTGTGCTTTTTCATTCGTGATGTGACGGCCCGCCGGGAAGCGGAGGAACAGATCCAGCGGGCTCATGATGAACTTGCCGCCGAGGTCCAGGAGCGCACCAAGCTCAACGAGGAGCTGAATGCCGAGATCCGGATCCGCAATGACATCGAGGGACAGCTGCGTCAGGCCATCGTCAAGCTGCAGGAGCACAACGTGGCCAAATCGCAGTTCGTGTCCAATGTGTCCCATGAATTGAAGACTCCGCTGGCCTCGATCAACTACGCGGCGGGAAATCTCCTGAAGGGGATTGCAGGACCGATAGGCGAGCGGGCGAAGGACTACCTGTCCATGATCCGTGCCGATTGTGAGCGGCTGGCCCGGACGGTGGAGGATATCCTGGACATGAGCCGTATTGAGGCCAATTCGCTGCAGTTGCGGCGCGTGAAAATTCATTTTCCCCGCTTTGTATGCCGCACGGCCGAATCCATCAGGATACAGGTCGAGGCCGCCGGACTGGGTCTGAAGGTTTCCGTCGAGGCGTCCAACGCCTTCGTGGATGGTGATCCCCAGAAACTGGAGCGGGTTATTTTCAATATCATCCGCAACGCCATCAAGTTCAATACACCGCAGGGCGTTGTGGAGGTCGGGCTCCGCCTGGATCCCGGGTCGCCGGAGTTCATGCTGCTGGAGGTCATTGACTCGGGGATCGGTATTGAGCCCCAGTACCTGAAGCGAGTGACGGAGCGCTTTTTCCGGGTTGGTGAACACGTCAGTGGCGCGGGTCTGGGGTTGGCGATCTGCAAGGAGTTGATGGAGCACCATGGGGGGACGATCGAGCTCATGAGTCCGGTCGCCGGCATGATTCGGGGCACCAAGGTCACGCTGCGCTTTCCCCTGATTGCCCCGCCTCTCGCCCTGGTGGTTTCTGACAACGAGGCCTCCGGAGCGGTGGTGCGGGCGCAGATGGCGGCCAACGGTTACCGGGTGATGGCCGGTGTCATGCAAACCAATTTCGAGCAGCAACTGGCATCACCCAAACCCGATCTGGTGATTCTGGACTGGAGTACGGCGGGATTGGAGGCAGGGACGGTGATCTGGGGCATGCGCAGTTCGGAAGCGGCCCGCCAGATTCCGATGGTGATCCTTACAGATGGCGGCGAAAGTCCCGTCAAACAGGAGATCCTGAGGGGGATGGGGGTTCCGGTTTTGACGGCACCCTGGCAGCCGGATGACCTCTTCAAGCGCCTCGAGCAGGCGGCGTGGGGAGGGAAGCATTAAGAATTTAAGATTTTAAATTTAAGATTTAAGATTTTAAATTTAAGAAAGAAGAGTGTTGATTCGCGGTTGGACTGGCATTCAATCGAAAATCTTCAATCTTCAATAATACCGGGAGGAAACACGATGAGTGATGGAAAAGGCCATATACTGCTGGTGGATGACGAGAAGCATTTGCTGGTCTCGCTGCGGGATTACCTGACTTTCGAGCACTTTACCGTGACCACGGCCCAGAGCGGCGAGGAAGCCCTGGAGGTGCTCAAGGAGCTGGAACCCGACCTGATTGTCCTGGATATCAGCATGCCGGGGATGGGCGGGATGGGTTTTCTCAAGCGCATCTCGACGCCGGGCGGCAAGCCCCGTTACCCGGTGCTGGTCCTGACCGCACGGTCCATGATGGCGGATTTCTTCCAGGGCATCGCGGTGGATGGATTCGTGGCGAAACCCTGTAACGAGGCGGAGTTGACCGGGATGATCCGCACCATCATCGCCAGGAACCGGAGCCTTTCCGAGAAAAGGAAGAGGGACAAGCTGAAAGTCCTTCTGGCGGAGGATGAGGAGGTTTTTTCCTGGCGGATGGGTACGGTGCTGAAAGCGGCCGGATACGAGGTCGAGACCGCCGCCAGCGGCCCTGAATTGCTTGAGAAGGCGGCGGCTGGAAAGCCGGATGTCATCCTGATGAAGGAAATCCTGCCGCGGTTGAACGGAACCGCCGTGGCCGCGCTCCTGGAGGTGATGCCCAGTACCAGTTCGATTCCGGTGGTGCTTTATGACGACGCGCTTGCCGGGGATGAGACAGAGGAGCTGCGGGCGGGGTTGGCCAAAACCATCCGCAAGGACCTGCGTGGATCCAATCCGGACGAGCTCTTGAAGGCGGTAGCCGGGGTTGCCGCGACTCTTTGATCCGGAGGCGGCGTGTGTCCGGGATGAGGATTGACGCTGGCCGGGAGATACCGATATGGTTGCCTTTTGAAAACAGGAGACAGGAAGAATGAAATACGAAAAAGTCACGGTTCCGGCCAATGGCGGCAAGATCACGATGGGTGCGAATGGCAAGCTCAGCGTTCCTGATCGCCCGATTATTCCTTTCATCGAGGGCGATGGCATTGGCGCCGACATCACCAGGGCGGCCATGATCGTCTGGGATGCGGCGGTGGACCAGGCTTATGCGGGGAAGCGCAAGGTGGCCTGGATGGAAATCTATGCGGGCGAAAAGGCCAATGCGGTGTACCAGAAGGATATCTGGCTTCCACCGGAGACCCTGGCGGCCTGCCGCGAGTTCCTGGTGTCCATCAAGGGTCCCCTGACCACGCCGGTTGGCGGCGGGATCCGCAGTATCAATGTCTCCCTTCGCCAGGAATTGGACCTCTATGTCTGCCAGCGCCCCGTGCGCTGGTTCAAGGGCGTGCCCTCGCCGGTGAAACAGCCGGAACTGACCGACATGGTGATCTTCCGCGAAAACACCGAGGACATCTATGCCGGCATCGAGTGGGCGGCCGGGACTCCCGAGGTAAAAAAAGTCGTGGAGTTCCTCCAGAAGGAAATGGGAGTGAAGAAAATCCGGTTCCCGGGATCGTCCGGTATCGGCATCAAACCGGTGTCACAGGAGGGGACCGAGCGCCTCGTGAAGGCGGCCATTCAGTACGCCATTGATGAAAAACGCCCTTCCGTAACGCTGGTCCACAAGGGCAACATCATGAAGTTCACGGAGGGGGCTTTCCGGGATTGGGGGTACGAGGTGGCGCGCAAGCATTTCGGGGCCAAGCTGGTTGACAAGGGTCCGTGGCATTCCATCACCCTTCCCTCGGGACACGAGATTGTGGTCAAGGATGTGATTGCCGATGCATTCCTCCAGCAGATCCTCACGCGGCCTGCGGACTATTCCGTGATCGCAACACTGAACCTGAACGGCGACTATATTTCCGATGCCCTGGCGGCCTGCGTGGGCGGGATCGGGATTGCGCCCGGCGCGAATATCAATTACCAGACCGGCGCGGCCTGCTTCGAGGCGACGCACGGCACGGCGCCGAAATATGCGAATCTGGACAAGGTGAATCCGGGCTCGCTCATCCTGTCGGGCGAGATGATGTTCCGCTACATGGGGTGGACCGAGGCTGCCGACCGCATTGTGGCGGGGATGGAGCGGACTATCAGCAAGAAGACGGTGACCTATGACTTTGAGCGCCAGATGGAAGGTGCCACGCTGCTCAAGTGCAGTGAATTTGCCAAGGCCATCGCGGGGAATATGTAGGCGACAGGAAGGAAAACCATGAAAATGATTATCAAGGGAATGGGCGTGATGGCGGGTGTCGGGATGATGATGGTCGCGGCTGGGTGCCGTTGCCCGATGAGCTCCATGGGCGCCTGTCATGACGGAAACCGGTATATTCAAAAGGTGACTCTGCCCCAGGGCGGTCTGGTGGTGGTGGCGGAGGGGGATTTCGAGCCCCGGGGTCTTGGTAGTTACAGCATCCGGCTCTATGGGGCGGACAATCCGGAAGCCCCCTTTGATGATTTCAGGGGCGGCATGACCCGGACCCGGCCTGGCGGGTTCATCGAGAAAGTCCTGCTCAAGGATCTTGACGGGGATGGGACTGCGGAGGTTGTGGTGTTGTTTCGGGCGATGACGACCCATTCTGCGGAGGCTTTCCGAGTGTCGGAGAAACGGCTGGGATTTGCGGAGTCACTCAAGGAACATCCCCTCGGCGTCGACCGCCTCAAGCTTCTGGCCTTCAAGATGAAGCCTGCCGCGGCGGGAACCAAGGACTGGTTCGAAATCGTCGAGGCGGCGCTCCAGATCCGGGATGCCCAGGGGCATGGTCCCGACGTGGGATCGCAGGAATGGATGAATGCTGTCGACAAGAAGGTGTTTCCCGGAAAAAGCACCGATGAAAGATCCCTGGTCGTTGGATCCCCGAAGTGGATGGAAGTGGTCCAGATGGTGATCCTGCGGTAACTGCCGGAGTGGATTTCAAATCTTCAACCGGTCGACATCCAGGTCCGTGGCCGGGGCAACCATCAGGGAGCGGGTTGACGGGCCGGCGGTCAGGATGATCTCCACTTCCGGTGCGGTCCGAACGTCACTGTAGCGGGCGCAAAGCCGGGCGGCCATTTCCAGGTCCCGTTCACCGGCGGGTCCCGTGACCAGGACGGTGGGACCGGGAATGGCAGGGAGGGTGTTCATAACGGTGTCGCCCGGCTGGATCGAGTGGGTGAGTGTTTGGTTTTCCGTCGCATCCCTGCCGACGATGGCCTTGACGGTAGGCGACAGCCGGAAATGACGCCCGATCCTCAGCAGGGCGATGGCCTGGGGATTGCGGAGTTGCCCGTTGCGGCGGAGATCCCACATTTTTTCGGCATAGTTCGGTTCGGTTAGCTTGCACCCCCCGGCGGAGGTGGGCACAGACGTGAGGGCGAATTCCTCCGCCACCTTGTATTGGGGTTTGCGGCTCCGCCCGTTCAGGTCCAGCAGCCGGCTCCGGTCCACCCAGCCAAGCCGTTCGGGTTCCGTCTCCGGCAGCAATTTCGCGCTCAGGGGGCGTAACAGGCGGTCCTTCAGTCCCGATTCCTCCGCCACCACGTTCAGATTTTTCTTGGTTTGCGACATGGGTCGCTGGTTCAGCACCTCGCCGGTGGCCACAAAGCTGAAGCCGTCGCGCTGGAGGATCAGGCCGGCCCGGCGGATCATGTTGGCGTGGCAATCAATACAGGGGTTGATATTCCCGCCGAACCCGTGCTTGGGATGCTCGACCAGGGCGATCAGGTCATCGGTGAAGTCCTCGACAATCAGCGGAATACCCAGTTGCACCGCTGCCGCCCGGGCCTTGTCGGCCTTGAAGAACGGGCTTTCGAAACAGAGTCCAGTGACGGCGATACCCTGCGCCTTCAGGATGCAGGCGGCCAGCATGCTGTCGAGTCCCCCGGACATCATGACGAGGGCAGAGATGGGTTTTCCGGTATTCATGGGGAAGGGGTGTACCATAATCTTGGCTAATGCGTTAGTGGAGGATTTCACCCTTCGTGACATCGCCGGGAACATCCAGCAGCTGGATGCTGGAAATGGTCTTCATGGTCTTGTGGTCGGAAAAGGTCCAGACCACTTTCTTGTCCCGGGTCACCTCGATGAGATGGGGCGCCTTGCCGAATTGTCCATGACCCAGCCAGTTGGACATCACCGTGTTGCCGTTGGGCAGGCGCTGGAGCCCTGTCATCAATTTCAGGCTGATTCCAGGCAGATCGTCGCTGGTGACCTGCCAGACAATCTGGTCCTTCGCATCCACTTCAATGACCCGGGAGCCGCCCGGCTGATCGCCGCAGGCGATCAGGGTGTTCCCGTCAGGCAGGCGGATGGCGCTGTGGGGGCCGCCGGGCGCCTTGATCGTCCGGATCACCTTTCCCTGGGGATCGTACTCCTTCACCAGGTGTTCGCCGTAATGGCAGGCCAGGATGTTGCCGTTGGCCAGGAGGCGCGCGTTCCGGATGTAGCTATGCCCCCCGTCTTTTCCCGCGGGCAGGATATTCAGGGCTTTCACGACCACCCCGTTCGTTGCCACTTCCAGGAACCGGCCCGCGTTGCATTCCCCGACAAACGTGTTCCCGTTCGTCAGCCGCTGGCAGGCGTAGATCTCGCTTTTGGACTGGTAGTCGAAAACCACTTTCTTGTCGCGGGTGATTTCCCGCACTCCGTTACCGGTATTGAACAGCAGGTTTCCGTTGGGAAGGACCCACAGGTCGTTGCAGGTGCCCGACTTGTATTCCCACTCGGTCTTGCCGGCGGCGGAGACGATGAACACCTTGCCCTGGGAATAATCCGTGCAAACGAAGGGATGGCCCGTTCCTGTCTGGACGGGTTGCTCCGGTGCCGCCGCCTTTCCCCCTGCCGTTTCCCCTGCCGCCAGCGCGATAGACGTCAATTGAGCGTCACGCAACCATGCCACAGCCGAACGCGGTGCGGCAAACACGGTGCCATGCCGCGGATGCGGGGGCATCTTGAGATCCGCAGACCTGTCGGTCCAGTTTATCAGGTCGGGCGATGTTGCCAGGCAGTAGTGCCCGTTCGCAAAGGCATCCCAATACAGGAACCACTGGTCCTTCCACTTGAGGAGCGAGGGTCCCTCCGCCATTTCATTTCCGCGCACCGCGGACCCCGGCCCGGCCACCGGCTTGCTGACGGGTTCCCACGGCTTGGAGAAGTCCGCAGGCGCCGTGGTGATCCGCAGGTTCTTGCCGCCGTCCCTGATTTCCTGTTCATTCTTCAGCGCCATGATCCACTGGCCTTTGCTGGGGTTGCGGGAACCATGGTCCTGGAATGCCAGCATGCCATCGATGCAGATGAACTTCTGGTCGAAGAACAGGGCGGCCTCGGAAAAAGCCTTCCCGTCCGCCGTGCGGCTGGCGTAGAGGCGATGTCCGGCCGGGCTGGTCGTCGATGACCAGATGATCAGGTAATTCCTTTGAACCGGATCCCAGCAGATCTCGGGCGCCCAGACATTGCCCGGCTGGTCCTTGGGGGGCAGGACTTCGGGAAAAGGAAGGACCTTGACCTGGCTGGGCCATTGCTTCAGGTCCGGTGATTCCGCGTAGCCGAACCAGCGGCCGTTCCAGCTGGTGGTCCAGACGGCGCGGAATTTCCCGTTGTGGTAAATCATGGAGGGGTCACGCGTCAGGTTCTGGCCCGGCCACGCGCCCGGTTTCATCACCGGCTTGTCGTCGTTCAGTGGCGTGAAGGTGAGCCCGTCCTCGCTCCCGGCCAGGAATATGCCCGCCTGGCCGTTGTCGCGGAAGAACGAGAGGATAAGGACCTCATCCTGTTTGACCGGTTTTTCCGACAGCAAGGCGCACCCCGAGACGATGGATGCCGCCAGTGCAAGCCACAGTAATTTATTCATGTTGACCCCGTGTTGATGATTGCTTCATGGGCGACGGTTATATCATGGGGTGCCCCGGGAAGTGAACTTTACATTTTGAGGGGGAGGTGTAGAGTCAGAGACTGATGAAATCGAGGATTTTCTGGACGCTTTTTTTTCTCGTGGTGGCCGTTGTGGGCGCGGGGGTGTGGCTGCAATCCGGCCGGAGCCCGTCGCCAGGCCGGGATGCGGTTCCCGACTATGAGGGGTATGATTATGGCCGGGACGACGCGTCGCGGGTTATCGATATTGCCACCCAGCCCAGTGACCTGAGCCCGGCATTCATCAGCGAATGCCTGTTTCATGACCGTGTCCTTCAGGAACAGCTCGCCGCCTCAGGGTGGACGCTCCGCGAACACCGCTATAATTCAGGCAACGACATCGTTCCCTATTGCGATGGGCGGTTGGATCTCATGTTCATGGGGGACTTTCCCGCCCTTGTCGCCATGGCCTCCCGCCCTGTCTGCATTGTTGCCATCACCAGTCATGGGTATGACACCATCATCGCCTCCGACATGCGCACTCCGAAAGACCTGAAAGGACTACGGGTTGGTTATCCGCCCGGCAGTAGCGCCCGGTTCACCCTTGAACGGATGCTTGATGTGGCCCACCTCGCCTTTGCGGACATCGTTTCGGTTCCGCTTCAGCCCAGGGAGCTCGAGGCCGCCCTAAGGGACCATCGGGTTGATGCGGTGATTGCCTGGGAGCCAACGGCCTCCCGTATTCTTGCGAATGTTCCCGACAGCCACCCCGCATTTCGCTCCGAAACCATAACCTATGCCGCCATGGATCTCGATTTCTGCGCCCGCCAGCCCCAGCTTCAGAAAGCGCTCCTGGCCGCATTGCTCCGGGCGGCGCGATGGGGGGGGGAGGACGAGCAGAACCTTTACGCCGGGCTGGGCTGGGTTCGCGAGGCCGAGCTCGACTATACCGGGAAATCAGCGATTGTCGCCGACCGCAAATGGGTTACCATTCTCCGCCAGGAGGGTATTGACAGTCCGTCCTTCCCGATGCTTCCCCGCGACCTTTCTGAGCCAGGTAGGCGTTTCCACCGGCAGTTCCAATGGTTGCAGGGGGCGGGCCGCCTGGCCGCCACCCAGGACTGGACGTGCATTCAATCGGCCATTGATTTCACGGTGTTGCCGGGGGTCATTCGCGAAGGGACGAAATGGCAGGTTGACCGGTTCCACTACTGTTCGGATAAACTCTGCAAGGCCGGCGGGGGAGGGGCCTTGAAATGAAAATCGCGCCCCTTAGCCTGCAATGGCGCATCAGCCTGGGATTCAGCGCCCTGATCCTCCTTTTTCTGGGTGTTATGGTCTGCGTGGAACTTACGGGGATTCCCGGCACGGTTTTCGAGGGCCGGTTTGCCCGCCAACGCGGGTCCGTTCTCAAGGACATGGAGCTTATCTCCGATTTATTCAGTCAGCGTTTCAATAGATGGTTTGCCGAGCGCCGGCGCACGGTTGAGGGGGTGAGCCGCTCGCCCCTGTTGCGGCAGGCGCTCGATTCCGCTCCCTCTCAATCCCATACTCAACTCGCCCGGGAGCTTGATATCTTCCTGGCAACTCACCCTGATTTTGATTCCATCGCCATTATCAATCCCGCCGATGGCTCTATTCGGGTTTCCTCCGGGAAAATCACTCACGTCCAGAGCGATTCGGAAATGGGGATTCCTCCCGACCAGCTTGCGCTCCTGGTGACTCCCGGATACACGGAGGACGACGACATTCACTTTCTGGACACGAGGGGAGATCGCCTGTGTATTATCCGGCAGGTCGTTTCCCTTGCCGATCCTGACAAGGTCAGCGCCCTTATCGTTGTTGAATCCAATCTGGACAACGCGTTGCAGGCGCTTATCGGCTCACGGGCAGCGCTCAGTTCCCGTAACTGGGATCTCATGCTGGCCGCCAATATCAACAGCACGACCACTCGGCTTCACCAATATGATGCCGACTTGAACTCCATCCAGAGCACCGTCCCCAGGCGCAACGTCTTTGCCGGTCTTCTTCTCGCGATCGAGGGAACCGAGGGACCTTACGATGGTCCTGACGAGCTCGGCCAGCCTGTCCTTGCCTTTTATCGCCAGGTTAAATTTGATGGTGGTGTCGCCCTGGGCTTGGCCCTCAAGATGAATCGGGAACTTGCCTATAAGCCGGCCTGGGTTGGGTTATTCCGCCAGATCGTCT
Organism: Verrucomicrobiota bacterium; assembly: GCA_011391785.1. Taxonomy (GTDB): domain Bacteria; phylum Verrucomicrobiota; class Kiritimatiellia; order CAIKKV01; family CAITUY01; genus JAABPW01. The sequence continues at coordinate 10,875 of JAABPW010000356.1, forward strand.
TCTGGTTCGCCCTCCTGATTGTCGGCATCGTCGCCTGCCTCCTTCTGGCCCGGGCGATTGCCCGGCCCATCCAGGAACTTGTTGCCGTTGCCGAGCGTGTTTCAACCGGGGATTTCGCAGCCCGGGCTTCCGCCCGCCACCAGGACGAACTGGGCCTGTTGGCGGTTGTATTTAACAACATGATTGGCCGCCTTCAGTATTGGTATCAGGATCTGGAGAAGGAGGTCGCCGGGCGGACACGCGCCCTGCAGGCCAGTGAAGACGAGATCCGCAGGCTTAATGCCGGCTTGGAGAAGCGGGTGGCGGAGCGGACGGCTGAACTGGAGGGGGCCAATCGTGAGCTGGAGGCCTTCAGTTATTCCGTCAGCCATGATCTGCGTGCCCCGTTGCGGGCGATTGATGGGTTCAGTCAGGTTGTGCTGGATGATTGCGCCTGGGGAATGGATGACAAGGGGAAGGAATACCTTGGTCATATTCGCCAGAGTGCCCAGCAGATGGCCCGCCTGATCGATGACCTTCTCCGCCTGTCGCGCCTGACGCGTGTGGAATTGCACCATGAGGTGGTCGATCTGAGTGATTTGGTTTCCAGGATTGCGCAGGAATTTCAGAAAAACGAGCCGGACCGGGTGATTGAGTGGAGGATTTCACCCGGCCTGACGGCGCGGGGGGATCCGTCGCTTTTGATCATTGCGTTGCAGAATCTCCTGGGCAATGCGGTGAAATATACCAGCAGGCGGGAGCGGGCGATTATTCAGGTAAGCCAGGTGCCGTCAGACCAGGAAACGATTTTTGTCGTGCGCGACAATGGAGCCGGCTTTGACATGGCCTATGCGAGCCGGCTTTTTATTCCCTTCCAGAGGTTGCATTCCGTCGGGGACTTCCCGGGGACGGGAATCGGCCTGGCGATTGTCGAGCGGATCATCCGTCGCCATGGCGGGCGTATCTGGGCGGAGTCGGTTGTTGAGCAGGGTGCGGCGTTTTATTTTTCGCTGCCGGAAGGTGGGACGGTATGAAGGAACCAATTATCCTGGTGGTTGACGACAATCCCGGGGATGCGATGCTGACCGAGCGCGCCTTCAGGAAGAGCGGCGTACCCTGCACCCTGGTGATGGTTGCCGATGGACAGGAGGCTCTCGACTACCTTTGGGGGACGGGACGGTATGCGGAAGGGGGGCGCAGGGCGGCGCCCGCCCTCATCCTGCTCGACATCAACCTCCCTCGGCTTTCGGGCTATGAGGTGCTGTGTCGAGTTCGTGCCGATCCCCGGACCCGCCGTCTTCCGATTGTGATGCTGACCAGTTCGCGCGAGGATGGTGAAGTTGGCCGTTGCTATGATGCGGGCACCAACGGCTATATCCAGAAACCCATCGACATGCAGCGTTTTATCGAGATTGCGCGCGAGCTCAGTGTCTACTGGTTGACCATGAATGAGGCCCCGCCCGCGACGGGGGAGGCCGGGTCGGCGCGGCAGGGGCGTGGAAAGAATGGAAGCGAGGGATTATGAAACTATGGGTGCTGGTGATCGGGGTGCTGGTGGTGTGGGTGTTTCTTGTGAAGCTGAGACCTTCATCGGCGGCCGCCGCCCCTGCGAAAGACAAGATCAAGGGAGGGGCGCTGGTGGTGGATGTGCGGACTGCCGGGGAATTCAAAGGCGGGCATGTCGATGGGGCGCTCAACATCCCCGTGCAGGAGTTGGAGTCACGCCTCGGGGAGCTGAAGGATAAGCAACGGGCGATCGTGGTCTATTGTGCCTCGGGGATGCGCAGTGCCCGTGCCGCCGCCATTCTCAAGAAAGCCGGATTCGCGGACGTCACCAACGCCGGTGGTTACGGTAGCCTGAAATAGGGCGCCGGAATTGGCGTCTCCACCACCACAGGTACAGTCCCCTTGGTAATTTTCTCTTCCTTATCTGAGCCCTGCCCCCTGAACTCTCCCCCCAATTATCGGGTTGCATGAGATTTGGAGTGCGGC
>JAABPW010000357.1 GCA_011391785.1 Verrucomicrobiota bacterium
TCCAGGGTGGTCAGCATCGGGGTATCGAGAAGCCCGTCGTTGTCGCGATCACACGTGATGGCATACTCGATGGATTTTTTAACACGGGGCCAGATGCGCTTGAGCATTCCGGCATCCGGGTTCGTCTGGTGCGCCCGCAACACGGACAGAATCACGCCGCAATGCCCGTCGATGGCACTTGCACCGGAAATCTCACCCCGATAGGCAACGGATCCATCCTGATGGAACCCGAATCCATACCACACCCGTTCCAGCACATCCTGCTCGAGTTCAGGAAACACCCGCGCATGTCCCTGAGCATAGTGCCACACATGATTCGGATGCCCCGCACAACTTCGCACGCCTTCATAGGTGTAGAACCGCCCATTGCCAAACCGGAAACAGGTCGTGGAGGCCAGACAATCCAGCGGGATAAAAATCCGCTCCAGAAACCAGAACGGAAGCGTTGCATCACGCCAGGTATCCCGCCAGAGCAGGGTTGTCTCCGTCAGCCGTTTTTCATTCGCGGCAATATGCTCCACAACCGCCGCGGCATTCTTGAAGCGTTTGCCGTAATACCAGCCGGTCTCCCGGCCATTCGCGCCTTCCTGGACATTGGCAAAATGCCAGGCGATCACAAATTCAGCTGTACCACTCTTGCCCGACGCCAATGTCAGGGACTGGGTCACCCCCCCGAGCAAGGGCTTGTCCATCGGTGCCACAGCGCCCACCATCGGATTCCCCTTGAAAACAGACTGGTCAGGTGATTGACCCAGTTGCGCGCTACCCCCGCTCGTGACCGCCCCTATTGCCGCCAGCGCCATGCTGCCCCAATCCGCCTTATTCGTCACGGAAAGATCCTTCGAAACGGCGGAACACGAAAGCAAGGTGATGCCGCGGTCCGCGGTCACGGTATTGGCCCGCGATGCGCCTGCGATCTTCTTCCCCGAATCTATCAGCACCGCGTTCTCAAGCCAGCCGCCCACATCGACCTTAACATCATCCTTGCCGGCATTCTCGATGGTGTAGCGCATGATGGTTGCGGGATAACTGGAATCATCGAAATTCAAGGGGCAATAGGGCGTAAAGGCCTCGAGCGTCACCTTTACCGGACACTCCGGATCGGAATATCGGACCGTGGCGACCGGATAGGTGCCGGTAAATGAAACATGCTTCCATCCCTTGCGGTCAAGGGTGCGCACCTGGGTTTTCCCGCCAACGGCCGTCTTGAGCGCGAAGCCCTGCTGGAACGGACTTGGCTGTGTCGTAACCGGCTCGATGTAATTTCCGCCCTGCCAGGCGCCTAGCCCGGCGGGAAGCCCGTGCCAGGACCTGCCTTTGTACTGTATCTGGCGCGGCTGGACACCATTAAGACCCCGGTTAAAAATATCCCACCACCACAGTTTCCCATCCCCGCCCAAATAGACAAGCCCGGCACATACGCCACCAACGGGCATCCCGATTTTCATCAGGGCATCGCCCTCGTAAGTCCGGGGAACGCCCCGCGTGAAAAGGCTATTCTCCCATTCCGGCGGCAGGTTCTTTTCCGCTGGAATGACGGCCGACCAAGCCTGAGTTGGAAGATTACTGAACGCGACCGCTGTTTCAGCATTCCCGACCAGCGGCATACCGCAGAAGGACAAGGACAAAACCAAGGAAACGCCAACGCTCCGGCTCAACAGCCCCGTTCGAAAGAACATTCCCACCAACTGACTCGAATACGTCATGATCATCAAAGCTTATCCTTTCCCTGTAATTCAAAGTGCGGCGTACTGACGGAAAGGCCACGCTCATCCGTCACTAAAATGTAATAGACCAATGGCCGCTCCCTGGGCAGAGGAACACTGACCGTTTTCCCATTCACCTCCGCAGGCACTCTCTTCCATACCCGCTTCTGCCACGGGCCACTGTCGGTCGTGTAATCCAGTTCAGCCTTAGTGACAGGTGATGGCGACGACACGTTTACCCTCACGATTCCGTCGCTCGTTTTCATGGCACCCAGCTTGGGCAGGGCCTTGCCCCCCATGACATGGCTGTCAATGAAGGCATCCACTTCCCTGAAGCTGAAGATGTGACCATGCGGCCGGTTGATCTGGACCGCCAAAGTCACCGGCTTCCTGACTAGACTGTAGGATTTCTTGTAACTATCCAGGGGATAGGCAAAGTCGCAGGTCCCGTTGACGAACAACATCGGGCACTTTACGCGTTTCAGATAACGGGACGGATCGAAATTCTCAACCCACCGATTCCGCTGCTCCTCGCTCATCTTCATAAACCGAGGCTGAACCCAGTGGCTGTTCTCAGAAATGAACCCGCATCCATAGACCGGCACGGCCGCCTTGAACCGGTTATCCAAGCCGGCGACAATGCAGGTCAGGTAGCCGCCCCAGCTGATACCGGTGATGGCAATACGACGCGCGTCAACCTCAGGGAGAGACAGGAGCAGCGAGGTTCCACTAATCACATCGGCTACGGCGTGGTAACTCCACATGTCACGGGCTTCATCCCCGGTGAAATCACAAAAGATCACCTCATCGCTCTGGCTGGGACCGCCATCGGCGAGTTTACCCGCGGGTCCGCTGCCAGTCAGGTCCATTGCCAGCGCAACATAGCCGCGTTCGGCCCATTGCTTTGCCCAGCTGGCAAATGCCTTGCCACCCCCCCCGTGAATCAGGACCACAGCCGGGAATGGCCCCTGGCCCTTTGGTCGGCCACAGTAGGCAAAAACCCTGGTCGACTTCCCCTTGAAGGGTTGCCCCTGGTAATACACTTCCTGAACCAACCCGTTCGTAGGTCCCCAGGTAGCGGACGGCGCCTTCCTCAACGCCGCCATATCCCAAGGCCCCGATTGGGCCGCACAGCAGGCCGTCATAGCGGCCAGAAGAATGAGCGACACCATAAAGAACCTACTGGCTTCGCTCAACCTCACCATGACTAGACTGCGCCTCACCGCCCCCTCATTACCGGCCAAACCCTGAGGCTCAATTGACCTCCCACGGGAACCTCAAACGCCCCCGGATAGGGATTCTTCTTATTCCGCATACCCTTGAAATAATCGGTGTCGACGCTGATCGGCGAGCCATCCGGCGCTTCATACGCCGCTCCCGGGATAACGGCCTTTCCGAGCAGCCCGGTAGTCACAAGCTTGCGTGTCCGCTCAACGCCCCACGCCTTATCGAAACGGCCCTCAAGATAATACCCATCTTCCTTCTCAACTAACTTGATCCCGGGATCGGATTCAGGCCGAACAAGGGGATCCTTCTCGTGTTTGCTGGGCACAGCGCCCTGGAGGAATACATTGCCGTCCATCCACACCGGAAACTTAGCGTTATCGTACATGGTCAGATTCATCCGCTTAACAATCACATTGTTGTAATAGCGGTCATCCCCGCTCATGTTGTCGTGCAATCCGGCAATTGCCGTGGAATGCAGTTCCTGGAACGGGGTCATCCGGGAATCAACCCAGTGAGCTATGCCACCGCAGATCAGGTTATGGACATAAGCGCCCCCCTGCGAACAGGAAAGGATCGCCGTGGGAGAAAGCAGAATATTGTTATCCACCAGGAAGGGACCATGATTCACTTCAAAGAACAAGTCCCGGTCCAGGTTATCATGAATCAGATTCCCCGTGACGCGGGCACCCTGCGCCATCCAGTCCAGCCAGATCCCCTGATTGGAATGATGGATGTGATTCCCCGCGATCAGGACATCAATGGCGCCATGCAATTTGATTGCGGCCATTTCCGCCCCGGCGAACAGGCGCCGGACATGAATGTCATGAATGGTATTGTCCGTGATCGTGCTGAATGAACAGCCGAGACTGCCGACGATACCCGTCTGCTCGCAGTGCGAAATGGTATTGCGACGGACGATGTGACTGCCCACAGTTGCCTTGTTCCATCCATTTGACAGCGCACGGCGCACGCATTCAGTATAGGGATCAGCCGTGCCAGCCGCATTCGTGTTGTCGAACTCATCGCCATACTTGCCAAGGGCAATGCCGGAACACCGCGAATACCGGATGACATTATCCTCGATAATCCACCCCTTGCTCCAGTGAGTACCGATCAACCCCTTCTGCTCAGCCGACGGCGGCGCCCATGGAGTGGCCGCATGCTCCAGAGTGAACCCACGCACCGTGATATAGTTTATGCCGGTTTTCTCGGGATAGAAAACCGTCTGCCGCACATTGATTTCCACCAGCTGCTCGTTGGGGTTGACGCCCTTGAATTGAGCCCAGATGATGGTGTTGTCCTTGTCAACCTGACCGAACCACTGCGGCTCCAAACCTGCTGGCTTGAGGACATCATCCAGCTTTTTAGCATCCAGCAACCACGATCCATTCAGATAAACCGCCCCTGAAAAATGCTGCCGGCCGCGGGGATCGAACCAATCCCCATGGATCAGATCCTTGTAGGGATTGAACCCCCCGAAGAATGAGTTCGGCAAGGTCACCTTCCAGACGTCCCCCTCGACTTTCTCCCAGGTTTTGATCTGTTCCGAGCCCTTGACCTCTACCTTGGCACCCTTTGCCGCCTGGTAGACAATTCGCCTGCTGTCGGACTCACCCCCGCGCGGCGGAGAGATCGTCTCACGGTAGACTCCCGCATGCACCGTGATGACATCCCCCGGCTGCGCCTTGAGCGCCGCGGCCGATATGGTCCTCAACATCGCCGATTTCGAGCCGTCATTCGCATCATTCCCACTCACCGATACATGGTATTCTTTATTCATAAACCTGCACATTACTGGTGATTTACAACCAGCCACCATGACGAGCAGTCCCGCGCTCGCAACAGCAAACGATTTCATAAAATTCATTATTCACTCCTTCGATCACCCCACGACTACTTCAATCGACTCACCCGACTTGATGACAACATCTACCGACAGTATGACCATCGCCTTGCCATCCTTGAACTCAAAGGAGCAGTCAACTGATCTCCCTTTTGCCGAAACCTTGGCAACCACCGGCTTCATTTCCTTGGGCAGGACCAGAGAAATCGTCTTCACCCTCAGCCGCCCATATTTCACGGTAATCAGTGATTTAAGTTGCGAGCTTTGGGATTTCTGCTCGTAGGTTCCCCAGCCCTCGGCGGCCGTGAACGGCGCCTTGAAGTTTTCCGGAGTCAGGCGCGGGGCGAATCCGATCGCCCCCTTCGGTCCGTGATACTCGAACCCGCAGGCCGCCAGGAAAACCCCGTAACTCGCCATCGAGCGGGCATAATGATCACCGCACTCAATCTCATTCCAGGGATTTCGCCGGGATCCGTCATACCGGTCATGAACCGCACGCTCAATGGCAAAACCTTCCAACAGCATGTTTTCCCAGATCATGTGTCCGGCCACCTGATGCTCGAAACCATTCATGCATTCATTGAAATAGAAGTCATATCCGGTGGTGACCCGCTTCGAATCGCCCTTTGGCCACGAGCACATGAGCGTCCCCGCCTCACCCGCCATCGCATACCAGCGGCCGGCCGGGTATTTTTTGCGATAGGGCCCGACATCCGGGGTGAAGTTGTACTTCCAGAGCGACTTCAACGCCGTCAGCGTCTGCTCCCGTGGCATCACCTCGCCCAGCCCCACCTGGTAAGCCCAGCTCTGCCCCAGCACCTGATCAATCTCGCACCCATCATACGAACCCACGGTCTTTGCGTCCTTGGGATCACCGACTTGAATGAAGTATTCCCCGTTCCACAGCTTGGCGACCAGACTCTTCCTCCCGACCTCGACAATCGCCCTGCATTTACGGGCAAATTCGGCATCGCCCATATCCAGCGCCATCTCCTCGCCGGCCCGCACGGCCGCCAGATAAAGCCCGCTCAGCCATGCCACGGCGCCATGCCACTCGGCATCCAGCGTGTTATGCTGGTTTTTATCAAGGATGCCGTCTCCATCCACATCCTGCGCCATCAACCATTCAAGCGCCTTTTTGATATTCGCCCAGTTGCGCTTCAGGAACGCATCATCCGGCGACACCTGGTGGTCACGCAGGCTGCGCAGGATAATGCCAGCCTGACCGTCGACCGCGAAACCTCCTGTTCCACGATATCCGATCGAACCGTCCTGATGAAACGCCGTGGCCGGATTAAAGTCAGTCTTTTCGCGCAGCACGATGTCGAGCTCAGGGAATATCCGCCCCATGGTCTGCTCATAGTGCCACACATGCGTGCAGGTGCCCGCACAGCACCCTACACCTTCCCAGCCCCAGAACTTTCCATCCGCAAACCGGAACGAGGTGGACGTTGCCAGAATCGAGGCATTGGCAAAAGTCCTATCGAGGAACCAGTACGGCAGCGTGGAATCATACCACGTGTCGCGCCACAACTTCGTGTTCGCATAAAGCGTCTCCAGGTTCTTTGCCGCATAATCCGACACGGCCTGGGCCGACGCAAACTTTGTCGCATAGAAACGCCCCTGACCCGGCAACTTCAGGTTGGGGAAATTCCAACTGAGGACAAATGTCACAACCGCCGATTTCCCGCCACGCAGTTTGATCTTCCGCCCGAGGGCTCCCACCAGCTTTTCACTCAAAGCCGAGGTTGCCTCGGCGGCAACCGCCTGATCCGGCCCCTTTTCTCCATTTGCGGTCGATGCCAGGTCAGCAGGCTTACCCATCAGGGCCAGCCCCATTGTTCCGTAATCTTCCAACTTGTCCAGGTCCCCGCCAGCCGCCGGCACATCACTGAACGTGATGCGACCGACCCCGATGATCCCCCAGTTGGCACTGTCCGCGTCAACGATCTCAATGAACGCCTTACGGCCCTTGAACTCACCCACATCGAAACTCTTAAGCTCCATCTTGTTGGTGCCCATTCCGGTCATCGTCCTGACAACCTTGTTGTCGACGAGGACGTTGACGCACGTCTTGTCCTTCTGCACGCCGCCAGCTATCCAGAAATTGATGAAATTCCTTTCGACGGAGAACGTCCGGCTCGTCAGCTTGCCGATTGCCTTGTCTTTGGCAGCCGAGTCCTGCCCGGGTGCCGAGGCATGCGAATTCACCACCCGATCGGTATCCCCTCCAACATCGCCCTGGTAGCCGGGAATGGCTGATTTCTTGATCGGGCCCGCGCCAAACGCCGTGCCTTCCACAGTCCAACCATCATAGGTCTCCTTGTTCCAATCCTCGAAAACGATGTCGGAATTCTTGGACGCCGCCGGCCCCCTATGCTTCTCCACCGCACAATCAAGGTAGCTGTATCCCGGCCCCTTGATGATCTTGTTGCGGCGCGTCCCTGTCGTCGTGCGGTTGTTGAGACACACCGAGTTCTCCAGCCATCCATACAGGGTTGCCTCAACCTTTTCCTTCGTGTTGTTCTTCACCGTGAAACGCATGATGGTCGCAGGCAGGCTCGACTCGTCGAGGGAAAGCGGAATAAACGGGGAAAACGCCTCCAGGGTAACCGAGACTGGCGGAACGGGTTCAGAGCTGTACTCAATGACTCCAATGGGATACTCGCCGCGGAAGGTGACATCAGGGAAGCCAGCTTTGTCGAGAGTGCGCGTCTCCGTCTTCCCGTCTCTCTTCACGCTCAACGCAAATCCCTGTTCGACCGGCGAAGCCGGATTGATCGGCTTGGAATAATGCGCCTCAAAGGTGGCCACATGTCTATTGAAAATATCCCAGTGCCACAGTTTGCCGTCTCCGCCGAGATAAACCTGTCCGGAGCAAATGCCACCAACCGGCATCCCGATGTATTTCAGGTCCCCACCCCGGTAGACCTTCGGCACGCCACGCTCGAAAAGACTCTTCACCCATTCCGGGCTCAGCCGCTTGTCCAAGGGAACCAGTTTCTCGAAATCTGAACCCTCAAACGGCCCGGCCATGGCCGGCAGCCGCGAGGCCAGCAAGCCCAATGAACCCGCACCGGCAAGCTTCAAGAAGTCACGCCGATCAACACCGCCATTACAATTGCAGGACCGGGAACATCCGGTCTTTTCCGATTGATTAGTATTCATTGCTTACTCCTGCTCTTTCCTTTTTCATCCTTCACACTCCACATTGCTTCAATCATGGCATAGCCATCGGGATCGTAAGCCTTCAATTCCTTGCGATTCCGGGGGGCATAGTCGCACCCCACGAAATACATGCAGGAAAGCTCGGCAAAATATTCCATCGGATTCTGGATGGCATAAGCCCTCTCGTGCGTCGCGCCCTGGTCGTCCCGGATGTTCCGGTAAAGCTTGCGGCTCATTGCCTTCTCGTAAGCCAGGCAGATATCCGCCTGGTCTTCCGGCCACTGTTCCAGGTGATAGGCATGCACCAGCTCGTGCATCACCAGCTTGAGCGCCCAGAAATCCGTCTGCCACACATAGTTCTCTGCGGAATACATGACAATGTTGCCGCCCCACCGCTTGTCAAGATGCGGATAACACTCCGGCGCGTGCGGCTGGTAATATTCGGCGCCATTGTCACGCCCGTCTGCCCTGGATTTTGGACCATACATCAGGAAAATCGTGCGTTTCCTTAATTTTTCCCGACTGGCCTCCGGCAACACCCCAAGCGACTCATTGAGCTTCAGGCCAAGACGGGCCACCGCTTTCCCGGCGAGAACCGGGTCTTCGGCCTGCAGCTGTTTCTCCACCTGAATCGTCCAACCGTTGGTGAAAACCGCCACATACTCGCGCTGAGGCACCCGGTAATTGACAGGCTTCTGGTAGATTCCCTGGAACTTTGGCCCCGTCTTATCCGCAGCGGCAACCGCATTGGAGCCGGCAGGAAGATTGGTCAGGGCAACACCGGCATAGGCGACCGCGACCCCCTGCGCACACAGGATCATCATTACCGCACAGGCTTTCTTGCCCCCTATACTCAATCCTGAACGCAGGCCCATATTTAGTCCTTCAACAGCATTCCAGAAAATAAACAATGAACAGGATTCCTGCCGGCTTGCCCGGCAGGAATCCTCCCCCTCGCCACCTCAGGCTTCACAGTAGCCCGTTACTCCGGGCTCCCGTCTAGCGAGGCGTCATTGTCCCGACTTCCCTAAATATGCCACGGCGCACGCATACCGGGCAACATCATCTTCGAGGCCTCGGCATCACCGATAATCTGCTGCCTGGCGGCATCCCACTTGAGCTTGCGGCCAGTAACGGCAGCAATGTAACCCAGATGTCCGGGTGTCTGGGACCGGTGCGCGACCTCGACCGGCGTCAAGGTCCGCTTGCGCGATTTGACGGAATCGATGAATTCCTGCATGTGGCCGGGCGATTTGTAGAGCTGGATCTTGAGTTCGCCTTTCTTCTCCTTGGCCTGGATTTCGCGGATAAAATCTGGATTCGACGCCTGGATCCCGCCACGGGAAACAACAAGCCACCCATTCGGCCCGATCCATTTCGCCCCACTGGCAATACCGTGATCGTCATCAGCAATGACAACATCAACATCATTCGGATACTTGCATTCAATACGGAATTCAGTCGCAGTGTTCCATACGTCACCCTGATTCGGGAACTTGGCAGTAGCCGAGACCTCAAGAGGCCCGATCTCATCGTCCGGACGACACCCGAATTCAGGATTAGCAAGCCCCCAGTGCGCGATGTCACAATGATGACCGATCCAATCCATCAGCTGGCCACCCCCGGTATTGTAATTCCAGCGCCAATTCCTGTGGAACCGGCAGGGATTGAAAGGCAACATCTTGGACGGTCCGATCCAGAAGTCGTAGTCCACTCCCGCCGGCGGAGCACCGTCAGGCAAGGCATTGCCGGTACCGCCAAAATCACTATGCCCCCCCGGCAACCCGACTTCAACCCGCGTCACCTTACCGAGGTACCCGTTCTGCACGATCTGGGCCGCCCAGCGAAACAACCCCTGACTGCGCTGCCATGAGCCGGTCTGCCAAATGCGCCCATTCCGCTGGACCGCATCAACCATCGCAATGCCCTCACCCAGGGTGTGGGAAAGCGGTTTTTCGCAGAATATATCCAGCCCCGCATTGGCTGCGGTGATGGCCGGGATCGCATGCCAGTGGTCAGGAGTGGAGATACAAACGGCGTCGAGATCTCCCCGCGCGATCAGATCGCGAAAATCCTTATAGCCCTTGCAATCCTGGCTCTGGTAGTGCCCGTTAATAGCCTTTATGGCTGCCGTCAGATGGCTCGCATCCACATCAGCGCACGCCACGACACGACACCCCGGAATATTGAGCAAGGCGTAGAGATTCGGCGCACCCTGCATGCCAAAGCCGATACAACCGATCTGAACCTTGTCGTTCATCGTCTTGCGCCCCCTCACGGAACGGCGACCGCCCGGGATAAACGTCGTACATGAGGAAAAGGCCGATGCGGCCGTTGCAGCAGCGAGAGTTCCAAAGAATTGCCTACGTGAAATATGATGCCCCATTTTATTACCCTTTCATCCTATTGCTGTTATCCTCGCTCCACTCCTGGCGCTAACCAGAAATCCTGAAAATCATGAAATAGAGTTTTCCGAAAGGTGCCATAATGCATCGATACGGGAAAAGCACTATACGGGAAGGGAAGGTCCGGAATGAAAGTCGTCATCCAGATCACATGAGGTACTTCAAAATACCAAATCAGGTGTCGAAGTAAACAAGATATGCATATTTTCGCAAGACATCCGTTGGCAAATCCTTTATAAGCGTTTTCATGAAAACAATTCATGAAGGTATGACGCGCAGGGAAATGCTTGGTGTCCTGGGTATGCTGGCACTGTCGGGCCGGGTTGGCTTTGGAGCCGACACATCCATCGGGCAGGGTGCCGTGACAAAAAAGGCGGGAATCGCCATTCAGCTCTACACGGTGCGTGATCCCGCAAAGAAGAACCTAGAGGACACCCTCAAGCAGCTAGCCGACATGGGCTGGAAATATGTCCAGTGGAGCGGCATGCCAAATCTTCCTGCCGACAAGATCCGGGCCGCCCTGGACAAAGCCGGTCTCACCTGCATCGCCGCCCATGTGTCCATCGAGAGTTTTGAGAAAAATTTCGACCAGCAGGTTGCTTTCTGGAAAACAGTCGGAGCAAAGGACGTTGCGCCTGGCGGCATGATGAATGACTGTACCCAGAACCTGGAAGCCTGGTTGCGGGGAGCACGGCGGCTGGATGCGCTTGGCGCAAAACTACGCGCGTCCGGAATGCGGCTTTCGTATCATAACCACGGGCAGGAGTTCGGGAAATTCGCCGGCGATCCCCGCACCAAGGAAGATATCCTCATGGAGGCGACCAAGCCCGAGAACCTCTGCGCCGAACTGGACATTGCCTGGGCATTGGCCGCGGGCGTTGATCCGGCCGCCTATATCAGGAAGCTGAAAAACCGCACCCCGGTTGTTCACGCCAAGGACGTGACCATGAACGGCAATCAATCCACCCTCAAGCCGCTGGGTCAGGGTTCGGTCAAATGGGACGAGGTGTTCGCGGCCGGCAAAGAGGCGGGAATCGAATGGTATATCTACGAGCAGGACAGAGGCACCGGCTCACCGTTCGAATACGCCAAGGTCAGCTACGAGTTCCTCTCCAAGCAGAGCCTTTAAATCAGCGCCGTACCCGGGCATTGCCCTTCCAGATGCTCCAGACCTGGTCTTCGTCCGCCGGTTGCGCGTAATCCGTGAGGAACGTGGTCGCCAGCGCGCCCGAGGCCCAGCCGAACTGGATCCATTTGCAGGGCTCCCAGCCCCGGAGAATGGCGTGGAGCATGCCCCCCACGAATCCGTCACCGCCGCCAATCCGGTCCAGGACCGTTATGTCGCGCGGCTCCACGATATGCCAAGCCTCACCCACCAGCATGATGGCCCCCCAGTAATGACTATTGACGCTCGCCACTTCGCGCAGCGTCGTGGCAAAAACCGAGGCATTCGGGAACGCCTGCTTGACCCGGCCGATCATCTCCTTGAAACCGTCAATCTGGGCGGCAATGCCCTTGCCTCCGGCCTCCGGCCCCATGATCCCCAGGCAAAGCTGAAAATCCTCCTCGTTGCCCACGAGAATATCTGAAATCCCGGCAATCTCCTTGAAAACCTCGCAAAGCTCCTTCTCACGGTCCTTCCAGAAGGTGGCTCGGTGATTGAGATCAAAGGAGATCCGCGTCCCATGCTTCTTCGCCGCACGTGCCAGCTCAAGGCAAAACCGGCTGGTTTCGGGCGACAAGGCGGCGATCAGGCCCGACAGGTGCAGGATCTGAACCCCTTCCTTGCCAAAGAGGCGATCCAGATCAAAATCCTTCACATTCAGCGTGCGCCCCACTTCACCCGCCCGATCATTATGAACGCGCGGCCCACGGGATCCGAACCCGCTGTCGGCGATGTTGAACTGATGCCTGTATCCCCACGGCCCCCCCTGCTCCACATCTTTCCCTTCATAGGCCATATGGCGGGAGGCAAGGTTGTCCTTGATGAACTGCGCTATCGGACTTCCTTTCACAAAGGTGGTCAACACCTTCACCGGCAACCCCAGATACGCCGGAATACTGGCTACATTGGTTTCGGCACTGGTAGCCTGCATGAAAAAGGTATCGCTGCTGTGAACAGGCTGGCCGTTTACCGGCGTAATCCGGACCCCCATGCTGCTAGGGACCACCAACGCGTAGGCACACTCGTTTTTAAGCTTAATTGTCATATTCAGGCTCCACCCGACTTATTGATTTGAAATCGTCACAGAACGGCAAAACAGGGTGCATATTTCCCATGACAGCCCTCCGCCGTCAACCATTATTGACATTTCTCCAGGCGTGCGACTGATTCCTGCTTGATCACCTGCTCGGGTTTGTCGGGATGTTCCGTGCAGACGGCTGGAAATTCACGTCAAACCGTTCCCCGGCACCCAACTTCA
>JAABPW010000358.1 GCA_011391785.1 Verrucomicrobiota bacterium
CGGGCGGTGAAATCTCTTTGTTCTCGACAGCGGGGGCGGGGAAGTTGGTAGGGTAGACGGCATGACAACGGAGAAGCACTCCCAGTTAAGGCATGAGCTCCGGCGTGATGTGGCGGAGCGGCAGGCGGGATACCGGATGCGGGCGCTCAAGCTGTTCCCGCATATCTGCGCCCGGTGCGCCCGTGAGTTCGAGGGCAAGCGGCTCAAGGAACTCACCGTGCATCACAAGGATTTCAACCACGATAATAATCCCCAGGACGGCAGCAACTGGGAACTGCTTTGCATTTATTGCCATGATGACGAGCATGCGCCCGACAGCCTGCGCTCCATGGGCGACGGCCCGGTACACGAGGATCTCAAGAAGGCCTCCCCGATCGTCAACCCGTTCGCGGGCCTGGATGGCCTGCTGGGGAAATAACCCGCCCGTCTACACGAAGAGCAGGCACACGCCGCAGACGGCCACCACGGCGCCCAGCATGGCCCGGAGACTTACCCGCTCCTTGAGTATCACGATGGAGAAGGGAATGATGATGACGGGACTGAGGGAGACAAACGTCTGAGCCAGGCCGGCGGGAATGATGGTGACCGCGACCATCAGCAACGACACCCCCAGGAACGGCCCCATGATGGCACCCAGCACCATGATCCACATGGCGCGCCGGTCACGGAACGCGCGGAAGACCTGGCCCTGTCGCCCCAACAGCGGGATCAGCACCAGGAAACAGGCCAGCCCGCATATCAGCCGGATCTCCGTGGCAGCGAATGGCGAGGCCACGTCACGGATGCCGACCTTGGACAGGACCGTGGCCAATCCCTGCGCCAAGGTCGCCAGGGCGGCATAGATCCAGCCGCGCCAGACGATCCGGCCTGGCGTAACGCCCGGCTTGCCGTCCTGGTCCGGAGATTCCATTACCACCCACAGGATGCCGGACAAGGTAATGGCCATTCCGATCCAGTTCCACCGCGTGAGCTGCTCGCCAAGCAGGAGCCATCCGAAAAAAACGGAAATGGGCGGGGCGAGGGAAAACACCAGCAGCGCCAGGCGCGGACCGATCAGCAGGAAGGACTGGAAAAAGAACAGGTCGCACAGGAAGAATCCGACCATGCCGGAGGCGCCCAGCCAGAGCCAGGCATGCCACGAGGCCTGGGGAATCGCCTCCCCCAGCACGATCCAGCCATACAGCATCAGCATCGGAAGCGCCAGGAGCAGCCGGATGATATTGACCGCCAGGGAGCCCACACGCCGCCCCGCCGCCGTCCAGCACAGCGCGCTCACCGTCCAGCAGAACGCCGTCGCCAACGCCGCCATCTCGCCAACATGATTCAACATAGCCGGCGAGAGTCCCATTTTTTCACGCCCCTTTCAAGCTTGCCGCATGGAAAAAGAGCGCAAGACGATTCTGCAGGGGTTTATCTTAATCGTAATCTTAATCATAATCGTAATCACTTCCGGGGCAGAGGATTATGATTAAGATTAAGATTACGATTACGAGTGCAATGGCAATGAAGTCTGTCTACTGACTACTGACTCATGAGAAACAGGGTGTTGCAAAATGAGAAAAGAATGCGTATAGTCCCCGCCCTGTTGATTTAAAGACGTGTACCTGTAGCTCAATTGGACAGAGCATCTGACTACGAATCAGAAGGTTGCAGGTTCGATCCCTGCCAGGTACGCCACTCTAAACCCTAGTAAATACTGGGTTTTCATAAATATTTCCGAGGTTTTCACCCGAACCCATAAAGCCGCGAGGCACGACGCCGTTGTTGTCTTCCCTATTTGTAACGATAGTACCACGGTTTTGTGCTTTTCGATTCCTTGAGCACCCACCCTGAATCCTGTTTGACCAGCATGCTCTTCATTGGATTCCATGGTTGTTGCCCCGTTCGATATTCCACGGTGTAGAACGCAGTGGCCTTGTTTCCTCTGATCTCAACTCTGATGGGGCCATTGATCTTGGTTTCATCGTTCTGAACCCCGGCGCGAACTACCGTGCAGATGGTCTGGTGTTCTGGATCGGAATCGGGCAAAACCGTGGCGCACGAGCATAGGAAACCTGCGAGGAAAAGGAAGCCCGTGATTTCCGCAATTCTCATTCTTTCCTCACTCTCTTCATAGAAGACAACGCCCTGCTCTCGGGCGGCTTCAGCCGTACCGAGGAGCGGGTGGTTCTGCGATTTTCATGATGCCCATTTCAGGGCCAGTTTCTTGCCCGAATGAGCGCATTCGCGAAGATACAGGTTGATCAAGTTCTGATATGGCACACCGGTTTCTTTGGCTAATGCCTTGAAATAGGCGATGACATCGGTCCCCAGGCGCATCGTCACCTGTTTACGAAAATACTTGGCGTAAGGATTGCGAACCGAGTCCGAAAAATCATATTCCTTTTTCATATTCCCTCCCATATTGCTTGCGCTCATTCCGGGTCGCCTTGCGAGCCGAGATAAGCCTGATTACCTGATCGCCCTGTCGATACACATGGCATACGACCAGGATGCGAAGCGTCGAGCTGAACCCGAGGATAATGAACCGGTCTTCTTCATCCGAATGTTCCGGATCATGCTTCAAGCGGGCCTTTTCATCGGCAAACACCGATGACGCTTCTTCAAATGAGACGCCGTGCTTCCGGACATTGGCCTTCGCCTTTTCCTCGTCCCACATGAATTGAATCGCATCCATATTGATAATATATTTACGATCGCATTACGATTCAAGTAATTCTTGCGTTGCAGAACAATAGCGAGCACCGTTCCCCCAAATCACTTCCCTGTTTTCAGGCTTACGGCCTTCACCACGGCGGCCGCATCCTGGTAACACCGCTTGCCGAAGGGCATGATAAGATAAAGGCTCCGCGATTGTTCGGCGATCGCGAGGGCCAGTTCGGTGGCCTGGGCCAACCCGAACCGGCGCTGGTCTTCCGGCTCCGCGTATCCGCCAAAGGCCTGCACCAGGGACTCCGGCACCTTGATGCCCGGAATGTTTCCACCTGCCAGGAACTCGGCGTTCCGGCGGCTGACCAGGGGCATCACGCCGGGAAAGAAACGGATCCCCAGTGGCGCAACCCTGTCGCGCAACCGCTCGAAGGTCTCAAGGTCAAATACCGGTTGCGAATAGACAAACTCCGCCCCGGCCTCCAGTTTCTTCCGCAGCCAGTCCAGATGGGCGGGAACAGGACGCCCCACCGTACAGCCCGCACACAGGTCGGGCGGATTCCGGATGGGCTCCCCGGTAATGGTCGTGCCCTGCCGGATCGTACGCACCAACCGCAATAGCTCCACCGAACTCTTCAAGTCGGGAACACGGCTGGCCACCGCGCCCAGCGGGCCAATGGAAGGCGGATCCCCCGTCAGCACCAATACCCCCCGCAACCCCAGATCCCAGCTCCCGATCAACGAGGTGTGCGCCTCCAGCATATTGGTGTGAACCGCCGCCCGGTGCGCAATGGCCGGCTTGCCGGTCACATCCTGCAACCGTGCCGCCACCACCGCCGCGTCGCGCCCCACCGAGGCGCCGGGCTTGTCCGGCACATCAAACATATCCGCACCGGCCGCCGCCACCTCCAGCGCCCCTTCACAGATATCCACCAACGAACTGGTGCGGTCGGCCCGGATTTCGACACTGATGACAAACGCATCCGACTGCATGAGCTTCCGGATTGGATTTTCTGCCGTTCCCGGTCCGGCCTTCACCTCGAGCCCATCCGCCACCGAGCTGACGCGGTCCGGCCGGACCCCCAGCGGGCTGCCCCTCAGGCTGGGTGCGATGGCCCGGATATGGGCCGGGGTGGTTCCGCAGCAGCCGGAAATCATCGCCGCCCCCAGGTCCCGCACGGCAACGGCCAGCGACAGGAATTCCGCAGGCGTAAAATGGTACTGGACCCGGCCCCGGTCAATGCTGGGATGCCCCGCATTGGGCGCCGCCGTCACGGGCAAGGCCGTGTTCCCGACAAGATACCGCACCGACTCGACCAGCTCGTTGGGATGCCGGCAATTGGTGCCCACCGCACACACCCCCGCCTTCTCGGCGAGCCGGAGGAGCAGCTCCATGCGATGGCGCCCAACGGCACCGCGCCCGGTATTTCCCATCTGGAAGATCACCGGTAATCCCGTGGCCCTGGCCGCCACCAGCGCCGCCTCTGCCTCACGGGGATCGGTAAAGGTTTCCAGGTACAAGGCATCGGCACCCGCCAACGCCCGGCACTGCACGGCATAGGCCTCCACCAGCTGGTCCCGGGTGAAATCATCCAGCCGCAACCCGAGCGAAAGCGGACCGACGGACGCCCAGGCGGCACAGTCGCCACCGGCGACCTCCCGCACGAGCTCGACGCCCCGCCGGTTGATCTCCACGCAGTCCGCCGCCGCATCCGCATCCGCCAGGCACACGGGATTCGCGGCAAAGGTGTTGGCCACCAGCACCTGCGCCCCCGCCTCCCGGTATGCGGAATGGGCCGCACGAACGGCCTGCGGAGCCGCCAGGTTCAAAAGCTCCACCGACCGGTAGGCCGCCCCGGCGCTTTCGCGCAGGAGCGTCCCGATGGCGCCGCTGCCGACCACGAAGGTCGACCCCAACTCCTGGATGATAGGCCGTTTCATGTCTGTCAGGAGGGAACAACGCGGGAAGACGGCTCCCCGCCCTGTTTCGCAACCGTGGTGAAGAGGGTTTCGCTGGTCTCCGCATTGCGGATTTCAAAATCCTCCACATGACGACCGGGATCAGCCCGGAAGCTCAGGTAGCCGGCGAACTTGTTTTCCAGCTCCATCAGCACCACCTCGTCCTCCTTGCGGAGCCGCTCGAGGACGGTCGGATGGACCACCACCTGCAGTTTCCTGTTCTCGCTGGCTTGTTTGAACCGGCGCATCAGGGACACGATCTGGCGCTGGATCTCGACGCTCATGGACAGCGGCGACTTGACGCTCCCCTTGCCCTTGCAATACGGGCAGTCCACGAACATGGAGGACAGCACGCCCTCGTCCACGCGCTGGCGGGTCATCTCCAGCAGCCCCAGGTGGGAAATCGGCAGGACATTGGTCTTCGCCTTATCGCGGTGCAACGCATCCTTGATCGTCTTGTAGACCGCGTTGCGGTTCTTCTTCTGCTTCATGTCGATGAAGTCGACCACGATCAACCCGCCGACATTCCGCAGGCGCAGCTGGCGGGCCACCTCCTCGGCCGCCTCGGTATTGACCTCGAAGATCACGTCCTCCTGGGTCTGGGCGCCCTTGTGCCGGCCGGTGTTGACATCGATGGAGATGAGGGCCTCGGTCTCCTCGAAAATGATGTATCCGCCGGACTTCAGCATCACCTTGCGCGCAAAGGCATTCTCCAGCTGCCGTTCCAGGTTGAAATGCTCGAAGATCGGCACGGATCCCTCGTACTGCTGGATGCGGGAACGCACGCGCCGCGAGATCTTGGAGGCCAGTTCCTTGATGCTCTCGAACTTGGCGGGATCATCCACCACGATGCGGTCGATATCCTCGGTCAGCCAATCGCGCACGACCCGCTCGACCAGGTCGAGCTCCTCGTACAGGCAGCAGGGCGCGGGGGTTTCCCGCATCCCACGGCTGATCTCGTTCCAGACATCCGCCAGGCCGCGCATGTCGCGGACGAAGCTGGTCTGCTTGGCACCCATCCCGGCGGTGCGGATGATCAGGCCGACGCCCTCGGGCGAGGGGAGGCGCGCCAGCACCTTCTTGAGGCGCATCCGCTCCTTCTCGTCCTCGATCTTGCGGGACACGCCCTTGAGGTTGCTGCCCGGCAGCATCACCAGGTAGCGGCCGGGAATACTGAGGTTGGCCGTCACGCGCGGCCCCTTGGTGCTGATCGGTCCCTTGGTGACCTGCACCACGATTTCCGACCCGATCGGGAACATCTGCGCGATTTCCTGACTGGTATAGCGCCGCTTCTTGGTCATGGTGCGGATGGTGATATCCTCCGCCGCCTCCAGCCGCGCCGCATCCTCGGGAATCATGTCCCAATAATGCAGGAAGGCGTTCTTCTTCAGGCCGATATCCACGAACGCCGCCTGCAGGCCGTCCTCCAGGTTCTTGATCACGCCCTTGTAGATGCCGCCGACAATCCGCTCCTCCGTCGGATGCTCGACCTGGAACTCCTCCAGCTTGCCGTTTTCGATCACCGCCACGCGGGTCTCAAGGCTCTCCGCATTGATCACGATTTCACGCTTGAAGGTTTTTCGTCCGAACTTGAATCCAAATACGTTCATCTTTCCTTTCCTGCGGACGTCACAAACCGGGACGCCGCACATATACACTTTGAATCAAACCAAGGGCAAACAGGGTGATCACCATGAACGTCCCGCCGTAGCTCACCAGCGGCAGGGGAATCCCGACCACCGGCAGCACGCCGATGGTCATTCCTATGTTCACAAAGGCGTGCGTGAAGATCATTGTCACAATGCCCACGCACAACACCCGCCCCATCTTATCGCGCGCCACCATGGCCGCTACCATCCCGCATACCACCACGGTTCCATAGAGCAGCAGCACCACCAGCGCCCCGGCAAACCCCATCTCCTCCGCAATCACGGAGAAAATGAAGTCGGTGGGCGCCACGGTCCGCGGCAGGAAACCGAGAATGTTCTGCGATCCCTTCAGGAATCCTTTACCCGTGAGCCCACCCGAGCCCACGGCAATCTCCGACTGACGCATGTTCCATCCCGTCTTCATCGGGTCCTTCCCGGGATGGAGAAACACTTCGATCCGGTCCCGCTGGTAATCGCTGAGATGGATCGCCCTGAAAAACTTGTCCTGGTGCTCCGGCGTCATGCCAAGCTTTTCCGGCAACGCCACCGCCGCCAGCACCATCATCACGGCCAGCCCCCCGCCCGCCATCAGCCGCACCAGCGGTTTCGCCGGGGCGCCTGCCGCGAACAGCATGGCCATCACCAGCGGCACGAACACCAGCGAGCTGCCCAGGTCCGGCTCCTTCATGACCAGCAGCATCGGCACCCCCGTCAACAGGAACAGCTTCCAGAACGGGGCCCGGGCATCGAACTTCTCCGCCGCCGGGCTCAACAGGCACGCCCCGAGGATGATCATCGCCAGCTTGGCCAGCTCCGAGGGCTGGATCCCCACCCCCAGGAACATCAGCCAGCGCCTCGCCCCGTAGATCTGGGTGCCGAAGAACAGCACCGCCACCAGCAGGATCACCGACATGAAATAGCCGGCCCAGGACAGGTCCCGCAGCCGCCGGTAGTCGAGCATCGCCGTCCCCAGGTAGCACGCCAGCCCCACCACCGCCCACTTGATCTGCTTGGTATAGAGATCCTTCGTCGAATCGTCCCGCATCACGGTGGCGCTGTAGATGAAAAACACGCCGATCACGATCAGGCCGATGATCGCCGCCAGCATCACCCAGTTCATCCTCCGGAGCAGGCCGAGATGGTGCATGAACTCCTTCATCCACCCGCCTCCGTCCCACCCTCGCCGAAAATCCCCAGCATCAGCGCCTGCAGCCGCGGCCCCACGGTCAACCCGCCCGACACCGCGTCATCCACCACCATGGCCACCGCGTAACGGGGCTTGTCGTAGGGCGCGAAGACAATCATCCAGCCATGCTTCTTCCGGTCTTCCTTCTCCCCGTATTCCGCCGTCCCGGTCTTGCCGGCCATCTCCACGCCCGGGATGCGGGCACGCCCCCCGGTTCCGGTCGGCGCCATCACCACATCGTGCATCCCCTGGCGCACGGCCTCCATGACGCCGGGCTTGAAAGCGATCTGGCGGGCCGCCCTGACGGGATAATTGGTCAGCGCCTGCCCCTGCCAGTCCTGCAACCCCAGCACCAGGCGCGGACGGTAGACCGTTCCCCCGTTGGCCAAAGTTGCCGCCATCACGGCCATCTGCAGCGGCGTCACGCAAAGGGCGCCCTGCCCGATCGAAAGGTTGCAGGTATCCCCGATACGCCACTGGTCATTCCAGGCCTTCTGCTTCCAAGCCGCGGTGGGGACCAGCCCCCGGGCCTCCCGGTCGAGCTCGATGCCGCTCCGCTCGCCCAGCCCGAACTGCGCGGCCATGTCCGAAACCGCCTCGTTCCCGCACTTGACCGCGATCGTGGCGAAATAGACGTTGCACGACTGCTCGATCGCGCGCCGCAAATCCACCCGGCCATGCCCGTTCGGGTTCCAGCATTTCATCGGCCGGTTCCCGATCATGTAATACCCCGGGCAATCCACGACCATGCCCGCCGACACGGCGCCGCCGTTCAACGCCGCAAGCGCCGTCACCGGCTTGAAAATGCTGCCGGGCGGATACACCTCGGCCACCGCCTTGTTCAACAGCGGCTTCTCCGGATCCGCGTTGAGCTGCTCGTAGAGGGCCTTGGGGACGATCGGCACGAACTGGCTCGGGTTGAACGCCGGCGAACTGGCCAGGGCCAGCACGTCACCGTTACGGGGATCCAGCACCACCACGGCACCGGGCACATCGCTGATGGCGGACTCGGCCAGGGCCTGGATCCTGCTGTCCAGCGCCAGCACCACCGTGGCGCCCGGCCGGGGATCCTTCTCCATCTGCTCCGCGTGCTTGTATCCCGAGGCGTCAATGCGGACCATCCGCCCGCCCGCCTCGCCTTTCAACGCGGTGTCGAATTTCAGCTCCAGGCCCATCTTGCCTTCCATTTCCGGAAGGTAATACTGGTAGCCCGCCAGGGCCGCATCGTCGAGATCCGCCTTCCCCACGTAGCCGATCAGGTGCGACGCCAGCCCGTTTTTCGGGTAGGCCCGGTTGGGCTCCACATAGACATCCACCCCGGTCATATCCACCCGCGCCTCCGCCAGCCGCGCCAGGGCGGCCGGATCCAGGGAGCGCCAGGCCACCAGCGGCAGGGGAAGCCGGCGCTTGATGTGGGTCATGATATCCGCCTCGGAAATCAACGGCTTGCGCCCCATCAGCGCGGTCAGCTCCGTCATGCGCCGCCGGATCTCGACCACCGTGTTCGTCGATTTTCCGGGCTTGCGGATATCCTCCAGGTAAAAGGCCAGGCAATAGCAGGGCTGATTGTCGGCCAGAGCCACCTGGTTCCGGTCCAGGATCCTTCCCCTCAGGGCAGGCAGCCTCACCCGCCGCAGGCTTTGCCGGTGCAGGCTATCCTCGAATTCCTGTTCCCGCGACACCTGCAAGCTGAAAAGCACCCCCCCCAGCAACACCAGCAGTCCCAGCATGATCAGCAGCACCAGGCGGATGCGCCTCAGCTCGGTGTTGATGGTGTTGCTGGCAGCCGGCATGCTATCGCTCCTCGCCTGCGGTCAAACCCACGTGATGTTCCAGCGAGGACGCCAGCCACCACACCAGCGGCGCCGTGACCAGCCCCAGCACCGCATTGCCGCCCATCTTCAACGCCACCCACCAGTTCGGCGCGATGGCCTCGGTGGCGTTCAGCGACAGGATCAGCGCCAGCGCCAGCGTGGTCAGCGCCGAGAGCACCGCCCCCAGGACCGCCACCGTCAACAGGCTGTCCCGGAACAGCGTCTCCCGCCATTCCATGATGACAAGCGTGAAGACCACGAAGCACAACGCGGAGGTGCCCACGGGAAACAGGCTCATGGAATCCTGGATGATCCCGGCCAGGATGGCCACGGTTACCGCCACCCCCCGGGAATGGACCAGCGCGAAATAGAGCGCCACGGCCAGCAGGATCGGGGGCTTGGAAAGCCCGAGCCCCGCCGCCGCGGGAATCAGGCTCTGGAGCAGCGCCCCGCCCAGCAGGAAAACCATCATGATGGCCGCGGTCATCGGCCGTCCCCCGACACGATCACCAGCACCCGCTGGAGACGGGCCAGGTCTGCGGCCGGCGCAATCTCCGCCTGCTGGAAAAGTCCCGATTCGTCAGGCCGCATCCGCACGACACGCCCCACCACCAGCCCGGCGGGAAACACCCCGCCCAGCCCGGACGTCATCACCAGTTCACCGGTTTTGATCTCCAAATCCTTGCGGACATAGTCCACCCGGTACAGGCTCGGCAGGCACAGGATCCCGACCCCGTGGCTCCCGCTCAGGGTCACCCCGCCGCCGTGCAGGATCCCGTATGAGCCATCCTGCTCGAAACGCACCGACGTCTTGAACGAGCGGTCGGAAATCAGGAGCACATCGCAGGTCTGGCTGGATACCTCGATCGTGCGCCCCACGACCCCCTCGGGCGTAATCACCGGCATCCCTTCCAGGATCCCGTCCTCGCGCCCCTTGTCCAGCCGCAACGTCTGCCACCAGCCGCTGCCGTCATCCCGGGCGATCACTTCGCAGGCAACCGTCTTGGCGGCAAGCCGCGCCCGGTACCCGAGCTGGTTGCGCAACTCGGTATTTTCACGCGAGGCAAGCTCCAGTTCCCGCACCCGGAGCCGCAAGGCCGCAACCTCGCGGTCCAGCCGGTCGCGGTCGCGGGCCACCTCTTCGGGATTGCCGCCCCGGGCGCGCCCCTGCTGGAAGCGGGAGAGGGTCCGCGTGACGGCCCCCTGGTAGGACGCCATGCTTTCACGGAAAAACCCGCGGAGGGATGACGACACGGACGACGGCAGGTTCAGGAGAACCAGAAAGAAGGTCGCCAGCGCCACCCAGAGCAAATAATGTCGATCTCTCACGTAAAACCCCTCGCCCCACTTTCCCCTGACGGGAAAAGGAGCCTGAACAACCCACACGGAACGAGGAGGAGCGATCTTGAGGAAACAGGTTAGTAGGTGCGCTGCTCACCGGCGGCGATACGGCGCAGGACGTTGAGCTCGGTGAGCACAACCCCTGTCCCCTCGCAAACGGCGCTAAGCGGATCATCGGCACGATGGACCGGAAGCCCGGTGTGTTCGGCGATCAGCTGGTCAATCCCCCGCAGGAGCGACCCACCACCGGACATCACCATGCCACGATCCACCAGGTCGGCAGAGAGTTCCGGCGGACAGCGTTCCAGGGTCACGCGTATGGCGTCCAAAATGGACGACAACGGTTCCTGCAGCGCCTCCCGGATTTCCTCCGAGGTTACCGTCAAGGTCTTTGGCAGACCACAGACCAGATCTCGTCCCTTGACCTCCATGGTCAATTCCTCCGCCAGCGGGTATGCGGAACCGATCTTGATCTTGATATCCTCAGCCGTACGTTCACCGATCATCAAATTGTAAACCCGTTTCATATACTGGGCGATAAACTCGTCCATTTCATCGCCCCCGACGCGCACGCTGCGACAGAACACGATACCGGCCAGCGAGATCAGCGCCACCTCAGTGGTACCGCCCCCGATGTCCACGATCATGTTACCAGCCGGTTCCTGTACAGGTAACCCGACTCCTATCGCCGCCGCCATCGGCTCCTCAATCAGGTACACTTCCCGTGCCCCGGCGTGCATGGCCGAATCCTTGACCGCACGCTTCTCCACTTCCGTAATTCCACTGGGAACCGCGATAATCACCCGCGGCCGCACCATCGTTCGCCGATTGTGAACCCTGCGGATGAAATACTTCAGCATCGCCTCGGTGATTTCAAAGTCCGCAATGACACCCGCCTTCATCGGGCGGATCGCCACAATGCTTCCCGGGGTGCGCCCCAACATCTGCTTGGCTTCCTCGCCCACTGCCAAAACCTTGCGGGTCCCCGCCTGGATCGCGACGACAGAGGGCTCCCGGAGAACAATTCCCCGGTCCTTGACGAAAACAAGGGTGTTCGCCGTCCCCAGATCAATTCCGATATCTTCGGAAAACATCCCCAGCAAGAGATTTAGCATAGCGGTTCCTTCTGCCCTATATGCCGCCCTGAAAACTGTTTAGGACAACATAAGGCGTGTAATGTGCGGGAATGAGCCGGTTGCGTCAAGCCTATTTCAGGACGAGCCTGCCGCCGTTGTCGAGCTGATAGGTCGGGCCAAGCGTACCGCGCCAGTTGACCCACTCGTAGCTGTCGCTCCGCCAGGCTCCCAGGTTGAAATCGACCTTCGCCCCGGGCGCACAGGTGATCTTGGCCGCGGCAAGGGGGATCGCCCATTCAGCGGTCCACGAGTCCTTGTCCACCTTGGCGGCAAAGGTCGCGACCTTCCCCAGCGCCGCAGCCTCCTCTTCGGTCGCCCCGCCATGGATGGTGGAGTCCTGCTTGCCGGTGGAAAAGCCATGGATCACAAAGGTCGGCCCGGCATTGGTCCCGGAAGCGGACCTCAGGCACACCTCAACCCCGTCGGACTGCGACCAGAAATCGTTCTTCGCCAGCTCGGTCCCCGCGGTGAACGGCACGGTAACGCCGACATAAAGGACCTTTCCATCATGGAAGGCCTTGGCCTGCAACGGCTTCCCTTGGATTTCCATCTGCTCGGGCGTCTGCTTCATGACCATCACGCCGGCCGGATATTCATCCTTCCCGACCACCCCGTCGACCACCGCCGGCTTTTGAAGCTTTTCAACGGCAAAGACATATTCGTTCGATTCAGCCGCCGGGACAACCCCCTGCGCGAACAGTGCTCCCATCATAACGGCCACCGACAATACTTTCATGCTGTTCATCATTCTCCTCCTGTGATCTGTTAATAACCTCTCAAATTATCCTGAATACAGGGGAAAATTACTGCCCGGCCCGGCTCCAGTCAATACCTATTATAATCATTAGCGTCCCACGGAAATCCTAATCTTAATCGTAATCTTAATCTTAATCCCG
>JAABPW010000359.1 GCA_011391785.1 Verrucomicrobiota bacterium
ATGACCGGTTCTTCAACAACATCTTGATGTTGCGCAGCGGCTTGTCCCTCTACGATGGCGCCATACAACCTGTTTTCATGGACGGCAATGTGTTTACAAAAGGGACAACGTTCTCCCGTCATGAGAAAAATCCGACCGTCCAGCCCGATTTCGATCCGGCAATCACGCTCGTCCAGAGGCCGGACGGCTGGTACCTCGAATTCAAGATCAATCCGGCATGGGGGAGGGACAAGCCCTGGAGTGTCATTGACTCAAAAAAACTGGGGCTCGCCCTCACCCCGAAGCTGCCTTTCGAGAAACCAGACGGCACCCCGTATCGTCTCGACAAGGACTACTTTGGCCATAAGCGAAATGCGGTAAACTGCTTTCCGGGACCTTTTGCGTCACCGAACCAGGAGAACCTTTCGCTTAAGGTCTGGCCCCGTTCAGGCTTGTGACATGCTGAAAACAAGAGTAAGTTAGTCCTGAATGAATAATGAAATTCCACGATTTGAGCGCGAAAAGAAAACCCTGCAGGCGATGATCCGCATCTACTGCCGGGATTTGCACCATTCCGGAAAGATCCTGTGCGATGGGTGCCAGGAGCTTCAGGACTACGCCCTGGCGCGGTTGGATAAGTGCACCTTCGGTTCCGACAAACCGAAGTGTGCCGATTGTCCGATTCATTGCTACAAGCCTGCCATGCGTGACCGTATCCGCATGGTGATGCGGCATTCGGGGCCGAAAATGATCATTAAGCATCCGATGCTGGCGTTGGGACATGTCATTGATGGTGTCTTGCATCAGCCTCCGAACCCGGTCAGGAAGCCATCGTGAAAGCCGTTTCCCCAACCGTTGACGCCGATCTTTTGGTGGCCCTCCAGAAGGGGTTGCCGCTGGAGATGCGGCCGTTTGCCGCGGTCGGGGCCGTGCTGGGTTTGTCCGAGGACGATGTCCTGATGCGTCTACGCGTCTTGTTTGAGACGGGCGTTGCCCGCCGGTTCGGCGCGGTATTTGATTCCCGCAGCCTGGGATATGACAGTACCCTTTGTGCCGCCGATATCCCGGCGGAGGATCTTGTGGCGGCCACGGCGCGTATCACGCCGCATCCCGGCATCACGCATTGCTATGAACGGAAGGGGCACCCCAATCTCTGGTTCACGTTGACCGCCCCGGCTGACCGGTTGGAGTCGGAACTGGCGCGCATTTCCGCGGCACTCGGGCCGTATCCGGTGCTGAATTTGCCTGCGCTTCAGAAGTTCAAGATCGAGGCTGTTTTCGGGAAGAGTACACAGGAGGACGAGGGGGGTGGAAGGTGGACCGCGACCTCCGGGCGCGGGCAAGGCGCAACAGGTTCCTCTTCAGGCGAAACGCCGTCCGGAGGTCGGCGTCCACCGGTGTTCACAGAAGATGAACGGGTTGTGATCCGTGCCCTTCAGGGGTCTATTTCCGTCGAGCAGGATCCCTTTGGCGCTGTTGCCCGGAAGGTGGGGGTTGATCCGGAGGAGCTTCTGCAACTTTTGCGTCGCTGGCAGCAGGAGGGCGTGATTCGCCGTGTTGCGCTGGTGGTGCGTCACCGCGAGCTCGGGTTTTCGGCCAACAGCATGTGCGTGTGGAAGGTGGCGCCCGAGGCGCTGGTGGCGGCAGGCCAGAGCATGGCGCGCAGTCCGCATGTGACCCATTGCTATGAGCGGCCAGCGTCGCCCGGGTTTCCCTATAACCTCTACGCCATGATCCATGCCCAGTCTCCTGAGGGGGCTGTGGAGATTTTCAAGGCTCTGGGGCGGGATGCCGCCCTGCCCGAGGGGACCATGATGTGGTCAGTCAGGGAGTTCAAGAAATCGAGTCCCATCTTTTTTTGTGAATCTGAGGTCAAGCTGGGGGTGCCCCCCGCATGAGTACGGTACCCGTAAGGAAGGCGATCCTCTTTGCCGCGGCGGGAACCTCGTACGCCGAAGCCATGAAGACCTTTGAGGGGATCGGCTTTGCCGCCGCCGCCCGTTTTCCCGGCATTCCCCAGCGCTGGGCCTATACGTCCTCCGGAGTGCGCCGGAAACTCGCCGCGCGGGGAGTTCATGTTGATGATCCCGCCCAGGCGCTGGCAGCCCTGACGGCCGAGGGGTTCACGCATATCGCCGTCCTGTCGCTACACCTTGCCGAAGGCATGGAATACCGGGAGTTGGCGGAAACCGTCCACTTCCATTCCGCCCGTGCCAGGCTCAGTCCGCCATTCCTGGCGGATGAGCAGGATGCCCGCCGCATCCTGTCCGCCCTTCTGGCCAGTCTGCCCGCCGAGGTTTCCGGGGATGACGCCATCATCCTGGTTGCGCATGGCAGTCTCGAACCCAAGGCGGTCGAGACCCTCCATGCCACGGTAAACCTCTGCCGGCAGGTTGACCGCCGCCTGAATCTCGGTATGATACTCGGGTCGCCGTCGCTCAAGGATATTGTGGCCGGATGCAAGGCGGCATCGGTGAAGAAAGTCTGGCTTGTGCCGTTCCTGCTGTCGGCCGGGTTCTCGGTGCAGGAGGAAATCGCCGGGGCAGGGGAGAAGACCTGGAAAACGGCATTGGAGCAAGCCGGGTTTGAGTGTGTGCCGGTGCTCAAGGGATTGGGTGACGTCGACGGGATTGTCCGGGTGTGGTTGGACCGGCTGGAGCAGATGTTATGAGAAACGAATCGCGAACCAGGAAAATACTGCCCGTGGACCTGTTGCTTGAGAAGCGGCCCTGCCTCGTGGTCGGGGGTGGCCCGATTGCCGCCCGCAAGGTGGGTAGCCTCCTCGAGGCGGGCGCCTGCGTGACGGTGGTGAGTCCCGTCCTATGTCCGGCGCTCGCGGAGTTAAAGCAGGAACGTTGCATCCGGCACAAGCCCCGCGCCTTTGCCGCGGCGGATATCAAGGCGCAGTATGTCGTGTTCGCGGTGACGGACAATGGCCCCGTCAACCAGAAGGTCATCAAGGCATGCCGCCGGGCGCGCATCCTCTGTAGTGCGGCGGACGCCCATTGGGTTGAGGGCGACTTCGTCTCGCCGGCGGTCATCCGGCGGCCCCTGGTGACCGTGGCCATTTCCACGGGCGGTCAGTCGTGCAAGCGGGCGCGTGAAATCAAGGAGAAGTTGGCGCACTATCTGGCCGGCCAGAAACTATGAATGCATCATCCTTTATTTTCAAGGTGGGGACCCGGTCGAGCAAGTTGGCGGTTCATCAGACGAGGTCGGCCGTCGACCAGTTGAGTATTCTATTCCCTGACGTGAAATGGGAGGTGATGCCCCTCTCCTCGCCGGGGGATCGTGACCAGGTCATGGACTTGCGCCAGAGCCCGCTCGACTTTTTCACGCGTGACCTGGATGAGAAGATCCGGGCCGGTGAGCTGGACTGCGCGATCCACAGCGCGAAGGATGTTCCCGAGCCTATTGGCGAGGGGCTTGACTGGTTCTGGTTGCCCTGGCGCGAGGATGCGCGGGATGCCCTCATCCGGCCCAGAGGGCGGGATATGGCGGGACTGCCGCCGGACGGGAAGATCGGGGTCAGCAGCGAGCGGCGCGAGGCCTATTGCCGTGCCCGTTTCCCCGCCGCCCGCCAGGTGCCAATCCGCGGCACCATCGAGGACCGGCTCCGCCAGCTGGACAATGGTGATTTTGACCTGATCATCATGGCGGGAGCGGCCCTGAACCGGCTGGGCATGGAGGATCGGATCACTGAATGGATTCCGGAGTCGGAGTTGCCGGCCCCGGATGGACAGGGCTCGCTGGCGATCACCTTCAGGTCGGGTGATGAACGGTTCTTGAAACTGCGTCGTCTCTTTGTGAAGTCGGTCGCCTTTGCGGCGGCTGGCGCAGGATCGGCTGGCGCCTGCACGCTTGAAAGCCTGGCCGCCCTCCGGCGCTGCGATGTCTGTCTGCACGATACCCTGTTCGGTCATGAGTTGATGGATCTGCTGCCGCCCACGGTGAAATTCATCGATGTGGGTAAACGGGCCGGCGCCCACAGCGTGCCCCAGAGCCAGACCACCTACATGATCACCCAGTACGCCCGGCGCGGGTTGAAGGTAGTCCGGTTGAAGGGCGGGGATCCTGGAATTTTCGGGCGTCTGGCGGAAGAAGTCGAGGCGATGGACGGGCTGGGCCTGCCGTACCGGGTCATCCCCGGCGTCACCAGCCTGAGCGCGGCGACCTCGGGAACGGGCATGCTTCTGACGCGGCGTGGCGTGTCGCGTGGATTCACGGTCATGACCCCCCGCAAGGAGGGCGGCAGCGTGGGCTCCGTCGCGGCGGATGTGCGCATGGACCTTCCCATCGTGTTTTTCATGGCGACGGCGGTTGCCGGCGAAGTGGCCCGCCAGCTGATTGGCGAGGGGAAATCCCCGCAGACTCCGGCGGCCGTGGTGTATGGGGCCGGAAGCGACCAGTCCCGTGTGGTCACGGGCACGCTTGCCACGATTGAG
Source organism: Verrucomicrobiota bacterium (assembly GCA_011391785.1). Lineage (GTDB taxonomy): Bacteria > Verrucomicrobiota > Kiritimatiellia > CAIKKV01 > CAITUY01 > JAABPW01. Next base: position 4,425 of record JAABPW010000359.1, read on the forward strand.
GACCGCATCAAGGAGGCTGGCTGCGGCATGGCGGGCCTGATCATTGTCGGTGAAGCCGTAAAATACCGCTACACCCAGCCCGGTGCCCTCGGAGGGCGGCATGTCCTGCTGACCGCCAGCGATTCGCTTCAGGAAAAGGCGGCCACACTGGTAAATGACTTCGGGGGAATCCCTGTCTGCCGCCCGCTGATCCGCCTCGTGACGACCAGCGATGCGTTGGCGCACGTCCGGCAACTTGACCGCTTCGACTGGATTGTGCTGACGTCGCCCTCGGCCGTCCGCTGTTTCGGGGAATTGCTGCAGAGGGCCGGAGTGGATCTCCGCTCCGTTCCCAAGCTGGTCTCCTGCGGCGGGGGAACCTCCCGGGAGTTGAGGACACTGGGCTTGTGCGCGGATATCGAACCGGACTCCGATTTTAGCGCGAATGGCCTGCTTTACAGTGTAAAGCAACAAATTGTGCCGGGTGTCCGCATCCTCCGGCTGCGGTCCGACAAGGCCGGCCCGGAGCTTGCCGAATCGCTGCGGGCGATGGGGGCGGTCGTGGAGGATTGCCTGCTCTACCGCAATGAGCCGATCCTGCACCCCGAGCAGCCTGCCTTTGACGATGTGTTCTTTGCCAGCGCCTCTGCCGTCGAGGTTTTTGAACAGCAGTGGGGACTGAAGTCCCTGGCCGGCCGGTATGTGGTCGCGATCGGCAAGCCCACGCTGTCGGCCCTCGCGCGCCGGGGGGTGGTGGCGGACCTGGTCCCGCCTGAGGCGACCGTTGAATCCAGTATTGAAGCCCTGGCCCTGCACCATGTCCGCCGGGCGTTGGCCGCAACCCTGAAAACCAAGGAGACACCATGAGCATCTATCCTGAAATCCGCTTGCGCCGTCTGCGTCGCACCCCGGCCCTCCGTCGTCTGTTCGACATGAGCCTGCCGGGGCCCGAAAAATTCATGTGGCCGGTGTTCATCAAGGCGGGGAAGAAAGTCCGTGAGCCGATTGACGCGATGCCCGGCCAGTTCCGGATGAGTTCGGACGTCCTGTTGAAGGAGCTGGAGCGTGTTGCCGGGATGGGGGTAGGCAGCGTGCTGGTGTTCGGTCTGGGGGAAAGCTCGCAGAAGGATGGCGGCGGGAGCGCGGCTTATGACGAGCGCGGGGCGGTGCAGATGGCCGTGCGGCATATACGGAAGGAATTCCCGGACCTGGTGATTGCCACCGATGTGTGCGTGTGCGCCTATACCTCGCACGGTCATTGCGGTCCGCTGACGGCATCCGGCGATGTCGACAACGATGCCTCGAATGAAATCCTGGCGCGTATGGCGGTGTCCCATGCGGCGGCGGGGGCCGACATGGTCGCGCCCAGCGCGATGATGGATGGCCAGGTTTCCGTGATCCGGCGCGCCCTTGACGACGCGGATTTCCAGCAGACCCTGCTGATGAGCTATTCGACCAAGTTCGCCTCATCCATGTACGGGCCGTTCCGCGAGGCCGAGCAGTCGGCTCCCCAGAAAGGTGACCGGCGCAGTTATCAGGCCTCGTATGGCGATCTCCGCCAGGCCTTGCGCGAATCGGACCTCGATGAGGCCGAGGGAGCGGATATCCTGATGCTGAAGCCGTCGCTGTTCTATCTCGATGTGCTGGCCCGGTTGCGCGACCGCACGGATCTGCCGATTGCCGCCTATAATGTCAGCGGCGAGTATTCGATGCTCATTGCCGCGGCCGACCGGGGGTGGGGCGACCTGAAGGGCATGGTTCGCGAATCCACCGCCGCCCTGGTCCGCGGCGGTGCCGATATCCTGATCTCCTACTGGGCCAACCGGTATGATGAGATGTTCAAGGACGGCTGACAAAAAAGGTTTGCACCGGATCTTGACCTGACCGCCGGATTTCCGCATTCTTCCCGCCGTGAAAACGCTGTTTCAGGTCGGTTACAACGGGCGTATGCCCGTGCCGCCTGAAGAGTTTTTCTTTTCTACACGGTTCATTTTTTGAGGAGCTTAGCATGAAGCGTCCGGAAGTATCAGTCAGGGGTAAAAATGTGCCGCGGTCAGCCATTCGCAAATTGGTTCCATTTGCCAAAGATCGCGAAAAAACAGGCGTAAAGATATATAAGCTCAATATTGGCCAGCCTGATGTGGAAACCCCGGTAGAGTTTTGGGAAGGTGTGCGTAACTTCAAGGAGAAGGTTCTCGCCTATGCACCCTCGGAGGGCAGGCCGGAGCTGATCAAGTCTTTCGTCCAGTATTACAATAATCTCGGGTTCGATATCACGGCCGAGCAATTGGTTGTCATCATGGGCGGCATTGAAGGCATCCTGTTCGCGGTCCTTGCCGTTACCGACCCCGGGGATGAGATCATTGTTGCCGAGCCGTATTATTCGAATTACCTGGGTGTGGCGGCAATGGCACAGGTGAAGTTTGTCGCTTTTTCCACAACCGTGGAATGTGGATATCATCTCCCGGACAAAGCGGAGATTGTAAAGAAGATAACCCCCCGCACCAAAGCCATGCTTTTTGCCAGTCCGGGAAATCCCACGGGGTGTGTCTACACGCGCCAGGAGATGGAAATGCTGGCGGAAATAGCGAAAGAGCATGGTCTCTTCCTGCTTTCAGACGAAGTCTATCGTGAATTCACCTATGATGGGGAGTTTGCCACAAGCATTTTGCAGATTCCCGGCACGGAGGACTGCGGCATTGTTATCGACTCGGTTTCAAAGCGCTACAGCGCCTGTGGCGCCCGGTTGGGCTGTATCGTTTCAAAGAACAAAGAGGTTATTTCATCGGTGCTTGCCAATGCAACGGTCCGCCTGTCTGCCGGTACGCTGGATCAGGTTGCCATCGCCAACTGTATCAATGTGCCGGATTCCTATTTCAAGGCAGTGCGCCAGGATTATGTTGAGCGACGCGACATTGTGGTGAAGGCGCTCAACAGCGTGGACGATGTTGTTTGCCGCACCCCAAAAGGGGCCTTCTATATCATGGCGAAGCTAAAGGGTATTGATACCGAAGTCTTCGCAAAATGGCTGCTGACGGATTTTGCCATCGACAATGAGACCGTCATGATTGCGCCGGGAGCCGGCTTCTATGCCACGGAAGGGTGCGGGCGTGATGAAATCCGCATTGCCTATGTTTATAAAGCGCCCATCATGAAGCGTGCCATGGAAGTCTTGTGCGCCGGGATCAGGGCCTTCCGGCAGAAAAATCAATCAGCCTCATAGCCCTGTTCAGCTGTTGCTGTAGTTTCCGGACGGCGACTGGATCAGCCGCAGGGGTGTCGGGCAGGGGCAGGGGCTGGCCCAGGGCCCGGTATTTTTCGGCCGCCAGACGGTGATAGGGTAACAATTCAATGCGCTGGATGCAGGAGAAGGGCGCTAACAGGTCGGCCAGTTCATCGATGCAGGCCGGGGTGTCGCTCCAGCCGGGAACAACCACATGCCTGATCCAGACGGCCTGCTGCCGGGCTTGAGCGGCCTTCAGAAGTGTCATCGCCGACTCCAGCCCGCACCCGGTCAAGGCCTTGCAGATCACGGTATCGGGGTGTTTAATGTCCAGCAGCAACAGATCCGCCAGCGCCGCGGCCTCACGTGCGGCGGGTGTGTCACAGGCCCCGCTGGTGTCGATGGCCGTGTGGATTCCGGCGGCACGACAGGCGCGCAACACCTCGGCCACCGCCGCAGGCTGGGCCAGGGGCTCGCCGCCGGAGAGCGTTACTCCGCCTTCGGACCCGAAATAGGGGCGCATTCGTTTGATCGTGCGCATGAGCTCCGTGATGCTGACTTCCCGTCCACCCTCATCGCACTGGGTGTCGGGGTTCTGGCAATAGAGGCAACGCAGGGGGCACCCCTGGAAAAAGACCACACAACGGACGCCGGGGCCATCCACTCCTCCCAGCGTCTCGATGCTATGGATGCGACAGGTGGTCATTGCAGGGTGTTGTGAAATGTGCGGGCTATCACCTCATCCTGGTGTTTGCGGCTCAAGCGGGTGAAATTGACGGCATATCCCGAGACACGGATGGTTAGCTGGGGGTAGCGTTCAGGATGCGCCTGCGCATCCAGCAATTGCTCCCGGTTCAATACGTTCACGTTGAGATGATGTCCCTGCTGCCCGAAATAGCCGTCGAGAATGCTGATCAGGTTGGAGGCCTGGACCGATGCCTTGGAACCGAGGCTGTCGGGCGTGATGGTGAAGGTGCAGCTGATGCCGTCACGACAACTGTCATAGGGAATTCCTGCCACTGAATTCAGGGAGGCGAGCGCGCCACGTCCGTCGCGGTCATGCATGGGGTTGGCACCCGGGGCGAACGGTTTTCCAGCGGCCCGCCCATCGGGCGTGGCCCCTGTTGAGCGGCCATACACCACATTGGAGGTGATCGTCAGGATCGAGAGGGTATGCGACGACCCCCGATAGGTGGGGTGCTTCTTGAGCCCCGCCTCGAACGCTTTCACCAATTCGGTCGCCATCCCGTCGACACGCGGATCGTCATTGCCGTAGCAGGGGAAATCGCCGGCGATGGTGAAGTCGACCGCGAGACCGCGTTCATCCTGCACGGGGGTGACACGGGCGTGGCGGATCGCGCTGAAACTGTCGGCCATCACGGAGAGCCCGGCCAGGCCGAATGCCATGAACCGCTCCACGGTGGTGTCATGCAGGCTCATTTCCAGCTTCTCATAGGCGTACTTGTCGTGCATGAAGTGAATGATGTTCATGGTGTTGACATAATTTTCGCAAAGCCAGTCGCAATAGAACTGGAATTGTTCCATCACCTGGCCGTATTCCAGCGTGCGTCCGGTCAGCGGGGGCCGTGCCGGTGCGATTTGCAGGCCGGAGTGTTCATCACGCCCCCCGTTGATGGCGAGCAACAGGACCTTGGGCAGGTTGCAACGAGCGCCAAAATACTGCATCTGCTTGCCGATCCGCATGGCCGACACGCAACAGGCGATGCCGTAGTCATCGCCGTAGCGTGTGCGCATCAGTTCGTCGTTCTCATACTGAATGGAATCCGTCTCGATGCTGACCCTCGCGCAGTAGCGGCGAAACGCTTCCGGCAGGCGGGGCGACCACAGGATGGTCAGGTTCGGTTCGGGTGCATGGCCCAGCGTGTAGAGGGTGTTCAGGAAGCGGAACGTGGTGCGGGTCACCAGGGTGCGCCCATCCTCGCCCATCCCGCCCAGCGCTTCGGTGATCCACATGGGATCCCCCGCGAAGAGTTCATTGTACTCCGGCGTGCGCAATTGGCGGGCCATCCGTAACTTCATCACGAAATGGTCAATGATTTCCTGGGCCTGGCTTTCAGTGATCGACCCGTTGCGGAATTCACGTTCAAAGTAGATGTCGATAAAGGCGCTCACGCGACCGAGGGACATGGCGGCGCCATTCTGCTCCTTGATGGCGCCCAGATAGGCGAAATAGATCCATTGGACAGCCTCCCGGGCCGTGCAGGCGGGGCCGGCGATGTCAATCCCGTAGGCGGCCGCCATCTTCTTGAGCTTTGCGAGAAAATCGATTTCCTTCCAGAGCTCCTCGCAGCGCCGGATGGTTTCCTCGGTCATGGTCTTGGCGGCGAGGGCATCCTTGTCGGCCTGTTTCGCCTCCATCAGCCTGTCCACTCCGTAAAGCGCCACGCGCCGGTAGTCGCCGATAATGCGGCCCCGCCCATAGGCGTCTGGCAATCCCGTGATGTAACCGTGTTTCCTCAGGTTGAGCATGGTGTCGGAATAGACGTGAAACACCCCGTCATTGTGGGTGGTCCGGTATTCACAGGCCCGCTCGACATCAGGGCCCAGCGTATAGCCATAGGCTTCACAGGCCTGCCGCGCCATTCTTACGCCGCCAAAGGGATTGACACCCCGGCACAGCGGCTTTTCCGTCTGAAGTCCCACAATGCACTCATTCTCCCGGTCCAGGTAGCCGGGCTCGTACGTGAGGAGGGATGAGATCGCATTGACATTGATATCCAGGACCCCGCCCCGTTCGGCCTCCTGCCGCAGCAGCTCCTGAAGTTTTAAATTCAAGCGCTGCGTGCGGTCCGTTGGGCCTGTGAGGAAGGATTCGTCTCCCTCATAGGGGGTCAGATTGTGTTGAATGAAATCGCGGACCTCGATGGCCTGTTGCCATGGGCCGGGAATGAACCCCTGCCACGCCTTTTGAAAATCAGCAGTTATATTCATGTTCGGCACGCTCCTTGTCCAAGTGACTCTTCAAAGTGTGCCCAGGCGGTCGGCGAGAATACGATACAGTTCCTTGTGGTGATCCCACTCGCGCTTTGAGGCCGCGTTTCCGCCAGTTCTGTACCATCGAATTCGGAAACAATATGAAATTATCTGCCTGCCTGTCACCCCAAATCATTCGAAGCCCTGCCAGCTGTGGTGACGCTTGCGTTTCTGCCGTCCTTTTGTCAGCATTCCAGTCCATGCAATTGTTGTTTAAGCTGGTCTTAATGGATAGGCTCAGGACATCAACAGAGCAGGATCAGGAACCAAGTGAGGTTGAAAATGAGACAGATAAGTATCGCGGCGGGTTTGTTGTTAGGGGTCAGCAGTATTTTGTTCGCGGCAGATGAGCCTGTTGACCGGTTCATGGGGGACTGGCAGGGCAAGGTGAAGATTGCAAAGGGCGGAAAGACTTCCATTGTGGCGCAGGTGATCCCTCAGGGGAAGGGGAGTTATCTGGTTAATATACTCCCGCAGTTCGATGCGCGGGTTCCTGCGATTGCCGTGCTCGAAGGCAATGTCACCAATGACACCCTGGTTCTTGCACAGAAGGGCGGCAATCAGCCGGCGGCGTGGAGCGGGGTCGTGGCGGGTGGAAAATTCACCGGCAATAGCGCAGAGGGTCAGGATTGTACGTTTGCGATGAAGAAAGTTGTGCGGTTGTCGCCGACGATGGGAGCCAAACCCCCGAAAAAGAATGGCACCATCCTTTTAGGCAAGGAAACCACGGATCTGGCAACTGACTGGCAGAGGGAAAAAGGAGGGCCATGTGCCTGGAAGTTGCTGCCGGGCGGGACCATGCAGGTTGTTCCGAGATCAGGTTCACTGATGAGCAAGAAAGAGTTCGGCAACCAGCGGGTCCACGTTGAATTCAGGTATCCGTATGAGCCCGAAAATCGTGGCCAGGACAGGGGTAACAGCGGTGTCTACTTGCAGGGGCGGTACGAAGTCCAGGTCCTCGACAGTTACGGCCTTGAAGGCATGGACAATGAGTGTGGCGGTATCTATCGCATCGCCAGGCCGCGGGTAAACATGGCGGCGCCGCCGTTACAGTGGCAAACCTATGATATAACCTTTTGGGCGCCCGTCATGGATGGCGACAAGGTCGTAAAACTGCCGCGCATGACAGTCCTTCACAATGGCGTGAAGATTCACGAAAACCTGGAGATTCCTCGCGGCACCGTGGGGACGATTGCCAAGAATGCGTTGCCAACGGGAGTGCTGCTCCTCCAGGATCATAGCCATCCGGTCGAGTACCGCAATATCTGGATTGAGGAGCTGCCCTGAATCCTGACGACCGGATCAATTTCCCTCGCTTTTTGCATTGAATGAGAACGGTCATTGGAGCAGATTAGACCCGATAGGCGTTTAACATCATATGCAGGAGGACTTGTCATGAGCATGGTGCAGGAATTCAAGCAGTTCGCGATGAAGGGTAATGTGATGGACATGGCCATCGGTATCATCATTGGTGGAGCGTTTGGGAAAATCGTCTCATCCCTGGTTACCGATGTGCTGATGCCTCCCATCGGCAAGCTCATGGGCGGTGTCGACTTTGCCAATTTGTTTGTCACGCTTGATTCCGCCAAGGGGACGTTCAAGACCCTGGCCGAGGCCAAGGCGGCTGGTGTGGCCACCATCAACTACGGGATCTTCATAAATACTGTCATTGATTTTACCATCGTCGCCTTTGCCATCTTCATGATGATGAAGGGGATGAACTCGATGCGGAAGAAGGAGGAAGCCAAGCCGGAAGCCCCTGCGGAGCCGTCGGCGGATGTCAAGTTGCTGACGGAGATCAGGGATCTGCTTAAAAAGTAAAACGAGTCTCATGTAATAGTGGCGACCTAATCCCATGCGATTTCCAAAACGAACCACTGTTATGGCGGGTCTGGCTGTGGGGATTCTGGCCGGCTCTACGGCTTGCTACTATGCCGCCAACCTGCGACAGACGGGGCCAGGGCGTGAGATCC
>JAABPW010000360.1 GCA_011391785.1 Verrucomicrobiota bacterium
ACAGAGGCAGAGAGGAAAAAATAGCGGCATCCCGGGTAGCCCCTCCCCGAGAAGCACGCTTGAAAACTTCGGCCGCAATCCCCATAGTGTCGCCCCTGGAAGAGAGAAGTCAGTTTTCAGTATTCAGTATTCAGAAAGACAAATGAGCAGCGACATTCATTTTCTCCACTGAATACTGAATACTGAATACTGAACACTGATTAAAAATGGCCTTATTAAGTCTTAAAAATGTAAGTTTGAGCTACGGCGGCAATCCCCTGCTCGATAATGTGGAATTCCACATCGAACGGGGCGACCGCATCTGCCTGCTCGGCGTGAACGGCACCGGGAAAAGCACCATGCTCAGGGTGCTCGCCGGCGACACCAAGCCCGATGAGGGTCAAGTCATCCGCTCATCCGGGATTCGCGTCGCACGGCTTCCGCAACAGGTTCCCACCCACCTGACCGGGCGTGTCATGGATATCGTCTGTCCGGACCATGAGAACCCCGACCATGCCCGCGAAGCGCTGGAGGCGACTCAAATTCTCAGCCGGCTGGACCTTGACCCGGACGCCGATTTCGCCACGCTCTCCGGCGGAACCCGGCGGCGCGTCCTGTTGGCTGAAACGCTGACGGGCTCACCCGATGTGGTCCTCCTGGATGAACCCACCAACCACCTGGACCTGGATTCCATCGCCTGGCTCGAGGCGTTCCTCCTGCGTCATTGCAAGACGTTCCTGTTTATTTCCCATGACCGGTCCTTCCTCCGCCGCATCGCTTCGCGCGTGGTTGAACTGGACCGGGGCCACCTCAGTGACTGGAATTGCAATTACGACACGTTCCTCATCCGCAAGGAGGAAGCCCTCAACGCCGAAGCTTTGCAATGGGACCGGCTCGACAAGAAACTCCTGAAAGAAGAAGCCTGGCGCCGGCGCGGCGTCAAGGCTCGCACGGTACGGAACCAGGGGCGGCTCCGCGCCCTGGAGGCGCTCCGTGCCGAACGGCGCCAACGCCGGGACCGGACCGGAACCGTTAACATGTCGATCCAGGAGGCCAACCGCACCGGCCAGATCGTGCTCAAGGCGGATCAAGTCTCGTTCGGCTTCACGGAAAAACCCCTGCTCCGCGATGTGTCCACCGTGATCACCCGGGGTGACCGGATCGGCATCATCGGCCCGAACGGCTCCGGCAAAACCACCTTGCTCAGGTTGCTGCTCGAGGCAGATCCGGCCAGCGGCGGGCTCACTCCGCAAGCCGGAAAAATCGCACACGGAACCAACCTCCAGATTGCCTATTCCGACCAGCTTCGCGCCCAGCTTGACGAAACCAAGTCCTTGGCCGAAAACATCGTGCAGGGCAAGGAATTCGTCATGCTCCAGGGTGTCAAACGGCACGTGATCGGGTACCTTGAGGATTTCCTCTTCTCTCCCGACCGGGCCCGCCAGCCGGTCTCAGTGCTTTCCGGCGGGGAACGGAACCGCCTGCTGCTGGCCCGTCTGTTTGCCCAGCCCTCCAATGTGCTGGTGCTGGACGAACCGACCAATGACCTCGATCTCGACACGCTTGACCTGCTCGAGGATCAGTTGGACAGCTATAAGGGGACCGTACTGGTTGTTAGCCATGACCGGGCTTTTCTCAACAATGTCGTCACCAGTGTGCTGGTGTTCGAGAAACATCCGGCTGAGCGCACCGACAGCTGGCTGGGGCCGGATGAAGGCTGGTATGTGAATGAATATGTGGGGAGCTATGACGACTGGATTGCGAAACGTATCCTGCCGCCGACCGCCGACACCACATCCAGGCCGCCCGCCGCAAAGCCGCAGCCACCGTCACAGAAAAAACTTTCGTTCAAGGAACGCCGTGATCTCGAGGAATTGCCCAGCCGGATCGAATCTCTGGAAGAGGAACAGGCGCAATGCCAGGCCTGCCTGGCGGACCCCGCGTTTTTCAGGAAACCCAAGACCGAGATCGCCAAAATAACCGACCGGTCCGAAGCCTTGGCAAGAGACCTGGAAGCCGCCTACCAGCGCTGGAACGAGCTGGAAGCCCGCGCCGCCTCATTGGCCTGATTCGCTCTTGGGAAAAAGAATAAGATTTACCACGGAGCGGCGGAGGCTGAGGGAGAGAGGAAAAGAAAATGTTTTGCGAATTTCACGGGTCCGGAGTACCTGCCCCGTGAAATTCGCAAAACACCTCCCTGTAAAGAGGGAAGAAGGTTTTATTTGTCCGAAGGGCGGATGCAGTCTCTGTATTCTTCTCCAGGAGAGGGTTGTGGCAATTTTCAAATGGGGTACTCGCCATTTTAAAATTGCCGCAACATTGTCTTATTCCCCTCTCCCTCAACCTCCGCCCTCCATGGCGCGCCGGAGCTTATTAGCGTAGGCGGCTCCGTGGTGAATCTTGATTTCCGCTACGGGCCTAACTCCTTGACACGGGTGGCGATTGTGGCGAGCTCGTCTTTTAATCTGGTGCGTTCGGCATCGATTTCGTTGCGCTTCCAATTGGCCAGGGAGGCGGCATAGTCGTCGTCCAGCTGAACGAACCGGGCCTGGATCTCCTCAACCCGTTTGGTCATCTCCGCCAGTTTGGCTTCCTTGTCACGGGCCGGCTGCCCCGCCTGCACCGCCTTCTCCGCTTCGTCAACCAAGGCGCTGACATCGGTATAAGGATATTTCCCGGCAAAGCTCTTCCAGTAATCCAGCCGTTCTCCGGGGGGACGCTTGGCAAATTCCTTGTCCGCAACCTTTCGGTCACGTTCAGCAAGACCTGCCTGCGTCAGCCGGGCGCGATCGACCTCAGCCCGTTGCCGTTGATCGGCTTCCGCCTTTTCCTGCGCACGGGTCCGCTCTTTCGCCTCTTGCGTCGTTACGAAAAAGACTTTCTCCACGCGTCCGGTGACCAGGTCAACGGTGCCGCGCTCGTAGGAGCAGGTCATCCGGCGCCCGCCGGAAACCACGCCCCTGGGCTTGCCAAGCTTGTCCACCATCTGCTGGTAGGTGTCACCAATAGCGACATCCGGCGAATCCGACGCACCGCTGGCCGCCACGACCAGACAGAGGAACAGGATTGAAATCAGCCGGCTTTTCATGGATCACCCGCCTAATTGAGCCATCACGATCTGATTCACCAGCTTCCCATCGGAGCGGCCCTTCACCTTCGGCATCAGCGCCTGCATCACCTTGCCTAGATCTTTTTTCCCGGCTGCACCGGTCTCGGAAACCGCGGCTTTGACTAGGACTTCAATTTCGCCGGCACTCAGCTGCTGGGGCTGATAGGCCCGGAACAAGCCTATCTCCCGCTGTTCCTTGGCTTCCAGGTCACTCCGACCTGCGGCCTTGAACTGCTCTACGGAATCCTGCCGCTGCTTGATGGCCTTTGCCACAATGCTCGCCACAACCTCATCGGTCGGCTCTTTCCCGGCATTGACCGTCGCATCCTTGATCTGCGCGTTCAGCATCCGCAACGCCGTCAGTTTGTCCGGATCCTGCGCCTTCATCGCCGTCTTGATATCCGCCAGTAATGTATCCAGCAAAAGTGAGCCCATACGCCAAGTCTCCTTAAAATAGTGATTGGCAGCAATTATGCGCCCAGCCGGGCACGACACAAGCATTTACTGTCACTGGTAATACACCGCCAGCCAAATGGTGTCCTGATCGGGCGCGGTCCATTCAACGCGGTGCTTCACATGAGCCTTGATGTCCAGCCAGTCCCCCTCCTCCAGCACCACGGGCTTCGACTTACCCTCGATCTTAAGGCAGGCACTCCCCTTGACCAGCAGGACGAATTCATTGTCCTCCTGGTCATACCAGAAATCGGGCGGCGAGCTGTGCCCGCGTGAGATAATCCGCTCAATCCACATCTCCTCCGACTGGCACAACACCTCGATCATTTCCTCGGGCATCGAGCGCGGAATACCGGCCAACAGACTTTTCTTCATGTTTCATACTCCTTCATCCTCAGTTCCAGTCGCATCACACTATCCGGCAACCCGCCTGGCCGGTTCCGGGCCAACCACAAGCGGCGATGTTCGCCCAGAATCACAGCCATATCCTCCGCCAGGCGACGCCGGTTTTCCGCCGTCCCGATGTCACCACGCTTCAGGAAAATACCCCGCGCGCAGGCATGTCGGAGCATCCGCGCCGCATTCCCAAACTCCTCCTGCACAAGTCGCGCATCGTTGCCCGTCGGGCGCGTCGCGGCCATCCTCCCCATGACCCCGTCAATCCAATCCATCGCGCCAGACAAAGTTTCCTCGGTAACGGATTCGGGAATCGGCCAATCCGGAGCCTCATTCAACAGGCGGAACAGTACGGACGCATTAGCTATCTGGTGACCAGCCTTGAGGTAGGTATTTCCCAAGTCCAGCGCCAACCCGCCCAAGACTCCGGCCTCATCCTGGAACACCTGTACGTCCAGCATCCGCGCCCAATTCCGGTCCTTGTTCCCGGCGACATTCCACGCCAGGGCGGCACCTGCCGCAAACCCGGCGTAACTCACGGGAAGCGGCTGCAAGTGCCCGTTATCGCCCCAATCGGTGATCAGGTATCCGGCCGCCCCGTGACGAAGACCGCTCTCCGCCGCGCTCAACAGGTTTGCCAGGGCATTGTCAGTCCGCCCCGCAATGCTGTTCCACGACGAGGTGCCCGGGCAGATATAAAACGGGAGGCCCGAAGCCGCGAAGCGTTCACACTGTGCGGCAAAGGGATGATCAGCCTCATAACCCCACTCCAGAACCACCACATCGCGCGGAAGCTCGGGGACAAGCTCCGGATGCTGGATAATAATGTCGCCCCAGAAATGCATGGTGCGGCCTTGTTTTCGAACCAGCTCATGAATCTTGAGCAGGAATTCAAGATAAACGCGGCCCTTCCCCCGCTGCTCGCAAAGCGCCTTGCATTTTCCCTGCCCAAGATCCCAGGTTTCGTCGCAACCCACATTGAATTTCAGGCTGGTAAAATTGGGCAGCAATTCAGCATAGAGCTCAGCGATCAGCTCAAGGCTGCGCGGGTCCGCCGGATTAAGGCTGTTCGGCGTTTCCCTGCGGACGCCCCAGGGATAAAGAAACCCATCAGGGGCCTCCGCCAGGTCCCGGTAGGCGGGCTTCGCGAGCCAGCGCTCCATGTGCCCGAAGGAATTCTGGTTCGGCACCAGCTCGATAAACCGCTCGCGGCAATAGGCATCCAGCAACCGGATTTCCGCCCCGGTCATGGGACTGGCATCCACCCAGACATCCCGATGCCGGGAATAGGCGAACGTATGCTCGGTATATAGCTCAAGGTGGTTGATTTTCCATTCGGCCAGCCGGTCTACCAGCGTGAACAACGTCAGCATGGTCGGCACTTTATCGCGGCTGATATCCAGCATGACCCCGCGCACAGGAAAATCAGGATGATCCTCAATCACGCCCAGGGGGAGCACGGTCCCGGCTTCCCGTAAAAGCTGAACGAGGGTCATGACCCCGTAAAAAAGCCCGACCGGATCGGAAGCAAAAAGTGAAAGGGACTGGGGCAGGATGGTCAGCCGATACCCCTGGGGCGGAATCCCTGCGGCAGGCGAAATCTCAAGCAAGGCGGCCCCGGCGGGATTACCCGGCGCGACCGACCAGTCACAGCAGGCATAATCCCGGACCGCCTCGCGCAACCGGGACACCGCAAGGCAACTATCCGCAAGCCCGCGGACAACAATCTGATGGATATCACCAACCCGGAGTTGACCTGCCAGCCCGGTCACTTGGCGCGGGGTCGGCAATAGCGTCATATCCTTGAGGACAGATTTCATTTTCCAGCATCATCGTCCGCAGTCCGGGATGCAACGGCCAGGGAATTCCCGGGTCTATCGGGAAAGCTGGGCCGCCGCGAAATCCCAATTCACCAGGGAATCGAGAAATGTGGCCACAAAGTCTTTCCGCCTGTTCTGGTAGTCCAGATAGTAGGCGTGTTCCCAGACATCGCAGGTGAGCAGAGCCTTCTGGCCATGGGCCACCGGCGTGTCGGCATTGGAGGTCTTGATGATTTTCAAGCCATCCCCGTCCGCCACCAGCCAGACCCAGCCGCTACCGAACTGGCCCGTCGCCGCGTCCTGGAAAGCCTGCTTGAACTTGTCGTAGCTGCCGAAGGACTTCTCCAGCTTTTCCAGCAACGCCCCCGTCGGCTTTCCGCCGCCCTTGGGCTTCATGCTGTTCCAGAAAAATGTGTGATTCCAAACCTGGGCGGCATTGTTGAAAATGGCCACCCCGTCCTTGTCCTTGGCCTTCGCCGTCACCCGGATAATTTCCTCAAGGGGAAGGGACTCCAATTCGGACACCGCAATAAGCTTATTCAGGTTGTCCAAATACCCCTTATGGTGCTTTCCGTAGTGGAACCCCATGGTCTTCGCTGAAATAGCCGGTTCCAGGGCGGACTCGGCATAAGGCAGAGCCGGCAATTTAATCACCCCGGGTTTCGCCTCCTGCCCGAAGACCAGTGAACCCGCCGCGCAAACGCCAGCCAACACCACCATCATCCTTCGAGAATTCATGGACCCTCCTTTGCCGTTCATTGCAGAGAATGACTTCAACCACAGTGACCCTTCACCTCTATTTCCACTCTCGTCAAAACCGGCGGCGCATCTTGGATCCGGGATGGGCGTACCGGGGACCAGATGACTTGGGCTGCTTGGGTTCCTCCAGAAGGAGGGCATACCAGGACTCGCCGAAACCGGCATTGGAGAACTGGCCCACCCGGCCATTGGCCACATGATCCCAGTTTGCTTCAAGGTTCGCATCTTCCGTCGCGGATTTTCCGTCCACCAGCACCGCCAGGGCCTTGTCGAGTTCCTTCTTCCGGATCAACATCCAGGCGTAGGTGGCGTAAATGAGGGCGGAGTCCTGCTTGAATTTCTTCCGGTACTTGTTGTAGGTCTTACGAAGCTCCTCTTCCTTGCCCAGTTTGTACTGCCGGCACATCTTCATGCAGACCATCACGGGATCGCCAAAAATGGTTTTCGGAAGAAGCCGGTCAACCTCCTCGAAATTCTTCATCTGATACAAAAACTGGATGCGGATGGCATTGACCTGCCGATCGAGCAGGAAACTCCATTTGCAGAAGGGCTCCATCTTCTTGGTCGATTCCAGCGCTTCGGCCATCAGGACGTCCTGATCCTTGCGGGCCTGGTCCATGAGGAACTTCATCGCCGCACCCCGGCTGCCCAATTGCTCATATTTCCGCCTGAGGGCGGTGGTCCGCTCCGTAATACGCGCCTGGATGGCATTCATCAGGGCGGTGATCTTCCGGCGGATGAACAGCGTCGCGCCGATCTGCAGCCCCAATCCCGACAAAATCGCCAGGGTGATGCTCCACCCCTGATGCCAGCCGACCCCGTAATGAAGCCCAACCCAGATTCCCGCCATGCAAAGCAAAGATAAAAATAAAGTCAACATAACCCCTTAATCCTTTCGATTCGGCCATTATATAGAAGGAGCCTGTCTTGTCCACCGAGTTTGACTGCATGCCTTTAACTATAACTATTTAGTTATAGTATTGCATAACCTAACCGGGATGGTTAGGGTGCCGCCATGAACCAAACGACTGCAGGGACACCAAGGACAACAGAACGAGGCCGTCCCGACTGCAGTCCTTGCCGCCCTTCGAGTCCTTCTCCCGGCTTCATCCCAGCCCATGGCGGATACAAGAAACTACTCTCTTACCAAAAGGCTGAAATTGTCTATGACGCGACCGTTCACTTCTGTGACCGCCTCATTGACAAGCGGAGCCGTACTCATGACCAGATGGTCCAGGCAGTCCGCTCCGGGAAGCAAAATATCATCGAGGGCGGCATGGCCTCCGCGAGCGCATGACCCGCGCCCGCCTGGATCAGCGCGCCAGACCCCGGTATCCGCCTGACTGGAGCCTCCCATGCCACCGCAACCCGGGATCTGGCCGACCTGGTCACGAAACAGGCCCTGACCAAAAAAGGCCAACTCAAGGGCACGCGCTACCAGCTGAAACTTGAATAGCCCCACTCCAGATCACGGCGTGCTCAGATCCTCGAGAAACGACAGGATCGGGAAAGCGGGGTTATAGTGGCGCTGGATAAAGAGGGTGTCCCGGGACTTGTATAGGCGTTCCGCCAGTCGGTCCACGATCGGGAAGACCATCCGCTCGTTCTCGCAGAGCACTTCCGGAATACGGTCCAGCCTCCCGGTTGTCTGGAAGTTCAACGTTGATTGTTCGATGTTGCCGTTTTCCCTGTCATGTTCCCAACCAGCCCTTCCTGCTTAAGGAAGGCAATGAAATGCTGCACCTGTTTCCGAAGCTTCGCCCTGGATTTCTCGTTCAGGCCAAACATCGCTACTTCATAGGCATTGAACCCCTCTTCACTGGCCAATGTCTTCTGTTTGGGTGTCAGCCATGACACATCATCCCCGCGGAACCGCCTGACATGCGCCACCGGATCAAAGAACACGCCAAATACAATCCTCTTGTCCGTCTTACGCTTTCCGAACGAGTCTGCCACCTCTTGGGCAAGTGCAGGGAAATCATACCCTCGCCTGGATCTCATCCTCCCTCCATCCCACACCTTGTAATCGCGGGCAGACAGGAACTCAACATATATAGACCGGTCCACATCGGCCAGATCGAAGGAAAACCGGCGTGATTCAAGTTTAGGACGGGTCCGTTCCACTCCACCTTCCTCCGGCGCCTCAACATCATCCATCTCGACATCCTCTTTCAAATGCAGTCCCGCCGATTCCAGCTCGGTCTTGATAAACTCAATTGTATCATCTTCGGAGGGGCGCGCCGGTGGCTCTACTGTCAAAAGGCTTGGTTTTTCCCCTCCTTTAAACGAGCCGAGCCCATCATACCGCATCGTTTCCTCGAGGAAAGGGGCGACAATCGCAGTGGCTTGCTTCGTCTCTTGCCTGGCTTTGCCCTTGTCTGGGCCAGGAATGGACGGAACCGGCACCTGCTTTACCGGCGCCGCCACCCGCTGCGACGGAATACGCTGTAGCAATCCGGGATCAATTGAATAATCCGAAACCTTGGATTTCCCCACAGGCCGGTTCTCGCCAAGGTATTCCTGTTTCGTCCCGAACATCACAAAAGCCTCTTCACTGGCTGCAACCTTAGATCCACACAACAGCTCAACTCCGGCGCCAAAATGATCCATGTCATCCGGTTCTGAGTTCATGACATCATCAGAGCGCTCCCAACGAGTCGGAGCGACCGTCCGCCAGCCCGCCTCGGCATAGAGACCAGGCCCACAAACCAACCCGATCAAACCCTTAATCTCCCAGGGGGGAGTATTGCTGCCTCCCGCATCGTCCGGTGAAGGCAAAGCCCCCTCCTTGACTTCCAGGAACAGCTCGGCCCCACCAAAACTTTCCTTCCGCTGCAAGCAACAACGGACACTCCTCCCAGCCTGGGTCTGGGCATAACAGTAATCCCTCAATTCACCCACCAGTTCCGGGGCAAAAGGTTTCCCCCGCCAGGCCATCAGCCGCGTCCGCAAAGCACCATCCACCCCTTCCAACGTAACCTTGGTAATCGTATTGGCCAACAACGTCAGCCTTTTGTTGAGCTCAAGGTCCCGCCCGAGAAACCCTGGCAACGCCACCCGCTCATGGATCGACAGGCGCCCCTCCGCCACCTGGGCTTTCCCCAGGGTATTCACCCCTTCAAGCCGGGTCTTCATGGCGGAGTAGACTTTAGGGTTTCCGGGCTCGGTCAGGGGGTAGTGTGGAAGCTGCGGTTCGGCTACTCCCTTCAGCCGCGCCGTCACCCGTTCCCGGACAAATTCACGTCCACGGCGTCCGTATCGCTCTATGAACTTATCTAACCAAATCATTTTATCCCACCAACCATTATTGTTCCCACCCTCCATTCCCACGTCTTCCATCGAGAACAATGCCTCGTTCATCACGAGAAACTCATCCGCCACATCGTTCCCTTCCTCATTCGAGCAGGTTTCATTCACATCAGCAATCAAGGCATTCCATTGCGCGGGGTAATCCGTCGGCTCTACACCCATCCCCGCCACACCCTTGTCGGTGACAATTTCGTACAACATATTCAGGCACATCCGACGGCAAGAAAGGCTGCTTGTTGCCGCCGCCTGTTTCAGCAGAACCCCCAGCGACTCGGCAAAAGTCAGCGCTTTCATTCGCCCCTGCAAATACGCCCACATACGCCCTTGCTGCAAATCCTTTGCTTCAGCTACGGCAGCAATCAATGCTTCGGTTTTTTGATCCTGCTGCAAACTCTCCACCCCCTTTGCATCTCCCGCCAATTCCCCCCCCATGTCCTGTAAATTCTCTTTTACGGTCTTGATGTAATCAGCCTCAGCCCGCTCATCCTGAAATTTCATTGTATAGGGTTTCATATAACACTCTGAAGCTTTGGTTAAGTTTGTAATCATCGTATCCAGGATTACCTTGCTTCCCGGGCCCCGAATGAAGGCATACCGCCCCAGGAGATCCAACTTGCGTTCAAGCGACCCGCTCTCGCACTCGATGGCTAGCTCCCCACCACTTATCCCCAGCAGGTGATTCTCAAGCAGAGGCATTCGCCGCTTCCCAGCCAGATCAAGAAGGAAGTCGGATGCTGCCGGCCCCAAGTCACCAGAAGAATCAGATATACACTGGAGTGCCAGTTCTTCATCGGAAGCCTTGCGGTAGCTCTTATAAAAAAGCAAGGCCTCCGACAGCAACCGCCCCGGATTGTCCACCTCTTCTTCACTCCCCAACTTATCAGGCAACATCTCCTTCAGCCATTGGCCCGCTACCTCCCCCCTAGTCGCAGGTCGCCTCAGGTTATTAAACATTGCCAAGGTCTCTCGAGATATTCCAACCCCGTTATCTTGCACCAGCCCCGCTTCCCCCAAAGCCAACTCCACTTTCCCCCGATCCATATCCATCAAGGTTCCATCGCGGGTCAATGCCAAGAGGAAGGGGATTGCCTCGATTCCCCGGGCCCTGATCTCCGATTCCACTTCGTTGCCCTTGACCACCTTGTCACGCCAAGTGGTAGGAACCAACCATAACACCCAACGGGCGGAAGAAATGGGTTCCCGCACCCCCAGCATTCTCTCCGCCACCGCGAGGTCTGCACCCGTCATGCCATTTGTATAACTCGGGGTGTGAACGGGATTGGCTACACGCTCTTCCACGCGTTTGAACAAAAGCTTCATCGCGGGTGCCTTGTTCCACCCAAGGGGATATCTTGCCAGGAGCTCCTTGATGCCATCCCGGTAGGCGAACCAATCGTAACTTCCCCCGAATTTCCGGTAAACCATTTCATACTGCGAGTCCGCGACCACGTTCAGTGCATTGATCATCACCTTTTCCGATGACCCGCTTCTCTTGATCAACTCATCGACCAACGCCATGGAGTTGGTGACATCACCCCGTTGATACAAGGTAAAAGCCAGGAAGAATAGCCGCCCCTGGACTTCTTGATCGAACTTGATTTCAAGATCCTTTTCATGTGACAAGTCCGCAAGGAACCGGAAAGCTCCCGTGACATCCCGTTTCAGGTTCGCCTTCCCCCAAGTTGCCTCCAAAACCGGGGCCTGAGGCGAAACAACGTCTTGGCGCGACTTCGGAATATCCCGTCGCCGGATATTCCGTTTCCAGTTGAAAGTGACCACATCCCCACCGTTGATCAAGAAGGTGGCACGGACTGGCTTGTTCGATGCATCCCGCGTTTCCGAAAGCATCCAGGCATTGCCGCTCGAATCGCAAATCTGCGGCACCAGATAACGAGAAAAACACTGGTGGTGGTCAGTGTCGATCTTGACGTAGGTCGCCTTGGACAAATCCGGCACCCCCAGCTTGGCGAACTGCTCGAATCCCTTGCGGTAATCCTGGGCCGGCTGAGAGGGAGATTCTGCTATGGAACCCATTGCCATCATCACCAGACTACCGAAAATCAACACCTTCATCTTGCCGAATTGGGTCATGGGATCTTACTCCTGATATAGGGGCAGATTACCAGCGAGGATATCCCTTTGCAACTGGTGAGGGAGAATGAACATCGAACAGTCAACGCCCAACATTGAACTTCGCTGGATCCTGTCCTGGATGCCGGACGTAAAGGTGCTGGAACCCCTGAACCTGCGGGATCGGATCGTGGAGAAGTTGCAGCGTGGTCTGCGGGCGCAATAAATGAAGTGATATCCAATATTCACGACCTTCCTTGAAGTCCCTCCCCCAACCCACTACACTCCCCCTCAACCGCCATGAACAGCAAACCGGAGACAATAAAAGGCACCCTCATCGTCTATCCCACCGCCGTGGCCTTAAGGCAGGCCCAGCGGCGGGCACTGGAACGGGAGGCCTTCTTTGACGGGCGGGGGCATGTCACGCTTTCGTCGCTCTTGCGGGAGTGCGCGGGACTTGCCCTGAAAAGCCAGGGGCTACGACCGATCTCAGATCTGGACCGCGAGCTGGCGATTGTCGAGGCCGTGAGCAGATTCAGGAAGAAGAACCCCTCACCCCGACCCTCTCCCTCAGGGGGAGAGGGAGTTCGATCTCTCGCCCCGGCAGCCCTGGAGGAAACACTCTCCCAGTTGATCGAGTCCGT
>JAABPW010000361.1 GCA_011391785.1 Verrucomicrobiota bacterium
ATGATAAAGAGCAGCACTTGATTCCCCGCCTGCAGGAGAGTGACTTGCAGGGGGCTGGAACGGGCGGGCATTCCATTGATAAGCAGGGCGCAGGCCCCTCCCCACAGAAGCAGGCCGATCAGGAGGGAAAAGAGAGGGCGATTCCACCAGGAAAGATCGTCTTCCGGCGTCTTCCGGACGATTCCATCCTTGAAGCGCTCCTTGAGCCGCTGGGAACGAAACTTTGAAAGCCATTGCTTCATAAAAGTTCCCCTAGAATAGGAGAAGCCGGGGTAGACATAAAGACAAAGATTGGGGCTTTGGTTAACTCTCTTTCCGGCGTTGCATCCCAAAGGCCGCTCGGCTAGCATAACGGCCGCTATTTAGTGAATAATCATGCGGGGTGAGTTATGTTGGATATCAAATTAATTCGTGACCATGAGGATAATGTGCGTCAGGGGCTCGCTTCCCGGGGTGCCAGCATGGAGTTTCTTGATGCTGTCGTGGCGGATGACGCCTTGCGCCGGAAGCTGGTGACGGAGGTTGAAACCCTCAAGAGCCAGCGCAACACGGTCTCAAAGGAAATCGGCCTCCTCAAGAGCAAGGGACAGGATACGGTGGCTACCCAGAAGGCCATGCGTGAGCTGGGTGACCTGATCGCCCAGAAGGATATCGAGGTTCGCGACCTGGAAGGACGCCTGAAGGAGAACCTCCTCCGTATCCCGAATCTTCCCCACAGCAGCCTGCCTGTGGGAACGGATGCCTCGGCCAATGTGGTGGTCCGCACCCATGGCGAGCCGCGTAAGTTTGCCTTCCAGCCCAAGGGTCATGTCGAAGTGGGGGAGCATCTGGGAATCTTTGATTTTGCCCGGGGCGCCAAAATGACCGGGTCAGGCTTTCCTTTGCTATTGGGCATGGGCTCGCGGCTACAGCGTGCCCTCATTCAGTTCATGCTGGATATGCACACCACCAGACATGGCTACACGGAAATGTTGCCGCCGTTTGTGGTCAATACGGCCTCCATGATCGGCACAGGCCAGCTTCCAAAGATGGCGGAGGATATGTATCATGCCACGGATGACCTCTGGCTGATCCCCACCGCCGAGGTTCCTGTGACCAATTACTACCGGGACGATATCATAGACAAGCCGTTACCCGTATACCTGACGGCCTACACGCCCTGTTTCCGGCGTGAGGCCGGGGCCGCCGGCAAGGAAACCCGGGGTATCATCCGGGTTCATCAATTCGACAAGGTCGAGATGGTCAAGTTTGTTGAGCCCTCTACCTCCTATGCCGAGCTGGAGTTACTGGTCGCCAATGCCGAGGCGGTGCTTCAGGCGCTCAATCTGCCCTACCGCGTCCTCTCGCTGTGCACCGGCGATATCAGTTTTGCCGCAGCCAAGTGTTATGATATCGAGCTCTGGGCGCCAGGCCAGAATGGCTGGCTGGAAGTTTCCTCGTGCAGCAATTTCGAGGCTTTCCAGGCGCGGCGTGCCAACATCCGCTATCGCCGGGCTGACGGAAAACTTGATTTTGTCCACACCCTGAATGGATCCGGCGTGGCCTTGGCGCGGCTGGTGGTGGCGATCCTCGAGAACGGCCAGGAAGCAGACGGTTCCGTGACCCTGCCCGAGGCCATTGTGCCTTACATGGGCGGTGTCCGTAAGATTGAACGGGCGGGTTTATAGATAAGGGTAATGGCTTATGGTTAATGGCAAAAAGAATAACAATCCTCCATTAGCCCTGAACCCCGAGCCCTTATCCCTAAGCCACATTCTGGTCGCTGTCTCCGGCGGGGCTGATTCCATGGCCCTCTTGCATGGTCTTCACGAACTGGCCTGCCGGGGGCCCTGGCGCCTGACGGTGGCGCATCTGGATCACGGAATCCGCGGCAAGAGCGCAAGTGAGGATGCCGATTTTGTCAAAGCGGCCGCCAGCCGGCTTGGGATTCCCTGTGTTTCGGCGAAGGTTCGGGTACCCGCCCTGGCGAAACGGCAGGGAATTTCCCTGGAGATGGCGGCGCGCAAGGTGCGGTACCAGTTTCTGGCCAGGACAGCCCGGGCAGTAAAGGCGGATGTGATTGCAACCGCCCATACAGCCGATGATCAGGTGGAGACCGTCCTGCTGAAACTGATCCGGGGTGCCGGCCGGTCCGGATTATCCGGGATCGATGCATTCACGAGTCTGGAGGGTGTAACGGTGATGCGTCCGCTACTGTCGGTCCCCCGTGCGGAGATTGAATCCTTCCTGAAGCGGCGGAAAATTCCATGGCGCGAGGATGCGTCCAACCGCGACACGACCTTTCTCCGGAACCGGGTCAGGCATGAGCTTATTCCCCTTCTGGAACGGGATTACAACCCGGGAATCCGTGATGCCCTGGGTCGAACCCGCGAGGTGCTGGCCGCAGAAGATGACTGGATGGAGGCGTGGGCGAGCCGGATCCTGACTGACTGTGCGCAGGGGGGCGGCCTGGACTGCCGCATTCTCCGGGACCAACCCCTGGCGGCTAGAAGGCGGGTCATCCGGTTGTGGCTTATGCAGCAGGGGGCGCCGGCTTCCTGCCTGGAATATGACGTGGTTGGTCGCGTGGATCCGCTGTTGGGGCGGGAGCGCGGAAGCGAGAGTGTCACCCTGGCTGAAGGGTGGATGATGCAACGGGCCTATACCGTTCTCCGGTTGGCTCCCGCCCCGCATAAGAGTTCAAAGAGCAGGGCAAAGTCTCCGGCCGGGCCTGTACGACTAAAGGTTCCGGGGCAGACCCTGATTCCCTCCCTGGGGCTCCGCTTCACCGTGAAATTGGACACCGGTCTCGTGAAGGATAGGGGACTCAGGCCGGGGCGGCTGCCGGCACGTGCCAGTTTGTCGGCGGAGGCCTGGGGTGGACAGCCGATCCTGGTGCGCCTAGCTGCAGCCGGAGACCGCATTGCGCCTTATGGGATGGAGGGCTCCCGCAAAATTCAGGATATTCTGGTGGATGCCAAAGTGCCGCGCGCCACTCGTTCCCGGATACCCCTGCTGGAGTGTGACGGACAGGTTGTCTGGATCCCGGGATACAGGATTGCCAGGTCCTGGGCCATCCAGGATCCGGCCGCGATGAATCTACAGGTATTGGTAGAGGCGCACCCATAATCTCCTTGTGCCGGATGGGTATCCTCGCTACGATTTTAGAACATTTATATCAAACAGGGAGAGTGAAGGATGAATGCAGCAAGATGGATCTTTATGCTGGCGATTGTGGTGTTTGCGGCGGGAAAGGTGGCCGCCGGGGATGACTATTACCTGGTGAAGGTGACGGGCTCCGACCGCAAGGTGGAAACGCTCTCCATGCCTGGTACCGAATTCAAGGAACTTGAGAAGACCATCAAGCTTGAGCAGAAGTTTTTCCAAAAAGCAGTCTCGCAAGTGGCCAAGGAATGGCGCGCGGATGAGCTGAACAAGGGCATTCCCTTTCCCGGCGCCAAGCTGTCGCCCCGTGTCATTGCAGGGTCGCAGAAATTCTCTTCCCAGGAGAAGGCCGAGGAACAGCTCTCAAAGACAGAGGAACAAGAGGCGAAACGCGCAGAGCGTGAAGCCAAGAAAAAACAGCACAGACGGAAACCCAAGGATGGCGGAGCCAAGGAAAAGGAATTGGAGCGCGCTGCGGAACTCGTGACCGCCAAGGTGGAGGAGTTGATCGCGGCCAAGGCCGGTGGCGGAGCCGGCAAGGATGCTGCCGAGCTGGATGCCGGTGGCGCCAAAGTCGGTGTTGGGATTGATAAGAAGCAAGACTGATTTTTCGCGCCGGTAGATAGCAGGACATGATAACACAGTCTTTCTGGACGCTGGTGCAGGACGGGGCGCAGGTTGCTCCGTCCGGCGTGATGGCCCGGGTGGGCGCCCTTCTCCTGGTTTACCTGATATTCTCCCTGATGCAGCGGGCATTATCCCGCAGGCCCTTGTTTAAAAGCATCAGCCTGCAGTTGAACCTGTTGACGCTCATGCTGCTCGCCCTGCTGTTCCTGAAGCCGATTTTGCTTCAGATGCATCCCCATGTTGGCAACGCCGTCATGGCGGCGGCCGCTTTTCTGGGCGTAGCCCTGAGTCTCAAGCTGATTGATGTGGTTTTCTTCGGCGTGTTTGCCCGGTGGAGGAGCCGCCCCCAGGTCCCCCAGGTGGTCCGTGATCTCGGACGGTGGGCTGTGGCCGCCATTGCGTTGGTCCTGATTGTTCGGGGATTCTTCCCCGGAGTGAACCTGAACGTGCTGGCGGTGTCTTCCCTCGTGGTGGGCTATGTCGTCGGTAATGCCACCCAGGATACGCTGGGAAACCTGATCTCCGGGCTGGCGCTCAACACGGAGCGGCCTTTTCAGATCGGGGACTGGGTCACGGTGGGCGGCCATACCGGCATGGTGGTGGATACAACCTGGCGAGCTACCCGGCTTCGCACCAAGGCGGATGACTACATCGTGATCCCTAATGGCTCGATTGCCAGGGAGGCGATCATCAATTATTCGAGGCCGACGGGAAACCACGCCTGCGCTCTCACCATCGGGGTCAGCTACGATACCCCGCCGAACAAGGCGCGGCGCGTGATTCTCGGGGCTCTGGCGGAGATTTCCGATGTTTGCACGGAGCCCCCGCCCATGGTGTATCTTGCCGCGTATGCCGACTCGGCCATCACCTTCACGATAAAATTTTTCATCCGGGATTTTGCCCGCCTCGACCCGATCCAGAGCGCGGTCATGGACCGTCTTTGGTATGCTTTCCGGAGGGAAAGGATTTCAATTCCCTTCCCGATCCAGGACTGCCGCGAGCGGGATGCGGTTGCGGACGAGATCCGCGGGCGGGGCGAGGCGGTCGAGTCCGTCCGGGTTCTGCTCGCCGGGGTTGACCTGTTCCAGTCGCTGTCCGTGGACGAGATGGGCCGGTTGGTCGAGGGCGCCCGGCTACAGATTTTTGCCGCCGGGGAAAAGTTATGCCGGCAGAGTGAGCCCGGCGATTCCTTCTACATCATCAGGAATGGAAAGGTTTCGGTTCTCGTGGCCGGGGCAGACGGGAAGCAGGTGTCAGTAGCCCAGCTTGGGGAACGGGCTTTTTTTGGTGAGATGTCGCTCCTGACCGGAGAACCCCGCTCGGCCACGGTTGTTGCTGAAACGGATGTTGAGGTGGTTCAGGTCGCCAAGCAGGCATTTGCCGGTTTGCTGCAGGCAAATGTGGAATTGGCGGGACGACTGGCTGTGCTGCTTGAGAAACGACTCTCGGAGCGCGCGGCTTTACTGGCTGTTCAGCCGGCCGGAGGCTCTTCGGTCGAAACCCATTCTGCCCTGACCGCCCGTATCCGTCGGTTTTTCGGGTTGGGATAAACGGGAGACCGCGCCCGGAGATCGCGGTCCACCTTGAGAATGGTCAGACTATTTCGAGACCATTAACAACTCTTTTGCCGCTGCAATCAGGCGGGCCTCGATTTTTCCATGGTCATCGTCCGTCACATCCACCTCAATGCACCCGCCTCGACTATCTATCCCGATCAGGATCAGCTTGAAGGGGGCCGCGATCTTTTCGGGGGTCATAAAACGGGGGATGCGGCGATCGCCTGATATTCCCGGGAATGATAACGCGTCCCGGTAAACCGCCAGCTGCAGGGCATAGTCGCGGCGCAGGGTGGCGGCATCGTGGTCGGAAAACTTGTAATCCACGATATGCCAGATGCCGTTTTTCAGGAAAATCAGGTCCACTTTTCCGTCCACGATCAGCTCGGCTCCGTCATGGTTGAACCGCGCGGCAAAGGGCAGCTCGCGGATGAGGTTTTCCGCGGCCACGCCAGCCAGCAATTGGGAGAGGGTCCGCGCGGCGGATTCAATCTGCGGACGAATGAGCATTCGTTCAGCCGCGTCGGCCTCACCCCATTCCGGAGACCGCTCGACCTGGGCTCCAAGCGCGATGCCCGATGCGTAGTCAAGGGTCTCCAGGATCCGGTGCGCGAGGGTGCCGCGCTGCGACCGGTCCAGAGTCGGCTCCGGAAATTCATGGTCCTCCTGGCCGGATGACGTGACGCTGACTGATGCGAGGGAAAGACGGAGAGCGGGCTGGGGTGAGGGCGTGGAGGAAAGGGTTCGCAGCAGTGCGGTGACCGGGAAGCGATAGCGCTCCGCCCCGGCCATTACGGGAGTTTCCTTGCTAACCGCCAGGAAGTGTGACGGGGTCGGGATTTCCCGATCCGGCGGCGTGGCGGCAATCTTCCGCCAGGCCCGCTCGACCTCGCCGTAGGGCCGCAGCCGGATCAGCGAAGTGTTGAAGTCGCACTGCAGCAGGTGGTGGTTGATCCACGAGCGCCAGGCATCCTTGCTCCCGTTCCCGGGATTTTCCCCGGAGAATACGAGTAGGTCGCGGGCGCGGGTGCAGGCGACATAAAACAGTCGCCGCGATTCATGGTCCCGCGAGTCCTGGTTAAATTCACGGGCTTCCTCATAAAGCTCGCTTTCGATTTCGCCGGCATCGTCATCGGCGTACAACTTGATCTTCCCCGCCACGCCCTCGGCTTCCCCGTTTTCGTTGCGGGTCACCAGCATCCAGTCGCGGTCGGTTTGCGGGGATCGGCGCAAGTCAGGCAGGATGACCACCGGGCTCGACAGTCCCTTGGCGGCATGAACCGTGTTGATGCGCACGGAGTCGTCGTCCGGATCCAGTACGGCAGCATCGGGTGCTTCACGTCCCAGGGCGATTTCGTCCGCCAGTCGTCTGGCGGTTTCCTGTAGGTTGAGGGTCTCGTCACGCTCCCTTGCCTGGATCCAGCTCAGTAGTTTCTGGAGGTTGGCAAGGCGCTGAACCCCGTGAAATGTGCCCGCCAGAATGGCATCGTAGCCGGTCAGCCGGACTGCTTCCCGCACGAGCTCCACGGCGCTGATGCGCCCGGCCAACGAGCGAAGCCGCGCCAGGATCGGTTCCGCCCGCCTCAGGGTTTCGGCATCCTTTTGATCTGAGATTTCAGATTTCAGATTTTGGAATTGGGCCTCCATCGCCGCCACGGCGTTGTCGGACAGCGCGACAAACGGTGAGCGAAGCAGGCCGAGCAGGGCGAGTCGGTCGTTGGGAAAGGCAAGCCAGGAAAGGAGATTGGAGACGTCGAGGGTTTCCTGCCGCGCGAAGAACCCGCGGCCCTTTCCATCGGTGGTGAAGGGGATGCCTTCTTCCTGAAGGGCCTGTTCATAGAGTTCCTGGCGCGACGAGGCCCTGAGCAGGATCAGGATGTCGCGGAACCGGTACGGGTGTGCTGGGGCCTTGATCCAGCCTCCCTTTGAGGAAGCCCATACATGGGATGGATGCCACTGGGCGTCTGTCCCCGGCATCGTCAGTAGCCGGATGCGGCGTGCCACGGCGCGGGCTTCCAGTGCCAGGGCCTGTTCGGTCTGTTCCGCCGCGGCCTGCAGGGCTGCATCGGCCGGAGCTCCTGCGGCAAGGGTCCGGATTTCCCTGGGCGTCAGCGTGAGGCGTGGCTTTTGCTCCTGCTTCTTTCCTGTCGTGATCGGGTCATTCGGATTCGGCCCCCATTCCCATTCAGGGAGGAGGAGCTCCACCGAGGGCCCCGCCAGCTTCAGCGCGCCGGGGCAGGGGGCGAGGGTTTCATGCTCGCCATACCGGTTCACGCCGAGGATGACGCCGGCGAAGATGTCGTTGACCCAGTCGAGGATCCCCTTCTGGCTGCGGTAGCTGGTGCGAAGGGGGACAGCGTCGAGCTGCATGGTTTCGGAGAACCGGGTGAGCCCCTCGGCGTCAGCCCCGCGCCACCCGTAGATGGTTTGCTTGGTGTCGCCGCACATGACCATGCTGGCGCCGGAGACGGACTGGACAAGCCGGATCAGGTCGTTTTGAAGACGCGAGTTATCCTGGGCCTCGTCGACGATGATGACTTCCAGTCCGGGCACGCAGCCCGGCCGGGCCGCGATGAGGTCGCGGGCCTTGAACAATAGGTCGTCGAAGTCCAGGACGCCCTGGGCGCGCTTGCGGGCCTGGATATGGCGGGCGCAATCCCCGGCCAGAGCGAGGAAGGAGATCAGCAGGCGCGTGGCGTTGACGCGGTCGGGGTAGGCGATCAGGGCATCGAGTTTTCCCTGAACCTCTTTCCGTAGTTGTTTGACTCCCTCATCCGTGCCCCAACTGCTGGTGGTGAACGCGCGCAGTTCGGTCGCGGCCTTTACCATGGCGGCGGCAGAGGGCTCGGCGCCAAGTCGCCGGAGGGTGGCAGAGAGCTCGGCGGCCATGGTCTTCAGTGTTTTTCCCGTCCTTGCTTCGGCGGCCTGTGTCACGGGCTTCAGGAGCATTTGAAGGGCGGCTGGTTTCGGCTCCAGCGGGGTTGCCACCAGGGAGCCCGGCTCGGCCTTTTCAAGGTTCAGCCCCCAGGCGGCTCCAAGCCGAAGCGTCCTGACGATTCCTTCTTCAATGCCCCGGACGCCCCGCCCGTCGCACAGGCATTCCAGATCCTCGGTATAGTCGGCATCGGTACCGGTCAGGGCGGCCTTCAGGGTGCTCTCGATGCATTCCGTGCGAAGATCTTCAGCCTCGGTTTCCTCCAGGATGGTCAGGGCGGGGGAGAGGCCGAGAAACAGGGTATTGGACGCAAGGATCTGCTGGGCGAAGGAGTGGATGGTGGAGATGGTGGCGCTGGAGAGCTGGCGCATCAGGCTCCAGCAGAAGGCCTCGGTTTCGGGATTCCCGGATGCCAGCTCAAGCTCGATGGCCTCGGTTACGCGCGACCGCATCTCGGCGGCGGCATTCTTGGTAAAGGTCAGCATGAGGATCCGCTCGGGAGGCAGGCGGGTGTGGCCGTCGAAAATGGTTCCCCCTTTGACGCCGGGAAGGGCCGAGTCGTCCGCGGGGTAGGGACGCCCGAAAAGAAGCGACTGGTAAAGGGCGACGACCTGATGGGTTTTCCCGGTTCCGGCCGAGGCGATGAAGCGGATATTGCGGCAGGCGCTCATGAGTCTCCCCTGCCTTCCTGGATTTCCGTTGAGAGGAGGCTGGCGGCGTGGCGGCAGCAGGCGTTCAGATTGCAGTACTCGCAAGCCTGCGGCGCTACGGCAAAGTCGCCGCGCTCATAGCGGTTCAAGGCGGCAAAGGCGCTGGTGGTAAAGGCGGTGACAAGGTCGGTTTCCTCGCCTGGGCTCCCGTCGAGGCCGATCCAGTTGGCCTGGCATTGCTTGACCATTTTATCCGGCGGGAGGGTGTAGGAGAGGTAGTGCATGAGAATGGGAATATCAGATCTGAAATCTGAGATTTCATATGGCCGCAAGTCCCTTGCGGCCACTAGGGCATAGGCGGGGAGCTGGCAGTCGGCGGCGGTGCTGATGCCCTCGGCCAGATCCGCTGTTTTCAGGTCGGCCTTTCCCGAGCCCTTGTAGTCGACCACAATGGCGGCGCGAAGCAGGCCGCTGGGATCGAACACAAAATCCACCCGGTCGATTTTTCCGTGCAGGCGAAGCTTGTGATCCGGATTGGCGGGGTCGGCGAGTTCCAGGGAGGCGGCGGCTCCCCTGACTTTGTCGTTGAAGGTGTATTCCAGCAGGGCGGGATAACGGCGGCTCCCTTCGAGGTCGGGAAGCTCAGGAAGGGCTTCCGGGTCAAGTGCGGTTCGGACGAGGTTGCGGACGGCCCGGCTGATCCGGCGGCGTTGGACGTTCAGTTGCTCGGGGGCGCCCAGCATCCAGATGGCGTTGCCGCTGGTGGCCCAGTCGAGAAGGGTTCCGGTCAGGGCATCAAAGAAGGCGATCAGGGCCCTTGTGTCCGAAGGAAAATTAACCAGCGGCAGGGCGTCCTCGGAGGGGGTGCCGTCAGTTGTCTGCAGATGCCAATGGCCCTTCTGGTCGCGCACGGCCCAAGCGGGGGTGAAGAGGAGGTGATGCGCCTTGGCGAGTTTTGCCAGCCCTGGAATGGCGGGGTTAGGGCGGTTGCCCTGAAGCATCCTGAAGCCCTCGAAGAGGATGGCGTGGATCGCGGTCCCGAAATCCATGGTGCTGGGCTCCAGGTCGTTGGGCTTAATGGCCTCCACCTTGAGGATGTACTGGAGATAGTATTGGTAGGGGCAGGCGACGAGCCGCTCGAGCTGGGTCGGGCTGAAATCAATAATGCCGTTGGCGGGGGTCGGCCTGACTTTTTCCCAAAGCGCGGGGTCGAGAACTCCCGCAAACTCGTGGCCGGGTTCCGTCGAGTGGTCGGAGGATGTTCCCTGGTCCTTCTGATTTTGCCGAGCGAAGAAGGACTGCCGTTGTCGTTCCACCCGGATCCCATGGGCGATATGCGACGCCAGCCCCTCGTCAATATTTCCTGAACCCTGAACCCTTGAACCTCTTGCTGTCTCCCCCTGCCCGGCCAGTCGCTGACGCCGTTCATCATCTGCCCGGCACAGGGCGAGCGGCACGGTACCCAGGTAGGATTCCCCGGGGAAGGGGCGCCGCTTGAAGGGAGGAATTGAAGTCGAACATTGAACATTCAACATTGAACTTCCAACGTCCAGCTGGAATCCATCAGAGGCCCTTGTTCCTTTCTGTTCGATGTTCGATGTTCGATGTTGACTGTTGGATGTTCGGGTTTCCTTTTTCTCCCGATGCCGGAGCCAATGGGTTTCAAGGTGGGGGGCACCCTGTGCCAGCCGCCAGGCGTCATAGGGGTCGGGGGGCTGAACGGGAAGGGTGGGCCAGGCTGGCCAGCCGACGAGCCGCCAGAGGGTGCTGAAGAATACCGAGGGGGTGAGTTCCTGACCGGTCTCGTCGTGGCCGGCATAGGAAAAGACCATCTGGTCCCGCGACGCGGCCAGCGTGGTCAGGAAAAGCAGGTTCTCCTGGCTGTTCCGTGCCTTGGATGCCGCCAAGGCGGCAACAGGGAGGGGCCCCTTCTTCATAAGTTTTTCCCGGAAGCCGAGTAATTCTGAATCGGGAAAGAGGGGGCTTTGGACCGGCGATTTCGGGAAGGCACCGGCGTTGAGTCCGGCGAGGAGCACCACCTTGAAGCTCAATCCGGCGATGTCGTAGGGATTCAGGATCCAGACTCCGGTTTCGTCCGGGGGGGAGGGCGATACGGTGAGGTTCTCCAGGGCGCGGTTGAGAAGATCGACAATCTCATCCCAGGAAATGGACTGGCCTTCATCCTTGTTGACCAGACTGTGGCGCCGGAGCGTGGTGAGTGTCTCGGAGGCAATTTCCCAGGCCTTGGCGTTCAGCGTCTGGCTGCGGACAGCGAGTTCGTCGCTGGGCTCGACATCATGAACAACCTTATGAATACAGGTTGCGCAACGGTTTGTGAGGTCCGTCAGACCGGCCTCGAAGGACTCGATTTTGACTGATCCGCGGGCGAGCCGGAGGGCTTTGATGGACGATGCGGCATAGTCGTCGGCTTCTATCCGGGTTGCGAACCGGTGCTGTTCCAGGGCGTAGGTCGAGAGCCGTTTGGAGATCCGGACTGGATCGTCCAGTGTCGGCTCGACGCCCGACCGGAGCAGGTCGTCGGCAAGTTGGGTCGGATCGATGCCGGACTCCTCCCAATTGACCCAGGGACTTTGGAGCAGGGCGCAGAAGATGTCACGCTCGCGGGTGGCGGAGAAGCGGGCGAGGTCGATCAGCGTTTTGATGATGGGAACGGAGAGGACGGGGACACCGCGCCGGAAATAGTAGGGGATATTGAAACGGGCGAAGACGTCCATGATGGCGTCGGAGGCGGCGCCGAGGTTACGGGTGACCAGGCAGATATCCTCGGGCCGGAGGGGATCGGGCCGGTCGTGAAGTTCCCATGCGATGCGACGGGCGAGATCCTCGATTTCGCCGTAGATGCCGACGGAGCAGGAGAATCCGACCCGGGATCGGGCCTGTTCGGCGAGGGCGGGGTCCTGCATGGCGTAGCCCTCGCGGAGGCTGGTGAGGTGTTCAATGGCCGAGCGGGTGGATTCTGCCTGGAACTCGCAGTCACCCGCCATGGTCTGGGCATCGCCGAACAGCAGGCGGCCCGTGTCGGTTAGCAGGGTGCCCCCCCACCAATCCTGTTCATAATCGGTGAGGATGTGTCGAACGGTCACATTGTCCCGGCCGAGCTGGCTGGCGAGTGCCTGGATCACGGACTCCTGGAACGGGGCGACCCAGCGGATGGCGACGAAGGCGATGGCCCGGGCCTGGCGAAGAAGCGGGGGCCATTGGGACCGGTCGCCCCTCAGGAGGGTGAGGATGGCGGCATTGAGGGTAGCCTCGTCGGCAACCCCGAGGGAGCGGCAGACGCCGGAATAGGCGGTGTGGAGGGCGGCCAGCTCGGGGTTCTTGGGGACCGCCCGGTCTGCCGCCAGCAGTTTCAGGAATTCATCGGCACGGTCCGCGAGGGGGGCCACGGACTCGATCAACTGGGAGAGTGTTTCCTCCAGGGCTGCCGGGGCGAGAGCGGCGAGGATTCTGCCCTTGCCGCCCTTGGCGGAGCGGAAGAGGGCCAC
>JAABPW010000374.1 GCA_011391785.1 Verrucomicrobiota bacterium
ATTATGAGGATGATGGGTTGGACGATATGTATGGATACACCGGGTCCTTGCGGGCTGAGGCGCGCCCTTTTGATGCTTTCCGGATCTGGTTGGCCGCTTCGTCCGGGATCCGTCCCGCTGTGACCGAGGCGGGATACACCATGATGGACACCCGGTTTGAGCCAGGGGTATCACGCCGGCTTTGGAGCGAGCGGCTTGTGGGGTCGCTGAACGGGGTCTGGGGCTGGGTCGACTATAGCGGGCAGGCGAAGCCGGATGCAGGGGGAGAGACAGCCGGGCAAGATGGGCGGCAGGATAAGTATATAGGCCTTACTGGTACCCTGGACTGGTGGGTCGGCCGTTACTGGTCGGTGGGGGTGTCGTATTCCTACCTCAAGCATGATTCCAGTTCCAACGCGGCGGAGGCCTGGTCCTCAGGAACGGATCTGTCTTCCTACGACACCGGGCGGTGGATGATCCGGGTGGCGTTTAATCAGTGACGATTGACAGCGTCTGGACATTTTTATGAAATCAGGTATTCTTGAACCACATGAGGGCGTTATCTTGTCAGCAGCTTAGGGGTAGATGGCGTGACGCAGTTGCCGCCGTGGCGTTGTCGTTCGCTTTTTTCTCAGGAGGTTGCGCCGTGCTCAAGCAGGATTCCTCCAGTTCTTCAACAAATACTATTCCCGAAGTGACTTCCGCGATCTCCACGAATGTCAGTCGCGAAGAGTATGTCATCCGTGGTGGGGATGTGGTCAGGATCCAGGTTAGCAGGGAAGATGATTTGTCCGGCGACTTCACTGTGCTTCAGGGGGGGGTGATCGCCCATCCCTTGTTGGGTCGAGTGGTGATCGGCGGGATGACCGTGATAGAGGCAGAGCGTTCCCTGACCGCCGCGCTGAAGAAGGATTACCTCGTTAATCCGCGGGTGTTGGTACAGGTCCGCAGTTCCGTGGCGCGACGTGTTGTCGTGCTGGGTGAAGTCAAGCAGCCGGGAATCTATGAGCTGGCGATCGGGGACCGGTTTACCCTGTTGCAGGCCGTGGCCAAGGCAGGCGGATTCACCGACACCGCCTCGATCGACAAGGTTACCATTGTGAGGAAGGGTAAGGACGGGGAACACGTTATCAAGGTCAAGGTGTCCGACTTGTTGTCGGGACAGGGCGGGGGGGACATTGAGTTGAAACCCGACGATGTGATTCGCATTCCTCAGACGATTTTCTAATTCCGGGGGGCCTGGTTATGACGCCATCAAACGAGCCGGTTTTTTCAAAACCTGCGGGGGCATCTTCCCGAAACGCGGAGATGCATTGGACGGATTACCTGGGAATTCTCCTGGACCGCATCTGGATCATATTGACCCTCTTTGTCGTCGTGGTGGCGGTGGGCTACATTCACACGAAGCGCCAGGTGCCCTATTACCGCTCCAATGCGCGGATCATGATCGAGGAGAACCTGCCGAAGGTCATGAACGTGGAGGATTTCTTCATCAGCAACACCCGGAACATGGATCAGTTCAATTCCCATGTGATGGCGCTCTACAGCCGCAAGATGATGGAGCGGGCCATTCCCGCGATGGGGCTCGACAAGAACCCCGCGTTCATGGCGTATGTCCCGCCCGGCGCGGATCCCGCCGGCCGGGCGCTTAGTTATGTGTCCGTTGAGCCGGCACCCCGGAGTCGCCTGATCGATATCATTGTTGAACATCCTGATCCAAAGGTGGCGGCCCTGCTGGCAAACGGGATTGCCGAACAGTATATCGCCCAGAACCTCGAATGGCGGGTGTCGTCCAGCATGGAGTCCTTTGAATGGCTGAAGCGGCAATCCGAGGATTACCGGAACAAGATCGAGGAGGGGCGGAACCAGATCAACGAGTACCGGCGCGAGGCCCAGATGGTGTCGCTGGAGCAGCATCAGGAAATGGTGCTGGCCAAGCTCAAGGCGATCAGCGGCAGCCTGACCGAGGCGGAAAGCGCGCGGCTGGCCGCGTCAATGGAATGGGACCGGGCCCAGGCGATCCAGAAGGCCGGCCAGTCGTTGTCGCTGATCGGTGCGGTTGCCGAGGATAATGCCGTCAAAATGGCGGAGGAGAATCTGGCGAAGAAGGATGCCGAAGTGGCCATGATGAGGACACGTTACCAGGCCAAGCATCCCACCCTGGTTCAGGCGATGGAAGAGCAGCGCGAGTTGAAGTCGCTTCACGACAAGGCCATGCTCTGGGCGGCGGCCCGCATCGAATCCGCATACAAGGCGGCGGTCGAGAAGGAGGCGGCACTCCGGGGTGCTTTGAAGGAGCAGGAGCGTGAGGCCACGGAACTGGAGAAGAAACTTGTCCGCTATAACGAGCTTAAGCGGGCGGTGGAGGCGGATCAGCAGTTGTATGACGCCGTGGTGGCCCGCATGAAGGAGAGCAAGATCGCCAGTGATCTCAAGGCGAACAATATTCGGTTGATTGACCGTGCTGAGCCTGGCGGGTCGCCGGTCCGGCCGATCTGGAGCCGGGCCATGCTGCAGGTTGTCATGATCGGCCTGTTCCTGGGGATCGCGGTCAGCATGTTGACGTATTTTCTCGATGACCGGCTGAGGCGTGTTGAGGATATGGAGCATGCGCTGAGGGCGCCGGTCCTCTCGGTGGTGACAACCATCCCGGATGTCGAGCGTGAAGGACACGCACTGGTCGTGGCCAATGATGCCCAGTCGATCATGGCGGAATCGTTCCGGACGCTTCGGGCGAGTCTGGCGTTGAGGCCGGTCAGTCAGAAAGTACACCGGTTTATCGTGACCAGCAGCATTTCGGGGGAGGGGAAGTCGCTGGTGGCGGCAAATCTCGCGATTGCCTATGCGCGTGATGGCCAGAAGACCCTGCTTATCGATGGGGATATGCGCCGGCCGAAGGTGAACAAGCTTTTCAGTCTTCCCAATACCCTGGGTTTGTCGTCGGTATTGTCGGGGACCGCGACCTGCGGGCAGGCGTTGCAGGATACGCCCGTGGAAAATCTCAAGGTAATCACCTCCGGGCCCCTTCCTAAAAATCCCGCGGAATTGCTTGGATCCGTGGCCATGAAACGATGTTTGGACGCCCATGGCGGGGAGTTCGACCGGATCATCATCGACTCGCCGCCGGTATTCGGGGTGAGTGATCCGCTCACGATTCTTCCCTTGGTCGAGGGAATCATCTTTGTTGTGCAGTTCAACAAGACGGGACGCCGCCTGGCCGCGAGGGCGTTGGACAAACTCCGGGAGGGTAGTACGCCGATCCTGGGCACGGTGTTTAATAATGTTAAATCCGGGGCGACCAGCGCGTATTACTACTATCACCGTCAAGGCTATGCGTATGGCGGAGAGAAGAAGCCAAGCCCCTTCAAATCCTAAAGGCACGGAGAATTAACTGATGGTTTTGACCCTTTACTTTTTGTTTGTGATGGTTGCGGCGATCGGCCTGCCGTTCTGGCTGGGATGGTCTGGAACTGTTTTTGTCCTGGGAGCACTGGCTGTCGGACTGGCAGGGTGGTCGGTGTCCGGTCTCGTGCGGGGGGGGCGCCCCCGGTTTGAGGATGTGCGGTCACGTGCCTGGATTCTTCCCTTGTTGCTGCTTTTCGCCTTCATGGGATTGCAGTCTTTAAACCCCTCTCACGTGTATGTGGCTTCCACGGGTACTCTGGTTCCCGTGACGCATTGGGCGTGGCTGCCGCAAACTGTTGATGCCGGAGCCACGAGGATGGCGGTCTTGCTGCTGATCGGGTATGCGCTGGCCTTCTGGCTTGCGCGCGAGGTGTCCGTCCATCGGCATGCGATCATGTTTTTCATGATATCCCAGGTGGCGTGCGGTGCTCTGATGGCCCTGGAGGTTCTGGCCCAGCGAACCCAGGCGCCTGGCGGGGCCTTTTATCCGCTGACCGGTCTCTTTGTGAGTCCGAACCAGTATGCCGCCTACGCCAACCTGCTCTTGCCGGTTTGCCTGGCGCTTGCCCGTCATTTTCAGGTGTCGGCCGAGCGCCGCATGGCAAGCAGTCATCCGGGTTACCTGTTCCTGTTTCTCTCGATCCTGCTGGAATTGTCGATTTTTCTGTCCGGTTCGCGGGCTGGGATCCTCGTCAGTTTTATCATGATTGGGGGATTCCTTCTGGTCGAGTGGGTTGCCTTCCCGGTGAACAAGCGCTTTGAAATCGGGTTGGGCGTCCTGGTGCTGCTGGGGGTGGGGGTGGTGGCAAGCCTGATGGTCGACCCCGGAATCGTCCAGAAGTTGATCGCGTGGTGGAAAGTGGCACTGGGCGGGGTGGAGGTGAATGTCCTCACACGGTGGGAAGCCCTGGGCGGGGTGATCCAGCTGTTCCAGGACCGGTGGGTGGCCGGCTCGGGAGTCGGGACGTTCGCGGAAGTGTTTCCTTACTACCAGTCGCCTGAGGTGGCCGGCTTTTTCCGGCATGCCCACAACGAGTATCTCCAGATCCTGGCGGAGTTTGGGGTCATCGGCAGCCTGTTGCTCGGTTCGAGCCTGGTCCTGATGTGGGTTTTTCCGGCAAATCGGCGTCACGCGGGATTTGAATTGGGGCGACGGGGCCGAGCCTCCCTGTTACTTGCCCTAGGGGGGCTGGCGCTTCATTCCCTGGTTGATTTTCCGCTCCGTGCCCCTGTGATCGGGTTCCTTGCCGCCGCCTTCATGGGGGTTGGTGGCGGGTGGAGCTTCAGGCGGAAAGCGGACGATCAGGAGGCTTCCTGATGCGGCAAGACCAAGGCCCGAATGAGATGTCCTCATCGCGCGAGGGAGATCATTGGGATGTGGTGTTGCGGCCGCAGGCCGCCTGGCTGGATCTTCACCTTCGTGACCTGTGGCGATAT
Source organism: Verrucomicrobiota bacterium (assembly GCA_011391785.1). Taxonomy (GTDB): domain Bacteria; phylum Verrucomicrobiota; class Kiritimatiellia; order CAIKKV01; family CAITUY01; genus JAABPW01. The sequence continues at coordinate 4,822 of JAABPW010000374.1, forward strand.
CGCGACTTGGTCCTGCTCTTCATTCGCCGGGACTTCGTGGCCCAGTACAAGCAGACGGTACTGGGTCCCATTTGGTTCGTCCTTCAACCCCTTCTGGCCACCCTGGTGTTTACGGTGGTGTTCGGGGCGATGGCCGGGCTGTCGACGGACGGTCTTCCCAAGTTGCTGTTTTATCTTTCAGGGCAGATCGTCTGGGGCTATTTTGCCGGTGTCCTGAACTCAACCTCGACGACCTTTGTGTCGAATGCCCATATATTCGGGAAAGTTTATTTCCCCCGTTTGGCCGTGCCGGTATCCATCACGTTGTCCGAGATGATCCAGTTCGGCCTGCGGCTGGCGTTTTTTGCCTGCTTCTGGGTGGGCTTCTATTGGTCAGGTTCAGGAATCCGCCCCACGGCCGCCCTGTGGCTGTTGCCGGTCCTCCTGATGATCATGGCCGCGCTGGCCTTGGGGCTGGGGATCATTTTCTCCGCCCTTACAACCAAGTACCGTGACCTTCGCTTTCTGCTTACGTTCGGCGTCCAACTGCTGATGTACACCACTCCGGCGATTTTCCCGCTGTCGACCTTGCACGGGAATTACAGGCTGATCATGCTAGTCAACCCCATGACGCCAATCATAGAGGCTTTCCGCTACGCGACGATGGGGGTAGGGACGTGCGAGCCCCTCCATCTCGCCTATAGCGCCATATTTGCGGTGGTGGTGTTGTTCATTGGCGTGATGTTGTTCACGCGTGTAGAACGCAACTTCATGGATACGGTGTGATTCAGTATGAGCGATGTCGTAATAAAAGTTGAGAACCTCAGCAAGCGCTATCGTTTAGGACTCATTGGCCGGACGAGCTTGCACGAGGATCTGGCTCGGTGGTGGGCGCGGCTGCACGGGCAGCCGGATCCCTCCCTGAGGTTGGACCAGTTGCAGCGTCTCGAAACGGCTGGCCGAACCGGCGGGTTGGCCGGTAGTGGCCTTGAACATGTTTGGGCGCTACGCGATGTGTCCTTTGATGTGAAGCGTGGGGAAGTTCTGGGAATCATCGGGAGGAATGGAGCTGGAAAGAGCACCCTCCTAAAGGTCCTCACGCGCGTGACGGCTCCCTCGCTTGGCGAGGTCAAAATGAAGGGGCGTGTCGCGAGTCTCCTTGAGGTTGGCACCGGCTTCCATCCCGAACTGACCGGCCGCGAGAACATATTCCTGAATGGCGCCATTATGGGAATGACCCGTGCTGAAGTGAAAAAACGGTTCGATGAGATCGTGGCTTTCGCGGAGGTGGACAAGTTCATCGATACTCCCGTAAAACGTTATTCATCGGGCATGTACGTGCGTCTGGCCTTTGCGATTGCCGCGCATCTGGATCCGGAAATCCTTCTGGTGGACGAGGTGCTGGCGGTGGGCGATGCCGCCTTTCAGCGGAAGTGCATCGGGAAGATGGGGGATGTGGCCAAGGGGGGGCGTACGGTGCTGTTTGTCAGCCACAACATGGGAACCGTGTCTTCGCTGTGTTCCGAAGTGGTGTGGTTGAAGGACGGGTGCGTCTACAAACGTGGAGCGACGGGCGATCTGGTGTCCGAATATCTGCAGAGCGGAACCTCGCGGGAGGGCATGGCGGAGCTCCTGCCCGCCCGGCATCGCGTGATTTCCCCCTTCCAGATCGAGACTATTGAGTTAATAGGGGCCGATGGGCGTCGCACAGGCATGGTGAATTATGGAGAGCCCCTGGAGATCACGCTTGGTGTCCGCTGTCTTGAGGCCATGACAGGGATTCAAGTCGGGATTGAGATAGTCTCGGGCGGAAGCTGCCTGACAACGGTCATGACCCCGCCTTTTTCGATGTCCCCTGAGGAGGGACGACGTGCCGTGTCTTGTGTCATTCCCGCGAAGGTGCTCCTGCCCGGCTATTTCGAATTGCACGTGGGGGCCTCGCGTCATGAGACCATGACGGGGCTGGACTGGGTGCCGGAAGCCCTTTCGTTCTCGGTGTTGTCCGTGGTCCATGACAAGGCGGATGTGCTGGATCGGCGGCAGCGGGGTGTGGTATCGGTCCCCGTGTCCTGGAGCGGTTTAACTGGTGAAGCCTAAGGGGAGAGCCATGGGAACAGGATCACGGTTTGCGACGGCGGACGAAGTGATGACGGGGGCTTTTCATGAAATCAACCTGGTGATGGCGGAGCTCAACCGGGAGTTCGACCTTCCGGATCACCTGGATATGAACAAGGCCCTTTATCCCTGGGCGGACGGGCTTTTCGGGCAGCCCCAGGTTTATGCGTCCCGGTTCTGGGAGTTTCCGTATGCCGTGCATGCGGCGGGTTTGACGCCCGGAATGACCTGCGCTGATGTCGGGTGTGGCCGGACTCCTTTCACCCTTTATCTGGATCGGGTGGCGCGGTGCAATGTGACCGGGTTCGATCCCGATATTATTGAAAAGGGTGAACAGCGCACGGCCTTCGGGGTAAATGCGGACTACATCAGCCGAACGGGGCTTGCGATTAAGAAGTGTGGCATGGATCAGATTGACGCCCCTGACAATGCCTTCGACCGGGTCTTCTGCATCAGTGTAATCGAGCATGTTGATGCCCTGACGGCCCGGAAGGGGATTCGGGAAATGGCGCGAATCCTGAAGCCCGGTGGGCGTCTGGTCGTGACCGTTGATGTTGAGCTTTTCAATACCCTGAGCGAGGTGGATCCCTTGTCGTTGGTGTGGGAATCAGGCCTGTTCCCGGTCGGACCGCTGGATCTTGAATGGCCGCGGCAGCGGTTCGGGTTCAGCTTTGCCAAGGGACGTTCCGCCGATGTATTCGGAATGGTTCTTGAGAAACGCGATTTCTGGATCGAGCGGCAATATCGGGCGGGGACGGGAAACGGGGAAACTGACTTAATCGAGGGGTGGCGAGTGTCGGCGTCCCGTGCCCCGAAGTGGCGTCCACTTAATATTGTTCCCTGGAACCAGAGGTTGCGGAAGGTGTACAGCCTGCTTGTTCACGGGGTTTGTCCGGAGAGATGAGTCCATGAAAAGAGGTTTGTGAATTGCTTGTTCCATACCGAGAGTTTGCAGGGGCATCCCCAGGTCTACTGCCGGGTGATCGGCGAAGCCCTGCTTGCGCGTGGTGCCCGTGTGGTTATTGCCGCTGCGGATGCCCATGACGATTGGGCGGAGCGCTGGAACGACCTCTCGGTGTTCAAGGGCGATTCCCGGGTGACTGTGGTTGCTTCTCCGGCGGGGCTATCCGCGGAGGATTTGGTCGCGCTCCAGCAGGCGCATGCCATTGATTCGACCCTGTTGATCGAGGCGGATGTGTTGCGCCCGCAGTTCCATAGGATTTCAGCCGGTGTGGCCCCGCGGTTGAGGGGGCGCGTGGCTGCCATTTTCAGCCGCACCACCGAGTGGTATCCGGGCGAGGATTTCTACAGCGGATTGCCCCTGGCAACAGTCCAGCCCGGACTCGTCAACCGCCTCAGGCGGTGGAATCGGGAGTGGTTTCAGCGTGAGCGGAGCGACCGGTATTTCTTCGAGACCGTACTCATGCGGAAGCGGGTGATTGACCGGATCGTCGTCAAGGACGAGCGGATTGCCGCCCGCTTCGGGGAGCCGGTGACCTGGATGCCTGAGATCTACAAGTTGTTCAATAGTGTTGATAACGAGGTTCAGTGCCGGGAGTTCGAACTGTGGCAACCCCGCCTTCAGGATGCGATTTCCCGTGTAGCACCCCAGGAATGCCTGCTCTACTTTGGCGCCGGCGCCTGGTACAAGGGGTATGACTGGTTTCTTGAACTGTTGGCGCGGAATCCCTGCGCGTTTGGGGTTCACGCGGGGAGCGGGATCCGGTATGAGAACGGAAAGCGATTTACGGGTACTCCGGAAGCCACCCGGACCCGGTTGCTGGCCGAGGGGCGGTTGGTTGAAACGGGCGGATATGTCTCGAGTCAGCGCCTTGTGGAGTGGCTGTTTTCAGCGGTCCCCTTGTTTGTATCCACGCACCGGCTGACGGTGTCCAGCGGTACCATGCTTCAGGCGCTGGATGCGGGAACGCCGGTTCTGGTTCCTGAAACCGGACTGGTTGGGTATCGGGCCGGAACCCTTGGCCTGGGGCTCACCTACAAGTATGGCGATGTGGAGGATATGGGGCGTCAATGGGCACGCATGAAAACCATGGATCTGGCGGCGGCGCGAAGCCGGGGCCAGGCTTTTATGGAGCGGTTCTCCCGGGCGGCCGTGGATCAATATTTTTCGGAGTTGCTGCTATCATGATGGGGATTCGTCATCTCATGGGTGTTCTCTTGCTCGACTGGTGGCCTTTCATTCGTGCTGTTCGGGATCCGGGAAACAGGTGGCTTACCCTCTGCAACCGCACGGAGCGACTCCAGCTGGCTCCGGACGGTTCCGGGGCGAAATGCCAGTGGCGCTGGACCTCCGAACTCCATGCTGCGCGGGTCATGCCTTCCTTGGGGAGGCGTCTCTTGAACCGGGCGTTAAAAGCGGCGCCAATTGCGTTTTCCGACACCTTTGCAGGGACAATGGACAAAGCGCCCGAAGTATCGGTGGTAATCGGACACCGTGGCTTGACAAGGTTGCCGTTGCTTTGCACAACACTGAAAACATTGGCTGCGCAACGTGATGTGGCTTTCGAATGTATCGTGGTGGAGCACTCGGAGGCTCCGGAAATCGAGGAACAGCTTCCCCGCTGGGTTCGGTATGCTTATGTGAAGGCGGCACCAGGTGAACCGTATAACCGTTCCCGTACTTTCAACGAGGGGGCGCGGCTGGCGGCAGGGGGGTGCCTGGTGTTCCATGACAATGATCTTCTCGTTTCGCAATCCTATCTGGCGGAAGTGGCCAGGCAGTGCCACGAAGGGTTTGAGGTTGTAAATCCGAAGCGGTATCTGTTTTATCTGAACGAGGCAGATACAGCGAAGATTCTTGAGCGTGCTTCTGCAATAATCTTCAATCTTCAATCTTCAATCTTCAATACCCTTCCCGTGCCGATCATGGTTCTTCAGAACGCGACCGGTGGCGGTTCGCTGGGCGTCAGTCGTGCCGCATTCGAAGCCGTGGGCGGCTGGGACGAAGGGTTCGAGGGGTGGGGGGGCGAGGACGTAGACTTCTGGGACCGGCTTCAGACGCGCAAGGTCTATCCCTTTGGCTGTTTCCCGTTGATCCATCTCTGGCATGCGCCCCAGCCGGAGAAAAAACCGGAAAAGGATAGCCCCGCCATGCGGCGATTGGAGGAAGTCACTCGGATTCCAATCGAAGACCGGATCAGTAAATTACTGAAAAAGTCGGGCGGTTCAACATCGTTTCCACTTTCCGAGGGAGGGATCCGGGAATGATTGTCCATGCCATACCGCAATCGACCCGTGTCTACTACGGTGGCGGGGATTGGAAGGCCGTTGAATCCACCCGTTTGCTCCTGGCGGGACTGGGCAAGCCTGTCCGGGAGATTATCGTTCCAGAGGAAGATCCGGAGTTTCTGCTGCGATCACTCACCGGAGAGGATCGTCATCTGCTCATCGAATACACCCGTTGGCCCGATGTTATCAGGCAGATCCGGATCCGGTTTCCCCGTCTTCGCATTCATGTGCGCACGGTGAATGCGGAAGCGTTTCAGCACTTTCATCAAGTCCAGCCATCCGGGTGGCCTTCGCCGGAAAACATGAGGAAGTGGTATGGGTGTTTTCGGTTGTTGTGTCGGGATTCGGCCTGTCGGCGTCATGCCGAAACCCTCTTGGGCATCAGCAGTTGGGATGACCAGCATTACTGGAGGTGGATTCCGGGGCGGGCGGTGATTCTTCCGTTTCCCTATTTCAGCCCGTGGCCATGGCTTCGTCCTTCTGTTGTGCCGTGTGAATGGGGTGATCGGAACATGGCCATCGTTTGCATGCCCGGATCGCGAACCAGTCCGATCGGCCGGACCATGATGGCGGGCTATGAACAGTGGGTAGGCGGGTTGATTGAATCGGCCAGGAAGGACTGGACGTTCTTGCTTACCCACCAGCCTGAATGGGATTCCAAGCCCGGCCATACCTCATCCAATTTCACGATTGTCGGGGATTGTCGCGAGCCCTGGGATCTTCTGTGTCGGGTCCGTGCGGTTGCGGTACTGACCCCTTTGGGCTTTGGGGCCAAAACAACGATTATGGATGGACTGGCAGCCGGATGCCATGTTTTGGTTCATCCAGCACTCGCCCGGCGTCTCGAGCCCTGTTTGAGGCAGGCCTGTATTGTGTGCGATCCGGGGGAGACTCACTCGGGCCGGCTAATTGAGGCGCTTCGCTTGCCTCCTGATTCAGGGCGTTGTGGAAATGAGATCTTGCGTGGGATTGCATCACAAACCTTATCGGAGGTGATGGCGGAATGAGTCATGCGACGCCAGTACAGGATAATGCTCCGGAAGTGTTTGACCGGGAAATCGGGCTGACTCCCCCGGAACAAGAGTTGATCCTGGAGTTTTTTCCATCTCCTCCTGCCCGTATTCTTGACTTGGGGTGCGGAAACGGGAGGACGACGGTGCCTCTTCATCGGCTGGGCTATGAGATGGTGGGACTGGACCTCTATGCGCCCTTGGTCCAGATAGCTGCAGGACGCTGGCCGGATATCCGGTTTGTCGTGGGCGATGCCTGCCGGCTGGAGTTCCCTGACGACAGTTTCGATGGAGTCTTGTTTTCCTGGAATGGACTGGATTGCATCCCGTCGATTAGGGGGCGCTGCCAGGCGTTGCGGGAGATTCATCGGGTTCTTAGGCCACGCGGGCGATTTCTTTTTTCCTCGCATAATGCACTCGGATGCTGGGGGCGGTTGATCAAGCCGATGGGGTTGACGCGGATAGCACTTCGTTTCCTGTGTGATCAGTTTCCGCTGCGTCGGTCCCTGCTGGACTGGTATTGTTTCTGGCGCGACAGTAACACAGGGAATGGCTGCCAAGCGTATTTCAGTGCTCCGCCAAGGGTAAACAGGAACCTGCTCGCCAAGATGGGATGGTCTGTTCTGGCGGTGCGGGGGGATATGAAGCCCGGTCTCCCTGCGAGGACAATGTTCGATGTACATGTCCATTATGTGTGTGAGAAGCGACTGGGGAATTTATGCACGAAGTGTCCATAAAAACCAAACTGATATCCGGGGTTGTGCTTGCTGTTGGAAAGAAGCGGATCGAACGCGGGGCGGTTATCCTGATGTATCACGGGGTTGTCGAGCGAACCGTTTTTTCCGAGCTTGAAACCTATGCCGTCAGCGTGGCGATTCTGAAGGAGCATTTGACGTTTCTGCGCCGACGCCATGAGATTGTGCCTCTGGCGCGCATTGTTGAGGCTCTTCGCAACGGGTGTGAACCGGATTCACGATGGGTGGCCTTGACTTTCGACGATGCCTTGAAAACACAGGTGACTTTAGGGGCTTCCGTGCTGTCTGAATGCTCAGCGCCTTGGGCATTGGCGGTGCCCTCCAGGCTGATTGGGACTGGACGGTCGATCTGGTCTTACGAGTTGGCCCTTCTGCTGACTCAGTGCTGGGACCGCTCGGTGTTGACTTGGCCGGGGGAAGCCGGCATCCAGTGGCCCATGGGCTCTGTCCGTGAAAAACAAGTTGCCTTGGCAGAGTTCCGTTCGCGGTTGTTTACGCTTTCGCCCTCCGACCGTATGTTGGTGATGGATCGCCTAATTGAGCAGGTTGGTGAAACCCGGTTCCTGGAACAACTCCATGCTTACGGGAATTACGCCCTTGCGGATTGGAGTGATTTGGCGAAACTGTCCGGGGAAGGGGTTGAGATGCTATCGCATGGGGCCGCTCATCATCCCCTTTCCGGGGGGTTGCTTGACTCTGAATGGAAGACGGAATTGGAGGAGTCCAAACAACAGATCGAGAAGGGTATTGGAAGGACGATCCATGGGCTTGCATTGCCGCATGGGGTGAAGGATGAGGTTTTGGAGGCCCATGCCAGGGCGGCTGGGTATGATGTTTGCCTCACCTCATTTCCCGGCCGGGTACAGGAAGGCTGTGAATCCTTGGCGCTTCCCCGGTTTGATGCCGCATATCCACTTATTGTGTTAAGGAGAAATTGTCTTGGCTAAGTCAAATTCAGGCTGGATATTCGAGTGGTGCCGGGGCTGGGCCACCTTGAAAAATTCCGGATTCCTCCGGGAATGGCAGGCGTTGGCTGCCGGGTCGCCTGACATCGGGATTTTTCAGGAGCCGATTCTTGTCCGGGGCTGGCTTGACACGCGTGGACGAGACTTTGGTGTGGAGCCGTATTTTTTGTGGGCGCGGAACGAGGATGGTTCGAATGTGGTGATTCCCTTCTGCCTGTGGCCGGGGACCTTTCGAAATTCCTGGCAACGCCGGTTGGTGCCTGCCGGTGAACCGCATTTTGATTACCAGGATCCACTCGGGGTCGGTCCGCGGGGGAAGCCAGTTGACTGGGCGTTATTCTGGAATGCTCTGGTTGCGCATTTGCGAGGGCAGTCATGGTTTGAGCTGGCAGGGTTGGTGCGGCTCAGTGCAGATCGTGCGCCTGCTGAATCGGTTCCGGATAGCGCGGTCACCTCCCCGTACATCGATCTGCGGGAGGCGGAAAATCTCGATGCCTATCTCAAGGGGCTTGGCACAAGCCATCGTGGCGACCTGCGTCGGCAGGGAAACCGGTTGGCAGCGCTGGGGGAGGTATCATGCGAGGTCTTTCGGCCCGATCAGACCTCGGGGGCGCTTGCGGAATTGGGCCGGATGCAAGATGCCTACCGCCGGGAATGGGAAGGGCAGCCCGCCGCGACCTTGTTCTGCAGTTCTGAAATGATGCGGTTCTATACCCGTTTGGTCACCGACCTGCTACCGGGCGGATGGCTCCATTTTTCAGTACTGAAAGCCGCACATCATTCCGTGTCATGGCATCTAGGGTTTCTGCACCGGGGCGCTTTTCACTATTACAAGCCGGCATATGATCCGGAGTATGCCGCTTATTCGCCCGGGAAACTGCATTGTCTGAAATTGATCGAGATGGGGTTCGGAGAAGGGTGGGAACGTTTCGACTTTGGGGCGGGCAACGAAGGCTATAAGCTGTTGTGGACGAGGAGACAGGTCGACCTGCGGCAGGTCTGGTTGCGACCAGGAACACCCCGCGCATGGTTCTGTGCGACGGTGCGGAAAGTCGCCGGGAGGCCTTCATGACTCAACGGCATGACATGATCTTTTCCATAAACGGGACAGTCGAGGTCTCTGTGGTGATGTCGGTCTTCAATAATGCCGATCACCTGCGGGCTGCCTTGGATAGTGTCTTATCCCAGGACGGGGTGAGTCTTGAGGTGATTGCTGTCGATGATGGCTCAACGGATTTGTCGACGACGATTCTCGATGACTATGCCCGCCGCGACAATCGTGTGAGGGTGTTTCGCCAGGAGAATGCCGGATTGACCCGGGCGTTGATCGCGGGATGCGAACAGGCCCGGGGCGAGTTCATCGCCCGGCAGGATGCGGATGATTTGTCCTTGCCGGGCCGGTTGCGTCGGCAGGTCGATTTGCTCCGGGCCGATGACCGGTTGGTTTTTGCATCGTGCTGGTCGGAGGTGATGGGGCCAGCGGGGGAGATGTTGCTGCTACACCACCGGAATTTCAATCCGGAGCAGGCCACGGCAAGGATGTTCGACGAGGCGCACCGAATGGGACCGCCCGGGCATGGGAGCGTCATGTTCCGACGCGGGACCTATCAGAAGGTGGGCGGGTACCGTGCCGCCTTCTACTATGCTCAGGATTGGGATTTATGGATGAGATTAGGTGAGGTTGGCATGCTGGGCTATATTCAGGCGGTCGGCTACCGTTATCGGGTCGATCAGGATTCGATCAGCGGAGGATGGCATTCCTCGAAGCGGCCGTACTGGGATCTGGTTCTGGAATGTCGCAGGATGCGGCTTGAAGCGGGGAGTGATTTCGAAGTTATCCAGCGGTTTGCTAAACCCGAGGTGCGCAGGTCCGTTTCGCGCCGGGCTTCGGCTCAGACTCTGTACTTCATCGGTCGCTGCCTGATGAACCGCCGCGATCCCCGTGGCCGATCCTATCTCTGGAAATGTCTACTCCGCTATCCTCTGTATTGGCGCGCTTGGTTTGCGTTGCCGGTGTCGCTGTTCCCGTGGTATTCCGCGGGTGAAAAGAGTAAACTTTGAACATGACTCTTTCAGTTGTCATTCCCACGTTCGGCCGCGAGGCGGTCCTGGTGGAGACGATCAGGCAACTTCTGGCTCAGCAACCACCTGCTGGCGAAATTCTGGTAATGGATCAGACGCCTGTCCATGAGGCGTCTACCCGGGACTGTCTTGAGGAGTGGAGTCAGACTGGCGCTATCCGTTGGATTCGGTTGGCTAAGCCGGGTATTCCGCAGGCCATGAACCGTGGGTTGCTGGAGGCCGGCGGCGAGGTGGTGCTATTTCTGGACGATGACATTGTCCCGCTCCCCGGATTGATTCAGGCGCATCTTCAGGCCTATACAGATTATCCGGACGCCTGGGCGGTTGCAGGACAGGTTTTGCAGCCTGGGCAGGAGCCAGAGGACGGAGCTTTCAGGTTATCCTGCCTACTTCCTCGCCCCGCGCCAGACGGGGAGAAGGTTGGGGGCAGGGGCGGAGAACTTGGATCAAGAGGGTTGATGGGCGATCTGGATTTCCCGTTCAATTCGACGGAGCCGACTTGGGTCAGGAATGTGATGGCGGGCAACCTGTCGATGCATCGAAGGGAGGCGATTGCGGTGGGTGGCTTTGACGAAAACTTCAAGGGGGTAGCCTACCGGTTTGAAACAGAATTCTGCCGCCGTCTGTGGGCAAGCGGTGGGAAAGTCCGATTTGAGCCCTTGGCGTCCATTCGCCATCTCAGGGTGGCGGCGGGAGGAACGAGGCAGTTTGGCGCCCATCAAGGTTCGATTTCCCCTGTGCATGGAGTAGGTGATTATTACTTCGCGCTTCGGTGCGGTGCTGGGCTGGAACACACCGTTTATTGGTTGCGGCGCCCTGTGAGGGAAGTGTTTACGCGTTTCTATTTGAGGCGGCCATGGCTTATTCCGGTCAAACTGGTTGGTGAACTTCGCGCCATGAAGATGGCGTTTAGATTGAATCGTCAGGGACCACGGTTGATCGGGAGGTCGTGATTTGATGCTGAGCTTCATCATACCACTGAAGTGCAAGGCGGTTTCCGGAAACTGGAGTCTGGTTTCCGAACTGGCGCGGCGAACCGTTGCTTCAGCTTTGAACCAGACCTGCGGCGATTGCAGGGTTGTGCTCGTCTGTCACGATGTTCCCGACTGGACAGGCGACTTCCGTGATTGTGTCGTGATCAAAGCCTCGTTCCCGCCGCCATGGCCTTTGCCGGATACTTTTGAAAAGTCCTTTTTCATGATGCAGACCGATAAGGGGCGGAAAGTCCTTTTGGGTATGGAGTACTGCCGTTCAGTTGGCGGCGGGCATGTCATGGTTCTGGACGCTGATGACTGGGTTAGTAACCGGCTGGCGGGTCTTGTAGCAGATCATTCGAATTCCAACGGCTGGTATTTCGAGAGGGGCTACCGACGGGATGAAAGTCTGCCAATGCTGGTGTTCCCCCGGCGGAAGTTCTATCACGAGTGCGGTTCGTCGTTTATCTTGCACTGCGGTAGGATGCCGTTTCCTGAAACTCTCGATTTCACTAAAGACATGAACGATTGGTTCATTCGCCGGTATGAAGTCCATGCCTACGTTCCCGCTTGTATGGCTGAACGCGGGTTTCCGCTGGAGGAACTCCCTTTTCCCGGGACCATCTATAACTTCCACACCCAGAACATATTTGCAACAAAAGTTCGTCAGGAGACTTTTGTGCGGAAGATCCTTCGTGTTATCGTGAAGGGGCGTTATTTTAGCCCGGGCATGAAGCGGGAGTTCGGTTATTGTGATCCCAGGAGGGTTGAACAATGAGTATTGCGTACGTGGTAAGGTGGATGGCGCCAGTGGCAAGGCTGGCCAGCCGGTTCGGCGTGAAGCTGACTCGGTCCTGGAGGTATCCGCAGTGCGATGTGAATCTTCTGAATATTGCTGTGCCGGCGTTGTTAGTGGATCGAGGCGCTGATTTTTTTTTCCTGCAGGTAGGAGCGAGTGACGGGAAAACGAATGACCCGCTTTACCCTCTTGTAGTTCGGTATGGTCTCCGAGGACTTTGTGTCGAGCCGCTTCCTCAGAGTTTCCAGTTGCTTCAGGAAACCTACAGGGACAGGGCGGGCATTATTCTTGAAAATCTTGCTATTTCGGCAACTGATGGGCCTGTCACTCTAACTGTGGCGGATGGTGCAGGAATGAATATTGATTTGGCCCAAAAGAGCAGCTTGTCCGGGGATTGTGTCAGGAAACATTTGCCTGTGGGGGGGCGTGTGAATACGATCCAAGTTGCATCCATGACGATAGGCTCTCTGTGTCGAAAACACGGTTTGAAGAGACTGTCTCTCCTTCAGGTGGATACGGAAGGTTTCGATTTTCAGGTGATCCGACAGACGTTTGATGCCGGTCTGATGCCTGACGCTATTCACTATGAGTCCCTCCATCTGGGACGTTCTGAAATGGAGGACTGTCGGGCCCTTTTGAGGGAAAAGGGATATGAATTGGTTGAGTCAACGGTGAACACCCTGGCCTGGAAAAAATAATGCGACTTGCAATCTTAACCACCCATCCCATCCAATACCAGGTGCCCTGGTTCCGGAAGTTGAGCCGGCAGCCCGGGATTGATTTGACGGTGTTTTTCTGCCTGATTCCGGATGCCCGGCAGCAGGGCGAGGGGTTCGGGGTAGAGTTCAAATGGGATGTCCCCTTGTTGGAGGGGTATTCCTACCGGGTTTTGCGGAATGTGGCCAGGCATCCTTCAGTGACGGCCTTCGGGGGGTGTGATACCCCTGAGATCGCGCGAGTCATCAGGGATGAGGAATTTGATGCCGTTCTGGTCAACGGTTGGGTCGTGAAGAGTTGCCTTCAGGTTTTGTGGGCCTGCAGGCGGCAGGGAGTTCCCTGTCTGGTCCGGGGTGAATCCAATGCTCTCCGTCCCCGGGCCTGGAACAAGCGGTTGCTCCATCGCCTGCTGCTCAAGCAGTATTCCGCCTGTCTTGCCATCGGAAAGGCGAACCGGGATTTCTATCTTCAGAATGGGGTGGCAGCGTCCCGGATCTTTATGACGCCCTATGGGGTGGACAATGCGTGGTTTGCCTCCCATGCCGCCCAGATGAGGGAACATCGCCGGGAAATCCGCCAAAAGTGGGGAATCGCCCCGGATGAGTTTGTGTTCCTGTTCAGCGGAAAACTGATTCCCAAGAAGCGCCCGCTGGATATTATCCGGGCCATGGCTGGGATTCGGCAAGTTCCTTGCCGTTTGCTGATAGCAGGGGACGGTGAGTTGATGGCGGAGTGTGAACGGCTAGCCGCCGAGCTTCAGGTCCCCGTGACCTTTGCCGGGTTTCTTAATCAACAGGACATTCCGCGCGCCTATGTGGCGGCGGATTGTCTGGTGTTGCCATCGGATAACGGAGAGACTTGGGGGCTTGTGGTCAACGAGGCCATGGCATCGGGTCTGCCCGCCATCGTGAGTGATCAGGTGGGGTGCCATCCCGATCTCGTGGTTCCGGGAAAGACGGGTCTGGTATTCCCCTGCGGGGATGTGCCGGCATTGGGCCGATGTCTGGCGGAGATGGCCTCGAATCCACTCCGATGCCGTGAGATGGGGGAAGGGGCCCGGGAACAGGTCTGTGGACATTCCGATGATGCCGTGGTGGCGGGAGTCCTGAAGGCACTGGAGGCTGTTACATGATGCTCTTCCTGTTAGCCGTCCTGATCATGGTGGCAACCTGCCTGGCCACCGTCCGCTGGCGCTGGGGCTTGTACGGCTTGATCCTGGTGGCGCTGGTGCAGGATCCGATTCGTAAGCTGATTCCCGGCACGCCCGGTTATCTGGTGCTCGCCACCCTGCCGGTCTGGGGCGGGATCATGGTGGGGGCGATCCGAAGTGGCGATTTATCGTGGAGTCGATTCAGGCGCGAATATCCGGCGTTAACGACTGTATTATTCGTTTATCTTCTGACCCTGATTATGCCGGCAATCATGTCAGCGACCTATTCGGCAGGGTCCTGGCAACTGACCTTGTTGGGCGCTTATACGCAATTCGCCGTTATCGGCGGATTGATCATGGGGGCTCACTTTCCGCTTTACCAACGGGATTTGGAGCGGTTGATGGCATGGTACTGCATTCTGGCGGGGATCATCATGATCGGGGCGCCGATGGAGCGGATGGGGATCGGTACGGCGAGCGGGTTAACCGGCACTTCCTCTATGGGGGCGTACTGGGTGACTTACCGGACCGGGGCGGCCTTGAACATGATTTCGGGCTTCTTTCGCAGCCCGGATGTCATGGGGTGGCATGCTGCAAGCATGATCATGTTTGGGGCTGTCCTGGCGGTCCGAAACAAGGGGTGGCGGCGGATCGGCTGGGCGATCCTGGTGGGCTGGGGCGGGGTGGCGCTGATGTTCTGCGCCCGTCGCAAGATGGTTGCCATGATGATTCCCTATGCCGTTGTCATGGCTGTGTTGTTCATGGTTTTCAACAAGGTTCGCAACCTCATGCCCATCATCCTGTGCGGCGGTGTGGCGGTGGCGGTGTGGTTCTATGCCTACCAGGGAGTCGGGAGCGACGATGAGGTTGAGAAATTCTACAGTACGACACTGGAAGAAAGCGGTGATCGTTTGGTAGAGCATGGGGTGGATTCCGTTGTTGAAACGATCCGGCAGGCTGGATTCTGGGGATACGGGCTGGGGATGGCCGCGCAGGGAACGCATCACATCAAGTGCAAGCGCCCGAGAATCTGGCAGGAGAGCGGACCCAGTATGTTGGCGGCGGAACTCGGGGTGCTGGGGTTGCTCGCGTTTTTGGCTGTGGTGGTGGCGCTGTTCAGGGCGGTTTGGATGGCGGTGCGAAATGCGGCTCAATCCTCGCTCCATGCGGTCTTCTTCGGCCTAACCGCCATGATCATGGCTAACGGTGTCGCGGCGATCGTCTCTGCCCAGGTATTCGGCGATCCATTCATCGGGGTTTTCCTCCCCTTTGTGGTAGGCTTGGTGTTATCGGGGGGGCGGTTGAATGCGGAGTCTGAATCGGGTGCGCAACCTGTTTAGCATTGGGGATTATGAACGGGAAGAGGACCATTCTAGTGGATACGGCGCCACGCGGGCAGCGGGGCAGCATGACGCGGTATGCGGACCTGGTTCAGGCGGCGCTTGCGGGCGAATCGGTTGAGCGGGTCAGGATTGCGCTTCCTGCCCGGATCAGCGATTTATTCGGGCCACGGCTGGGAACCTGGGTTCAACATGGTTGGCGCCTTTCGGCCGGACGTGCCTGGCTGGCAACAAAGCAGGCTGACCTTGTCCATATCCTGGATGGGAGTTTTGCTTATCTCGCCGAGGGGCTAGATCCCGAGCGGTGCGTGGTGACCTGCCACGATCTCATTCCCCGCTTGCAGCTTGAAGGATGGATTCCCGGCAAGCCGGGCCAGGCTGCGATCAAGATCATGAACCGGAGCCTCCGGGTGCTGGCTAGAGTCCACCATGTTGTGGCTGTCAGCGAAAATACCCGGCAGGATGCGATCCGGCTGGCAGGGGTGGATCCAGCGCGTATATCCGTGGTGCCGAACGTCCTCGCGCCGGATTGGCTGAAAGGACAGGGTGAAGGCGTGCCGACGACTCCTCCAGTTATTCTGCACATTGGAAATAGCGCTTCCTATAAGAACCGGGCTGGGGTAGTCCGTGTCTTCAGTCAGGTTCGGAAGACCACACCGGCGCGTCTTGTCATGATAGGGCCACGTGATGCGGTCTTGGAGCAGGTGGCGGCAGGGTGTGGTGTGGCACAGGACATTGAGTGGCGGGAAACGGTTTCGGAAGATCAGTTGAAAGCGCTCTATCGTTCGGCATCGCTGTTCTTGTTTCCCAGCTTGTACGAGGGGTTCGGTTGGCCGGTCCTTGAGGCGATGGCCTGTGGGTGTCCCGTGGTGTGCAGTACGGCCGCTTCGCTCCCGGAAGTGGCGGGAGGGGCCGCCCTTATGGCACCGGCGGATGACGAGCCGGGGCTTGCCATGCAGTGTGTCGCGGTGCTAACGAAGCCGGAGGTGAGCGCGCATTGCCGACAGGCGGGTTTGCGCCATGCCGCCGGTTTCACTGTGGCTCGCCTGGCAGAAGACTTGCGAAAGGTGTATGGGAAAAACGAAAAGCTGAAAGCAGAAAGCTGAAATTGAAAAGAAGGGGAATTCTGTGAAGGTTTTGGTCAATGCTCTCTCGGTCACAAATCAGAGCGGGCGGCATTTGCTGGCCGGGCATCTGTCGCGGATTGCCCGGTGGACAGCGGATCGGAATTCCTTTGTGATCCTGTTCCATTCAGGAAATCGGGATCTGGTCCAGGACTGGGGGCCAAATGTGGAATGGCGCGAGTGCCCGGCCCGGACTTCCCGGTGGATCCTTCGTGCCATCTGGGAGCGGATGAATTTGTCACGCGTGATCGGCGATTCCGGCGCTGATGCCTATTTTACCCCTTCGGGTGCGGCTTCGTTCGTCGTGATCCCCCAGATTGTGTTGTGTCCGAATCCCTGGTGCCTGGTCCCCGAGGTGGGCAGGCGGGGACTGGACCGGATCAAGGCGGCCTTACAGCGGATGGCCTATCGGCGTGCAGTGCGAACGGCGGCGGTGATGGTCTACACATCCGGTTTTATGCAGCGCGCCTATGAGGCCAATGCCGGTCAGTCGGCCCGCCAGTCTTTCGTTGTGCCGTTGGGGGTTGGTGACCAGTTTCTGGACCAGGCAAAGCCTGTCCTCGGACTGCAGGAGCGGGATCCGCTGGGGATTGTCAGCGTGTCGGTCATGGCGCCCCACAAGCGTGTCGAGGTTCTGGTTGAAGCGGTCTCAATTTTGCATCGCGACTTCGGGCTTCCTGCGCGGCTTGAACTAGTTGGCCCCTGGCCGGATGAAGCCTACAGGCGGCGTGTGGAGGAACAGGTTTCGACCCTGATGTTGACTGCGTTTGTCACCCTGACGGGAACGGTGCCTGAGGAGGAATTGGTGGGTAGTTATTCCCGGGCCCGGGTCTTCAGTCTCATGAGCTGCTGCGAGTCGTTCGGATTTCCCGCGCTTGAGGCTCAATCCTGCGGGACCCCGGTGGTCTGTGCCGACAACACTTCCATGCCCGAGATCAACGGGGCAGGGGGACTTTACCCCCCCGTTGACGATGTCTGCAAAGCGGCGGAAGCCTTGCGGTTGCTGCTGACGGATGACGAGGCCTGGGCGGACTATTCCAGAAAAGCCCTGTTGAATGCCCGGCGGTATCGTTGGGATGATTGCTCGCGCAAACTGCTGGCGGCTTTCAATGGTTTGCCATCTGGACAAGAGAGATCGTGACGGGTATCGCCCGCTTGAAGTATTGAAGAAAGAACGGCATAATACCAAATCATGATGCAAGCTGACATCGAACGGAACCGGGCGGGGGTGCGGTATTCCCGTGGGGAGATGTTGCGCCGTGTGGCTTGGGGGATCGGCGCGATCCTCTTCCGAATGAGTTTCAGGACGATGTTCGGCTGGCGACGGTTTCTGCTCCGGTTGCATGGCGCCAGGATCGGGCGGCAGGTGAATGTGTATCGTACGGCCCAGATCGAGCAGCCCTGGAACCTTGCCATTGGCGACTGGTCGGCGGTGGGCGATGAAGCCCGGATCTACAGCCTGGGCCCCGTTTCGATCGGGCAGCGGGTCACGATTTCCCAGTATGCGCACCTGTGTGCCGGAACCCATGACTATACTGACCCGGCGTTGCCCCTGGTTCGCGCGCCGGTCATGGTGGGTGACGATGCCTGGGTTTGCGCGGATGCGTTTGTCGGGCCCGGCGTCACCGTCGGGGCGGGCGCGGTGG
The DNA here is from genome assembly GCA_011391785.1 of Verrucomicrobiota bacterium. Taxonomy (GTDB): domain Bacteria; phylum Verrucomicrobiota; class Kiritimatiellia; order CAIKKV01; family CAITUY01; genus JAABPW01. The sequence continues at coordinate 22,727 of JAABPW010000374.1, forward strand.
TTGGCGCCCGGGCGGTGGTCGTCCATGATGTCGACCCGTGGACGGTGGTGGGCGGCAATCCCGCTCGAATAATCAAAAAGCGCGAGATGAGGCATTAGTGTGAATTTCAGCTTTCAGCTTCCAGTTTTCAGCTTTTTCCTATGACCCTTCCCCTGTCAGTCGTGGTTTTGGCGCGCGATGAGGCTAAAAATCTGGCTCGTTGCCTTCCTTCCCTGTCCTTTGCCGAAGACATCGTCGTGGTGGATGACCGCAGTGCCGACCGCACGGCTGAGGTTGCTGTTGCCCATGGCGCCCGTGTGGTGCACCATGAGATGGTCTCCTTTGCCGATCAACGCAACTGGGCCATGCAGAACGCCGGATTGAAGCATTCCTGGGTGTTGCATCTTGACGCTGACGAAGTGGTTACTCCCGAACTGGCGCGCGAGTTGGCGGAGCGTCTGCCATCGGCGTCGGCTGGAACAGCGGGTTTCCAACTGGCGCGCAAGACGATGCTTGGTGAGCGATGGCTCAGGTTCAGCGCCACCTACCCGGTCTATGTGCCGCGGCTGGTGCACCGGGAACGGGTGAGCTTCGAGGCCTTCGGGCATGGGGAGCGCGTGGCGCGGGCCGATGGCGCCTTCGAGTACCTGAAGAACCCCTGCCTGCATTATAATTTCTCCAAGGGATGGGCTGACTGGTTTGAGCGGCATAACCGGTACTCCACCCATGAGGCTGAAAGAATTGTATCGGCGCAGGGGGTGCTGGGTATTGGCGAATGCCTGAGTTTTGATCCCGTGCAGAGGCGGGCGGCGCTCCGCCGCCTTTCTTATCGCCTTCCCTGCCGTGCCTTTTTTCGCTTTGGATACGTCTATTTCCTGAGACTGGGCTTTTTGGATGGACGGGATGGCTGGACCTATGCGCGGCTTCAGGCCATTTATGAAACCATGATCACGCTGAAAATCCGCGAATTGCATAAGATGGCGAAGGATATTCTATGACGTGGGACGAACTTCAGGTGTGGTGCAAGTACCCTGTGATCCTGCTGGTGGGGTTCGGGGTTACGATGGTTTTGACGGCGCTATGGCGCCGCCTTGCGCCAACCCTGGGTTTCATGGATATTCCCGGCACTCGTCGTCTTCACGCCCATCCCACACCCAGCGCTGGCGGATTGGCCATTTTTGGCGGGTTCCATGCGGCGTGTGCGGCCATCTACTTCGTGCCATGGCTGCCCTTTTCCGGCCAACTGTCGGTGCACTGGTGGTTTGATTTCTTCATCGTGTCCCTCTGCGTGGTAGTGGTGGGGCTGATTGACGACCGTTTCCGGCTCAAGCCCTGGACGAAACTCATGGGTCAAATCATCGTTGCCGGGATTGCCTATTACCTGGGGATGCAAATCGGGAAGCTGTTCGGCGCCCCCTTGCCGGGAATCGTGGACTTCGTGCTGACGGTGGGCTGGTTTCTGGTGATGATGAACGCGTTCAACCTCATTGACGGGATGGACGGGCTTGCGGCGGGATTGGGCATCATCGCGGCCATGGGGGTGGGGGTGTCGCTGGCGTTCCGACATCATCCAAACGACGTGATGGTCTGCATGGCGTTGGCAGGTGCCTGTGCGGGGTTTTTGCGGCACAACTTTTATCCTGCGAAAGTGTTCATGGGCGACACCGGCAGTATGCTCATCGGGTGTGCGATTGCCGCCCTGGCACTGGGATCAAGTTCCAAAGGGATGGCCATGGCAAGCGTTGGGGTCCCGATCCTGGCGGTGGGTGTCCCGATCCTGGATGCCGGCCTGGCCGTATGGCGCCGATCGGTGCGATCCTGGATGCAGGACACCGCATCGGCGGGAACGGTTAAGGACATTGCCACGGCCGATGCCGAGCATCTGCACCACCGTCTGTTGCGGCAGGGCTGGTCGCAACGGCAGGTCGCGGTGGGTCTTTACATGTTCGGCGGGATTCTGAGCGCGCTGGGCGTCGTGAGCTCGGTGTACCGGGAATACGCGCTGGGTGTGATCATGGTGACGTTTCTCGTCGGCACCTATGTGGTGGTGCGACATTTGGCCTGGATCGAACTATGGGACAGCGGGGCGGCGGTAATGCGGAGAGTCAAGCGGCGCGGGCCGAAAAACCGCGCCGTGCTCGTCTATCCACTGCTCGATCTCATGGCGATGTCCGTAACGCTGGTCCTGGCGTTCGGCCTGGTGGCAGGCGAAGCGGGAACGATCAAATCGCAGTGGGAAAGGGCTGCGCCCTGGGCGATTGGACTTCCGTTCCTGGCGCTGATAGCGAGCCGGTCCTACGGCCGGGTATGGAGTATGGCGCGGGTTTCGGAATATGCGTTGACCGGGCTGGCGGTTATTGCCGGTATCCTGCTCTGGATGGCCGGATCGGTCACGTTTTATGGGCACGGCAGGACTTTGATGGAAGTAGCGTTTCTCTACATGGGATTGGCGGTTCCCTTGGTTGTCGGTATGCGTGCCTTTGTGCGGGTGGTTCAGGACATGATGGCCTGGAAGTCACGTTTTTCCGCCGGCAAACAGCAGGGCAGGCGGGTGCTTCTTGTCGGGGTGGGGGCTGACTGCCTCCTGTTTCTCAAGGAGGTCAGCCTCTTGTATGACGATACCCACAGGATCATTGTCGTGGGAATGGTGGATGAGGATGCGGCGTTGTGGGGGCGCTGGGTGCATGGCTACCGCGTTCTCGGGGGACTCGAGTCCCTGGATGCCATCCTGAAATCGACGGCAGCCGATGAACTTGTTGTCTTCGGCAAAGTCGAGCATTCCCTGATCGCCAGGATTATGGACGTTGCACGCCCCCGTGGCCTTGTGGTCCGACAGTGGACCACGTCCTTCAGGACTTTATCCGAATCCAATTAGGGCGATGTCGTCAGGCTAATAAAATCTGCGGGCTGTAGCTGGCGACGAGGCGATCGTGGGTGACCAGGCGCATGGGCTCGGCCAATGCCTGGGCCACAAGGAGGCGATCAAACGGATCGGTATGCAGGGGAGGCAGTGACTCGACCATGGCGGTATGGCTGGCGGAAATCCCCAATTCCTCGTATCCGGCCTCATGGAAATAGCGAATCGCTTCAGTTGCAGAGATGGGCATTCCGGAACGTTGAAGCGTGCGTTTGATTGCAATTTCCCATACTGATGCAGCGCTGAAAAATACATCATTATTCTTGTCCAGCAGCAGGTCGCGTACCGTGGCGGACAGTCGAGGATCATCGGTAAGTGCCCAGAGCAGGATGTGTGTGTCAAGGAGCAGTCGCATAAGGTGTATTCCCTTCAGCGGCAAATAGTTTGGCGATTTCAGGGTTGGCTGTGTCAAGGTCATCCGGAACGAGGAACTGTCCCTTGGCAAGTCCAATGCGGCAGGATGTTTCGTTGGGCTTTATCGCCATAACCCTTACCATGGGTTTCCCGTGCCGGGAAATAATTACCTCCTGCTCGGCGCCACTGGCGAGATCCTCAACAATTCTTGAAAGATGCGTTTTAGCTGAAAATAAGCTGACAATATGCATGATTAAACCCCTTTTGACTAAACCAAACTAGTTTAAATTTTTTTGAAATGCAACGCAATTCAGAAGGGAAGGTAATGCTGCCGAAAGACCAGCGCTGGGTTACCGTGACACATCGAAGGGGACATCCAAGATCGGTTGATCGAGGTGGTCCGTGTGAATCCGGATGACGATTCCGGTCATGGATGTAGAGGGGAGGAGGGGACCGATGCGGAGACGGACCCAGTCTGGCTTAATACTTTGAATTCCCACAGGTATGACTGGTGGGATGGCTTGCACCTTTTTTACGGTGAAAGGTTGATTATTGGATGATTTGACGATTATGTATCGGCTTTCGGCCTGTTGCTGCGCCCTGGCTTCTTTCATGACAACCGTGGGGGGGTAGGCACTGATATCCCTGACAACGGTGACGGAAATGGGGATTTCAAGTAGCGGATAACGGGGATGGTCGGTGGCGAGGCGGATAGATCCCTGGGTTGACATGGTAATTCCATTGGTCAGAATTTTGATTAAAATGGCATAGTCCCGTCCCGGGACGTTTGTAACGAGCTGTGCCTGACAGAAGGTGTTTGAGGTCAATAGGTTAGTAGGGTTTAGCGGGGTTCCTGTGCGATTGCAGATATTGATTCTTGATTGCAGGTTCGTGATATCCGAAGGGATGGAGATGTTGACGCTTTGGGGGACAATATCCAGTTCTGCGGCGGCAATTCCTGAGATATGGCATTGATACACCGGTTCGGCCGGGTCGTTCGAGTGCAGGTAGATACTGGCATTTTTCGGGCCAATATGGCCGCGGATTGTCAAGCGAACCCCCAATGTTGTCGATTCGCCGGGGGGGATAGTGCTACGAGCGAGTTCATGTCGAGTGCACCCGCAGCCGCCGCGAATCCGGGAGATAATGAGGGGCGCAGTTCCCTTATTGGTGATGATAAAGGTGTGCGGAATTTCTTCCGTGTTAAGACGTGTGCCAAAATCGTAGCTTGGTGCGTCGCAGGAGATGCTGGGAGTGGCCGCTCCTTGAGCTGATACGCTCCATCCTATAAAGAATGCGGCAATGCAAGGAAATAGATTCATGGTTCATAAATATCAACAAGAGGTTTGTATTGTCGAGGGCTATTGTTGTAAATTTCGAGAAGTAAAAAAGGGGGATTTATATGAGCCATATCGTTGCGATGAGGACTTCTCTTGTGTCTAAACTTCAAACGAGAGGTGTCCCCCTTCTCTCTCTCTCTCTTGGGATATGGATGGCGGTCTCCGCCCATGCTGCGGTTAACCTGTCGCTCGATGCCCCTGCCCGGATTTCCCTTTGTGATACCGCGTCAGTCACCAATACCATTGTAAATACCGGGGAGGTTTTATCCAATTTGGTGGTGACCAATATCCTTCCTTCGACGAATTTCGCCTATATGGTCGGGCAGTCAACCTTGTTGCTTCCTGGCGGGATTGTGAGGACGAATGGCGCCGCTGAGCCCGCGATAGTCGATGGAACGAACCTGGTATGGGATTTTTCATCCCTGGTTGGCACCTCGTCCGTGTCGCACCTGCTGATTTCCGAGGTCTACTACAATACCAATGCCTCTCCGCTGGCTTCTCACCAGTGGGTGGAATTGTATAATCCAACGTCCGAAGCGATTGCGATCACGAATTGGAACATAAAGGATGCGTCGCCGGGATTATCGGATGTTTTGCCGCCCATGACGATTGGGCCGAATGAGTTCGTGATTGTCGCCGGGCGGACCAATAGCTTTCTGGCAAATTTCCCCAGTTATACGGGGCAGGTCTTTGAAGTTACCGATGGCGCCATTGGCAGCGGTTTAAACACCTTCGGAGATGGTGTGTTCCTGTTGAATGCCTCTTCAGCTGTCATCGACGGGATCTCCTACGGTAGTTCCGCTGCTGCCTTCTCGCCTTCCTGTCTGCTGGTGAACGTGGGACAATCCATCGGGCGGGATCCTGCCAATGAGGATCACAACAACCGGACCGATTGGGCTACAGAGCCGACCCCTTCGCCTGGAAGCGGAATTGTTCCGACGGGGATGCAGCCAGGGGACATGGTAAAGATTGTGTATACCCTCAGTTTCGGCTGCCAGACCGTTGCCGGAGCGATCCAATCAAAAGTCAGTTACGAGCAGCCGCCTGGCACTCCTGCATCCGCGACATTCGCGAGATTTGTTTCGGTGAATCCCGGCGACTTGGTCGTGATGAAGACGCCTCTGGTGCAGACGGTTGGCGGAGGTGAGCTTGTCGGCTGGACGATCACGGTCATCAACTCGGGCTTGGGGAATACCCCGAATGTCAGGATTCTGGACAAGATGGCATTCGGCATCCAGACAAACTGGTTCAGTGTTGCTCCATCGAGTGTTACGAATATGGGGGCTGCGGGAACATGGATAACCTGGGACTCGACCGCCGTTCCTGCCTTGACCAACCTGGTGCCGGACCAGAGTGTTTCGATCGTCGTGACGGGGCGTGCGGTAGAGTGCGCGGCGCTTTATAACCAGGTGGACGCGAGTTGGGGCTGCTCGCCTACTTCCGAATGCGGGAATACCGTTTCCCAGGGAAAGACCGCAACGGCCGCCCTGATCCTGGAGGATCGGAATCCGATCCTTTCGGGTAGCATCCTGCCCGCCGGGCCGGTGCCGGTGTCATATTGCTCCGGGACCACGCTTACCCTTCATCTGACCAATGAAGCCAGCGTCCTGCAGACCGGCGGGACGGCCTTCAACATTGTGGCGAGCAATTCGCTGCCGCCGGGATGGATCATTTCCGGGGCCGCCGTATCGAATGGCGCCATTTATCTTGGAGACATTCCCGCTTCAGGCTCGACCAATATTTCCGTCACCTTGCAGGCAGGGGGCGCGTGTCCGCTTTCCGTTTCACCCAAGTACATCTATTTTTCTTTTACCTACCATGATGCCTGCGGGCATCCGTTCGGTCCTCCGATCCTTTCTGCGTCCGCTTTCGTCACCAATGTTCCCGAAGCGAGTGTGACGCAGGTCCTGCCTGCCACGGTTACTGACACCAATGGGCCGATTCCCGTCATGGTGCTATTTGCCTATACGAATTTCTCGGGGAGTGAATCCATTACGCTCATCGATGACTTCCCTGCAAGCCCAAACCTGACTCCCACCAATATTTCGGGCGGTGGTGTGCAGATCGGGAATAGTGTGGTCTGGTCGAATTTGACCTATACCGGGAGCGGCGTGGCGACGGCGCGTTTTGATCTGGCGGTCGGGACCCCCTGCGCCGGCCCCTATGGATTGATTGCCAACCAGGTTCGAGTGCCTGACTTTACCAATTGCCTTGGCTGTTTAACGCCTGTAGCGGGAAGCGGATTGCCGTATTACACCCGGCTGGCGCCCTGTCCAGGCGGCGGGGGTGGCGGAGGTGGCGGAGGTGGCGGAGGTGGCGGGGAAGGGTGCGTCTATGACGGCAGTCTTTCCGCACCGGTTGGCCTGGTAGAGGTCTGCCGACCGGTTCATCTGACCCAGGTGTTCACGAATTTCTCGGGTGGGGATTCGAATTGGACCGGCGTTATCTTTGTGTCGGATCTGGGCGGTTCGAACAGCGTGCTTACGGCCACGAATACCGTGATGGTTACAGTTGACGGATCGAACATGACTTCATCGGTTACGGTTCTGGATACCGGGACCAACATGATGGTCGATTTGTCCGGGCTCAACAGCACGATCTACTCCAATCGCGCCACCGTGACCAATTCCTTGCAGATTGATTGGGAGGTGCACACCCTGGAGCCCGGGCAGGTGCTTCAGACCTCCGGCTTGGTGGTGCCCGGATGTAGCGGGAGCTTGGGTTCGGTTTTCTGGAATGTCGGAGGAAGTTCGATGACGATCGAGCTTGAGTCAATACCCCTTGTGGAGGCCTGCGGGGTGATCACCGGGCGGATCGATCTGGCCCAGATTTCTAGTCCCGGATTGCTGAGCGGATCCAATTCCGTTTTCCCCTCCTACGATGTCAGTGTGACGCTCGATCTTTCAGAGGGGGCGGTAGCCGGAGCCATGAGTTATGTGGCGGGGTCGACGACCTACACGAATATGCTCGATTTGGGAGGGGGGGCGGTGTCCTCTTCCGAGCCGACCAGCAGTTCCAACCGGCTGACCTGGGTTCTGGGAGATCTTGGCACGAATGGCGCGGGATCGATCCAGTATGTGTTGCGCGGGTCCTGCTCGGCCGCGTCCGGCGAGAAGATGCATGCAACGGTTCATTTCAACAGCAATTGCGAGCGAGGACAGAGTCCACAGACGTATTTCGCCGGTTCGGAGACAAATGCCATTCCGGACATTCACCCCTTGGGGAACTTGCTCGCCGATATCCAGCCTGAAATCGTTTTCCTGACCGATACGAACTATACCGTGCAGTTGCATCTTTTGAATTCAGGGGCTGGTAGCGCCTATAACGTTACCGCCGAAATGCTGTTGCCCTCCAATATCGTTTTTGGCAGTGCCAGTGTGGCGCCTGCCGTTGTTACCCCGTCGAATGTCGTTTGGACGTTCCAGTACACGAACGCATTCGATCAACTTGCAGACAAGGACGGTGACGGTCTCGCGGATGATCTGCCGCCAAACGCATCATTGGATATTTTCGTAACCAATATGCTCAAGTCGTGCGGCTCCCAGCTGTTGAACTTTCAGGCGAGTCATGGGTGCAAGGGGGCGACATGCCAGACCGATATAAGCGGATCCGCATCCTATCTGTCTGCGGCGGGGTCGATTGTGACACGCACGGTATTTCCGGCTCAGAGTACGCTTTGCCAGGAAAATCCCATTGAGATCGGGGTGCGTAACAGCGGCCTTACGGATGCTTATACCGTTCGTACCTATCAGACCCTGCCACAGGGCGTTTCGTATGTGTCAGGATCATCCCGTTATGCGTACCAGGGAGTTACGAATCCTACAGTGGGAGACCCCGTGATAGCCGGTTCGATGCTGATGTGGGACAAGGATCGTATTGCGCCCTATGCGGATTTGCCGCCGGGTGAGCGCTTGACGATCTTCTATTCGGTTGCGGCCGGGTGTGATGCCGTAAATGGGGATGGCAATTATGTGGCGCAGAGTGACTTTGTGGATTTGTGCGGCATTACCCAGACGATGGCTTCAGTGACCTCTGTTCAGGCCTTGGATCTTCCGGTAATGGCCATGACTCTTCAACAGAGGTCGGGCGTGGTGGACCTGGATGGTACCAATGTCTTTACGATCACCATAGCTCATGATCCGACATCAGTTGCTGATGTGTATGCGATGCAGCTTTCCGATACCTTGCCTGCGGGGATTGTCTTTGCAGGGGCCTCTACTCCCCCGGATGCAACGAATGGCACGACCTTGGTGTGGAGTAATGCAACGTTGATGTCGCTCACCGCCAGCAATGTCGCGCCCTATCTGGTGTCGGAACCATCATTCCAGATCACGATCACCGGGCTCGTGGAGGCGTGCTCGTCCTTTACGGATTCGGCAACCTTGCTTTACGGGTGTTCCCCCTCGGATTTGTGCCGGAGTGTGACGAGGAACGCAGGGTTCTCCTCCCTGCCGGCGATCAGTTCGACTTCGCAGAGTGGTGTCTCGTTGAAGCCCTGGGGGGGGGTGCTTACGGTGGCCTATACCAATTCCGGATCGACCGCCTATGGGGTTGTGAGCACGAATTCGGCTCCAACGGGATACCGTTTTGTCAGCGGATCAGTGGTTGGTCAATTTAATTCGTCGAATTTGAAGATGACGCTTGCCGGGAGTCCGGTAGGCTCCAAGGCCATTATTGATTTTTCAACGACGAATGCCTGCGATGCGACCACGCTTAGAAATGAGAGCGAGCCGACACTTGGGTATCAGGAGGGGTTTGTCATGGCCTTGCAGCTGGTTACGGATGGCTCGACCCTTGACACTCTGGCAGATCCGACGGACCTGGATTTCGAGGATCCACATCCACCGGTTCCGTTCCTGCGAACCACTTCCTCTACTTTGAATTTCACGAACCTATGTGGACAGCTGAATAGCGCCTCAACCTCGAGTTCAGCGGTTAATGAACAACCCATTCCCGTTATTGATATCCAGCCCAACATGATGGTTGTGAGTAATAACCAGTCGATTACCTTTACTGTGACCATCGCCAATCATGCCGAGCTTGGTGTCGCCTCCAATTTGCACATCAGAGTGTTGCTGGGGGAGGGTTGGACCAATCTCTCCTGCGTAGCGACCCAGAAGGTGGAAAGCGGAAGCGGTTCGCTGACGATGGATATCCTGGATAGCACGAATATCCTCGTCGACTTGCCCGGGGTCGTCCTGAATGCCTTGGCGGATCACGTCACGTTGACGTTTACCGCAGTCGCGCGGCAGAATGCCGGTCCACTCTATATTCTCGGGGAAGTGGTTGGGGATAGCGTTAACTCGAATATCACCGGATATGTCGGGACCAATGTTTTTGGAGCCGCTCCCTTGGTGGACTGGATGACGGGCCCCACGATCACGACCCCGCTTAACGGCCAGTATTACGGCTTCGATCAGGATCAATTGTTTGTGGCGGGTTCCGAAATCCACAAGACGGTGCGGTATGAGGGGGAGGATCCCGCCGATGCCGGGGCTTTCCGTACGGCCAGGATCGGGGAACCGCTGGTGTATCGGATTTCGGCCAGTTATTTCGGGGCGGCGTTCACGAACGTCACGCTGGTCGAGAGCTTGCCGACCAATCTCGTTTTTGGAACCCCCACGAACATCAGCATGACGGGGATTACGAATGCCGTTTATGATCCTGCAACAGGGGTGTTTACCCTTTCCCCTTCCGTCCTGACCAATGATCTCTCCTCGATCGTGGTGGATATCCCAGTGGTGGTGGATAATTCCCTTACAAACCAGAATGCACTGCTTTTCACCAATTCCGCTTCCACGTTCTATACCGTGGCCGGGGTGACCAACGTGCCAACCCCTGCCATCACGGAAATGATGCTGGTCGAGCCCGATCTCGTGATCAGCAAGGATGTCAGCGCGAGTTTGGTCCAGGCCGGCGACGTGATCTATTTCACGAATACCATCGTCCATTCCGGGGCAAGTTCTACAACGGCCTACAACCTGGTGTTCACGGATACCCTGCCGCCGGGTTTGACCTTTGCGGGAGCTCCCCTGGGCGGATTGTCGAATTATGTCTCGGGCGAAACCATCTCGATGGCTGCCAGTAACTACCCGGCGTTTGCCAATCTCGTGTTGGGCGATACCGCGGTCGTGGTCTTCCCTGTGGTGGTGTCCGGACAGGTGATCGGTGCCCCGATCGTCAACATCAATTCTGTTGCCTACGAGTCCATGCCGGGGGTTACTGGAACACGACGAACGGGTGCCGATGGGGTTGATCCGCTGGTGCTGAATAACTACGCGGCCACCAGTTCGGTCAGTATCACGGCGCTTTCGATCGGCGGGATTGATAAGACGAATGTCTGGTCGTCGCAAACCAATACCCTGGACACGGCGGCCAGCAATGTGTTCACCATCGGGGAACGTACGATCTACATGATTCATGTCCCGGTTCCCCAGGGGATCGCCTCCAACCTTGTGGTCGAGGACACTATTCCTGTCGGAATGGATTGGGTGGGTGGCAACACGAATGCCGGGCTCACCTATCCTGGGTTCGGCTATCAGTTCGTGGTGTTAACCAATGGACCCCTGTTCGGGGTGACAACCAACGCCGGCCTGGTCATCACGGATGGTGACCCCACACCCAATAGTTCATTGAGCATGGGTGGGACGAATGACGGTTCTGGCAAAACTATCCGGTTCACCATCCCCTCGCTGACCAACAACCCTGATGGTGTTTACACGAATGACTTTTTTGACCTGTATCTCGAGCTGGTGGTGCTGGATATAGCCACTAATATCGGTTATTCAGGGAATTCCACCTCAAACCGGAATGCCGCCATCGTCAGGGATGCCTACGTAACCAATGCGGCGAATAGCGTGTGGTACAATGTCGCAGAGCCCCGGGTGGGAGTCCGCAAGCTCATCAACGGAGCTGCAGTCGTTTATCAGGATGCAGGGGATACCAACCTGATTTCATTGATCGTCACAAATTCACCGCTTGCCTTGTCCGAGGCCTATAACCTTTTGGTGACAGATCTGGTCAGGCCGGATCAGTACGATACGAATACGGTTGGGGATGTTCTCGCTGCTCCCGGGTGGGATTACACGGTCTCGGATGTGACCTCCGGTATGGTGGTCCGGTTCTTTACGACCAGTAATGTGTCTCTCAATCCCGGTGCCATTGTTACGAACTCCTTCAGCGCTGTCGTCGCGGCAACGGTTCGTCCCAATACCGCCTACACAAACACCGTCTCCGTGACGAGCGAAACGCTTTATGATGCCCCTCCCGGAGAAATCGAGGAACGGATAAGGGGCGCTTCGGGATTTGCTCCATTTGGGGTAACAAACTTGGCGCTGTTGAAGAC
>JAABPW010000363.1 GCA_011391785.1 Verrucomicrobiota bacterium
CATAAACAGGGATGAAAATCACGCAAAAAGGCTTATCAATTTCTAACACAAATCCTTTTCCCTTTGGGGCGGGGATGGCTTAGACTTCCCAACATGGTTAAGAAGAGTGTCATGATCGTTGAGGATGAGGAGGATATTTTTAAGCTCCTCCAATACAATCTCACCCGAGAGGGGTTTGACGTGGATGGGATGAGTCGTGGGGATGGGGCGGTGGATGCCATTGCCCGCCGCAAGCCGGATCTGGTTCTTCTCGACCTGATGCTGCCCGGAATGGGGGGACTGGAAATTTGCCGTTTATTAAAGGGAAAACCGGAGACGGCGGGCATTCCGGTGGTCATGCTTACCGCCAAGGGCGAGGAGTCCGATGTGGTGGTGGGCTTGCAGATGGGGGCGGATGACTATGTAGTCAAGCCATTCAGCATGAAGGTGTTGCTGGCCCGTCTCCAGGCGGTGTTGCGGCGGCGGGAGCAGGTTCCTGTGCTGGCGGATGCTATTCTCAAGGTACATGATTTGACCATCAATCCCGGCCGGCATGAGGTGCTATGCGGTAAATCCGCAGTGGAGCTTACGGTGTCGGAATTCAGGGTGTTGCATTTCCTGGCCCGGCGGCCGGGCTGGGTGTTTACCCGGGAGCAGATTGTGGATGGGGTCAAGGGACTGGATTATGCGGTGACCGATCGTGCCGTGGATGTGCAGATGGTCTCCCTGCGGCGCAAGCTGGGCAAGCGCGGGGATTTGATCGAGACGGTGCGTGGAGTAGGATACCGTTTCAGGGAGTGATATGAAGGGCAAACGTCTTTTTTGGAGGATATACGGATATTTCCTGGGGGTCGCGGCAGGTGTCCTGCTGTTGACAGCCTGGTATATTACCCGTTCCCTGCATCAGTTTCACCAGGATCAGGTTGCCGTCGATCTTCTGGCAAGGGCCCAGATTATTGCCAGCGAAGCAGCGGTTATACCGGGAGGTGATGGTGTGGCGCTGGACCGGTTGTGCAAGGAACTTGGCCGGATGACCATGACCCGCATCACGGTGATTGGGCCTGATGGGGTTGTGCGGGCCGATTCCGATGAAAATCCAGCGATCATGGAGAATCACCGGAGCCGGCCGGAGGTTTCCTCGGCCTTGGCTGGGAAGAAGGGACAATCCATCCGGTACAGTGACACCCTGCGGCGACGACTCATGTATCTGGCTCTTCCGATCAGGCAAAACGGGAAGGTGGCGGGTGTGGTGCGCGTTTCCCTGCCCCTGGCTGTGATCGACGGGACCTTGAATACGTTTTACCGCCATGTTGCCCTTGGCGGGGTGGGGGTGGCCGTTGCTTTTATTCTGCTGGCGCTCTTGCTCTCGCGCCGGATTACCCGGCCTATGGAATATATGCGGCAGGTGTCGGAGCAGTTTGCCCAAGGGGAACTGACGGCGCGTGTTCCTGTTCCCGATACCGCCGAGTTGGGAGCCCTGGCCCGGACCATGAACCAGATGGCGAACCACCTTAATGAGCGGATCCGCTCAACGGCGCGCCAGAATCATGAGCAAACGGCGGTGCTGGCCAACATGGTGGAGGGCGTGCTGGCGGTGGACAAGACCGAGCATGTCCTGCATATCAACCCGGCGGCCTGCCGGCTTCTGGGTGTGAACCCTGAAGAAGGGCGAGGAAGGCATATTCTCGAGGTTGTGCGGAACATCGAGCTTCAGGAATTCCTCCTGGCCACCTTGGATTCAGAGACGCCCACGGAGCGCGAGGTAACACTTCGCGGCGGCGATGAACGGGTGCTCCAGTTGCACGGGGCGGGACTGAAGGATGCTGATGGATCCCCCATCGGGGCACTGGTGGTGATGAACGATATTACCCGCCTGAAGCGGCTGGAAAGCATGCGCCGGGATTTCGTGGCGAACGTGTCGCACGAGCTCAAGACCCCGATCACGACCCTCAAGGGATGCGTGGAGACATTGGCGGACGGGATGCCGCATGATCCTGCGGAGACGGCGCGTTTCCTCGACATGATGGGGCGTCACGTGAGTCGGCTGGAGGCCATGGTGGAGGATCTGCTTAGCCTGTCCCGCCTGGAATACGAGGCGGAACGCGGTGAGATTCCCCTGGAGACCTCGTCCATCAGTGATGTGTTGGCGAGGGCGGTCCAGACGTTCACTAAGCGGGCGGAGGAGAAGGGGATGTTGCTGGTGCTCGATTGTCCCGACGTGATCCGGGCGAGGGCCAATGCGTCGCTTCTTGAGCAGGCGGTGGGTAACCTTCTCGACAATGCCATCAAGTACAGCCCCGGCGAGACGCGGATATCGGTCACGGCGGCCCAGGAGCAGGACCAGATTGAAATCCGCGTGTCCGACGAGGGACAGGGGATTGAAAAGAAGCATCTCGAGAGGATCTTTGAGCGGTTCTACCGCGTGGACCAGGCCCGCAGTCGCGCCATGGGGGGCACCGGCCTCGGGCTGGCGATCGTGAAGCATGTCGCCCTGGCCCATCACGGAACGGTCTCGGTGGAAAGTGTGCCCGGCCAGGGTAGTACGTTTATCCTTCGGATTCCCGTGGCGTGATTGATGTTTTCCCTGCTGATGGCTTGGGAATACGGAATGGTTTCAAGCTCAACCCATTGCGCCCTTCTTTCTCATTCCCCCAATCCTTTAACTGAAAAATAACTGTTCTCTCGCACTGTTCTGACGGTCTTGCGGGAAGATACAGTTATGAAAGCTGATATTCATGTTCATAGTAAGTATTCAAACAGGCCCACTGAATGGTTCCTGAGGCGCATAGGTGCGCCCGAGAGCTTTACCGAGCCGATGGATGTCGCCAAGGCGTGTTGGGGGAAGGGGATGGACTTTGTTACCATCTCTGACCACAACTGCATTGATGGCGCTCTGGAGATTGCCCATCTTCCCAAAACCTTTGTTTCAGCCGAACTGACGACCTATTTCCCCGAGGATGGCTGCAAGGTCCATTGTCTCGTTCAGGACATTACTGAAGCGCAGTTTGCCGATCTCCAGAAAGTGCGGCAGAATATCTATGAGCTCCGGCAATACCTTCATGACAAGGATGTATGCCATGTCATCGCTCATCCTCTTTTCCGGGTTAATGACATGCTGACGGTAGAGCATGTGGAAAAACTGATCCTCCTGTTTGACCGGTTTGAAACGATCAATGGGTCACGCAATCCCAGAGCCGGCGATTTGACCAACCTATTGTTTTCCCGTCTGACCCCGGAGCTGATCGCGGTGATGGCCGAACGACACGGTATCACGCCTTTTGGCGCGGAGCCGTGGGTTAAGCGCTTTGCGGGTGGCAGTGATGATCACAGTGGCGTGTATGTTGCCAGTGCTTATACGGAAACCCCTGCAGCCGCGACCGTTCAGGAGTTTATCGGGCATCTCCGGGCGGGACGGCATGCTCCGGGCGGTTCAGCTGGCACCAGCATGCGTCTGGCGCACAGTCTTTATCATATCGCCTATAGCTACTACCGGAACCGTATTCTAAGCCAGGGGGCGGGATCGTCCGTTCTGGGAGAACTGCTGAAGAGGCTGATTGATGGGTATGAACAGCCCTTGAAAGAATCAGGACCCATTCGGTCATGGGCCGAGCGGGTTGTGCGGCGATATCGTGTCAGAAAATTAAGCCCGGGAGAGCGAATTTTAGCCGAGGAGTTTGGAAAGCTGCGGCGGGGGTCGTTATCTGGCTCGGCTGGTGACAAGCCAGCCGGACGTGATGTGGAGAGTTTCGAGGCCGCGGCCCGGGTTAGCCATGAGCTCGGATATACATTCTTTCGGCAATTCCTGGCTCATGTCGAGGGAGGCCGGTTGGTTGATGGACTTCAGACTCTTGCCTCCCTCAGTACCGTAGTGCTGGGAATTGCGCCCTATTTCACAGCCTTTGGAGTCCAGCACAAGGATGAACGATTTCTCCAGGACACGGTTCGGCGGCTGGGAGGTGAAAGCTTCTGGCCTTACCGAAGCAATCGACGCGCCTGGGTAACCGACACGTTCAGTGATGTGAATGGGGTGTCACACACGATTCGGATGTTAACGGCGAAAGCCCGGGAACGCGCCTTGCCGATTGACGTGATGACGTGCCTCGAGAAGCCCGAGTGGGCTGGGCCGGAGGTTATCAATTTCAAGCCGTTAGGCCAGTTTTCCCTGCCGGAGTATGATGCGCAGAAATTGGCGTTTCCTCCCTTTATGGATGTGCTCGGAGCCATTGAGAAAGGGAATTATTATGAAGTCATTATCTCGACGCCCGGGCCAATGGGGTTGAATGCCCTGATGGCGGCTCGTCTGCTGGGGTTACGGACGGTGGGTATTTATCACACCGATTTTCCGAAGTATGTCAAAAGTCTGACCCAGGATGAGGTGCTGGAGCAATTGGCGTGGCGGTATATGCAGTGGTTCTATGGCCAGATGGAGAGAATTTACGTACCGAGCGAATTTTACCGGAAGCAATTAACCGAAAACGGGTTTGATTCAGCCAAACTGAGAGTCCTGCCGCGGGGAGTGGATTGTGCGCGCTTCAATCCCGGGAAGCGTGATGAACATTTCTGGGAGCAATATGGTTTGAACGGCAATCTGAAGCTTCTCTATGTGGGGCGGATTTCGAAAGAAAAGAATGTGCGGACCCTGATTGAAGCCTTTCGTTATGTCAGGACCACCACCCCGGTTGTTGATCTTGTCGTGGTGGGTGAAGGGCCTGAGCTGGAAATCCTGCGGCGGGAGGTTACGGATGAAAACATCCGATTTACCGGCTTACTGGTGGGTGACGACCTGGCGAGGGCCTATGCCAGCGCCGATATGTTTGTCTTCCCCAGCGCCAGCGACACGTTCGGGAATGTGGTCCTGGAAGCGCAGGCCTCCGGGCTGCCCGCCATTGTTTCCAATGAGGGAGGACCAGCCGAAATTATTGCACGGAACGGGTCTGGATTGGCGGTAAACGTCCGGACGCCAGCCCCGTTGTGTGCCGCCATTCGCGAGCTTGTCTGGGACAAGGATCGGCGAATGGTGATGTCCCGAAACGCCCTGAAGACCGCAAAAGATCTGAGCTGGGAACGGGTGCTGGATCAGTTCTAAGTCATGAATATCTACATGATCGATGGGATCGGGCCGTTTTTTGAACACCATCCCAAGGGAAAAATCAATTGGTCGAAAATCCCTTTTGCAACTCTGGAACGAGATGGGCTTGTTGACCGCGCGTTGTTCCGGAGCATTCGGCTGTCTTTTGCCCGTTTTGCCAGAAGTGCCGCCTCAATGGGGTTCAATGCCATTTCTTTGGACGATCTGGCGCACTTGGCTGAATATTTTTGTTATGACCCTGCTTTGCGGCGCCGTATCGCCGTATATCGCGAGGAGTTCAGGAGTCTGTTTGAGATTGCCGCAGAAGCCGGGCTCAAGGTTTACCTCACTACCGATATTGCCTACTTCAATCGTGAGTTGGATGAACTCCTCGGTGATGACGATGGGCGGATCACCCGGTTTCTTGCGGGCGCTGTGGATCAGGTGTTCCGGGATTTTCCCCAGGTGCAGGGGATTATAGTCCGTCTTGGTGAGTCCGACGGGGTGGACGTCAAGGGGGACTTCCTGAGTCGCCCTGTGCTTCGTACACCGAAACAAGCCCGGCGATATATCCAAAGCCTGTTGACTGTCTGTGAAGCTCAATCGAGAAATCTGGTGGTTCGGACCTGGAGTCTGGGTGCGTACAGGGTTGGTGATTTGATGTGGAACCGGCACACTTACGAAAAGGTATTTGGCGGGCTTCACAGTCAAAGGCTGATTATCTCGATGAAATACGGCGAGACCGATTTCTTCAGGTATGTGCCGTTGTGCACACATTTCTACAATGATCCTCGCCATCAGAAACTGGTGGAATTCCAGGCGCGGCGTGAATACGAGGGATTTGGAGAATACCCTTCTTTCATCGGGTGGGACTATGAGCAGTATGCTTATGACCTGACAGGATGCCGGAATGTTGTGGGGATGTCTGTTTGGAGTCAGACCGGGGGCTGGAGCTCATCACGAAGCATTACCTTTTTAAAAAACTCTTCCGTGTGGAATGAGCTGAATGTGTGGGTCACGGTGCATTTGTTCCGGCATCATTTAGGGGTTGAAGAGGCGGTTCGTGCCTTTTGTGTGGCGCGGCTGCCCGGTCGGAATCCAGAAAAGTTGTTGGAGCTCCTGAAGTTGTCCTCGGAGGTGATTCGTGAGGGATTGTATTTTGAGGATTATGCCAGGTGCGCAGTGTATTTTCGGCGGCTTCGCCTGCCTCCGCTACTTCATGTGTTTTGGGATACGGTTCTCATAACAAACTCAATCAGGTCATTGATGCGCCATTTCGTCGTGGACCGCCGGGCGGCAATCAAGCAGGGGTATTCGGTGTTGGAGAAGATCCAGCGGATGGTGGCGCTGGCGGAGTTGTTAGCCTTGCCCGCCGATGGGCTTCGTTCCCAGTATGCTTTGTTCAGAATCCTTGCCGTGGCGAGGGAATGGTTTTTGGGGCGAAACTCCCGAGAGGTGGAGCAACGATTAGTGTCGCTTATTCGTGAATACCAACACAATCAGACGGGATCCCAAATGTTTATCGTGAAGCTCCGGTCCTCGCGGCTGAGCTGGGGGTTCGTCAACCTGGGGCTGCGGGCGTTGACCCGGAAACACTCCGCTTACCGGTTGGCAGATCGTCTTGTATTGCTCAGATTACTGTCCTGGCTGGGGTGGCTCCTGAAATTCTGGCCTCGTCACAGGTTGCCCGCCCTGGCGGTTTCGCAGGGAATGGGAGTGAGGCATTTCCTGAAATAGCACTTTGCCGAAAACTAACAGGCGGCACACAAAAGCCTAATGCAGCCGTGATAGGGTCATGACACTATGAAAATACCATTCACTTCGCTTCAGCACGCCACCCCTACAGGGGTGGCCTTTCCCGGGGAAGAGTTTGCCCGGTTTACGCAGCAATTGCTTGGGGGACTATTTCAATTTGATCGCCTCTCGGGAATGTATAATGACATCAAGGCGGGTCCCGGCGTAGCCTCCTTTGCGGATCGCGCACTGGCGGGATTGGGCGTTACCTACCAGGTGGTGCATGGGGAGATACAGAATATTCCACGGGATGGGACCTTATTGGTCGTGGCGAATCACCCTTTTGGCGGGGTCGAAGGATTGGTGATGTTGAGTCTTCTCAATCGTATTCGTTCCGATGTGAAATTGATGGCGACCCGGGTGTTGTCGGATATTGAAGAGCTCCGGCCGCAGATGATCATGGTGGATCCATTTGGCGGATCTGCGGCGGCTACAAGTAATGTTGCGCCTTTGCGGCAGAGTCTGCGCTGGCTTCGAAATGGCTCAACCTTGGGTATGTTTCCCGCCGGGGAGGTTGCGCATTATGATATGGGGGAAAGGGGCGTCAGGGAGTCGGATTGGCATCCTGCCCTCGCCCGTCTTGTCCGGCATGGCCAGGCAACCGTGTTGCCCTTGTATTTCGAGGGAACGAATGGGCCGCTGTTTCAGCTCGCCGGATTGGTGCATCCCCGGCTGCGGACGGCGATGTTGGCCCGTGAGATTGTGAACAAAGCCGGGCATTCCTTGAAAGTCCGGGTTGGGCGGCCTATTTCATTTCAAAAACTGGAGGCCATACCGGATGATGGCGAAATGACCCGCTATCTGCGCATGCGGGTCCGTGTGCTAGGTATGGTTCCTTGTGGCGCTACGGTGAAGCGCGCTCCTCATTTCCGTGCGCGGCGTGCCCAGCCAGTGATGGCCGCCGGAAAATCTGTATTGCTTGAACAGGAGGTTGCGTGGTTGCCGCCCGAGCAGGAGCTGGTCTCAAGCGGGGATTATCGGGTCTATATTGCCGGAGCCAAACAAATCCCCATCGTACTCAGGGAAATCGCCAGGCTCCGCGAGATTACCTTCCGTGCCGTGGGGGAAGGCACGGGGCAGGCCTTGGATATGGATGTTTTCGATCAGGGGTATCAGCACTTGTTTGTGTGGAACCACAAGACATCAGAGGTGGTGGGGGCGTACCGGCTTGGGCTGACGGATAAAATCCTGGCCCAATGCGGAATGAAGGGGCTCTACACCGGTACGCTTTTCAAATACGGGTGGGAATTGATTGGTTCACTGGATCCCGCGATTGAGATTGGCCGGTCATTTGTCCGGCAGGAGTATCAGAAGAAGCATCTGCCCCTGCTTCTGCTATGGAAGGGGATTGGGCAGTTTGTTGTCAGGAATCCGAAATACAGGAAGCTGTTCGGCACAGTTAGCATGAGTAATCGCTACAGCGAAGTGGCGCGGCAGCTTGTGGTTGGATATTATGAGCAGCAGAAATCGCAGGATGGGGAGAGTCGGTTTGTTTGTCCTAGAAAGCCGATGAAGGTAAACCCGTCCTTGCTCCATGATCGGAAGACGACTCCCTGTCGTATCCCTGATCTCGATGCCCTGTCCGAGATGATCAGCGAGATTGAGCCGGACGGAAAAGGCGTACCGGTGCTGATGCGACAGTATCACAAGTTGGGCGGGCGTGTGCTGGCCTGTAATGTAGACCCTTCATTCAACATGGCATTGGACGCCCTGATTGTCGTCGACTTGTGCAAGACTGATCTTAGGCTTCTGGAGCTTTACATGGGTGAGGAAACGCAGGCCTATCTTGATTACCACAAAAGGATTGGCGCGCTAACGTGATTCTAACTTGGCGCTCATTATCAACTTACAGGCATTTTGTTTACTGCATCACAACAACCAACAACACAAAGGAGAATGAAAGATGAAACGAGTAGTGGCAGGAGTACTGATGGTGGCGGGCATGAGCGGGTTGTGCCTGGCGGCGGAGACGAACACGACGGCCGCTGCGGCCCCCGTGCCGGTCAAGACCTGGGCGGATTCGATTACCGTCAAGGGCGATTTCCGGTACCGGAATGAAACGATCAACGATGATTCCAAGAAAAACTCAAGCAAGGACACTTATACCCGTGAGCGTGACCGGATACGTGCCCGTCTCTCGGTTGAGGCCAAGGTGAATAACCGGCTCAAGGGCGTGGTTGGATTGTCCACCGGCGGTAATGATCCGATTTCCGGAAACCAGACACTTGGTGACGGCGGCCAGAAGAAGGACATGCGGCTCGACCTTGCGTATATCGATGTGGATCTGCTGGGGCTCGAGTCCGCCACGGAGCTGCACGGGTTTGCCGGCAAGATGAAGAATCCCTTCCTGACCATGAATGATGATCTGATGTGGGATGGCGATCTGTCGCCTGAAGGAGTG
>JAABPW010000364.1 GCA_011391785.1 Verrucomicrobiota bacterium
GGCATCTGGATCCAGGAGCGCGACAGCAAGGAGCCTGCCCGTTTGTTTGCCGGGCAGGGTGCGGTCAAGTTCCAGTTCGTGCCGGAAGTGTCCTTCACGGTCGGCGCCAGCTATTACGGCTTCCAGAATCTGGAGGGATACGACGTGATTGACTGGGAAAACAAGAGTAGCTCCTATGGCAACAGCACGAAGAAAGGCACTGTTAGCGGCTCAACCACCAACAAGGCGTGGGCGACGGAATTTACCCCCATGGTCTATTTCGCCTCCCTCGACCTGTGGATCGCCGGCGTGCCGGTCTCCATCTTCGGGCAGGAACTCTCTAACACGGATGCCGACTCGCTGGATCAGGGTCATCTGTATGGCATCTCCCTTGGCAAGGCCAAGAGGGTTGGAACCTTTGAGTGCGGTTACAGCTACACCGAACTCGAGAAGGATGCCACGGTGGGAATGTGGACGGATTCCGACCGCTGGGGTGGCGGAACCGACGGCAAGGGTCACAAGGTCTATGCCAAGTACCAGCTCATGAAGAACCTGCAATTGGGTGCAGCTTACTTCAAGGATGACAAGGGTATTGCCAAGGGCGGCACGGATTATGACCGGCTGCAACTGGATCTCGTGGCGGCGTTTTGAGGAATGGATGAAGGATGAATTATGAAGTATGAAGCAAGAAGGAATATGAAAATGAAAAAGATTAATAAACTGATGACGATGGTGACGGTGGTGGGGATGGGCTTTGGGGCCGCTATGGCCAAAGATGCCAACTCCATTGTGGTGGATGGATCAACAACGGTGGGTCCGGTGGCCAAGGCATTTGCCGAGTATTACATGGGCAAACACCAGGACGTTAACATCACGGTGAGCGAGTCCGGCAGCGGGAACGGGGCCAAGAGCCTCATTAACGCGGCCTGCGACGTGGCCACGATGTCGCGCCCATTGAAAAACTCCGAGAAGAAGGCCGCCCAGGACGCCGGAGTGCTGGCGATTGAGAATGTCGTCGCGTTGGATGGGCTGGCGGTCATCGTTCACCCTTCCAATTCCCGCGACAATCTCACGATCAAACAGATCCGTGATATTTATACGGGCAAGATCGTCAACTGGAAGGAGCTTGGCGGGCAGGATCAGAAGATCGTGGTGATCAGCCGTGATACCAACAGCGGTACCTATGAGAGCTTCAATACCCTGGTGATGAAGGATGAAAAACTGAAGAGCGGGGCGGAGTACGTGGGGAGTGGCGGCGCCATCCGGCAGCGTGTGCTGAGCACGGAGGCCGCCATCGGATATGTCGGCCTTGCCTTTACCGAGGGAGTGAAAACGCTCAAGGTAAACGGGGTCACGCCCACGGCTGAAACGGTAATCGACAAGACTTACCCGATTGCCCGGCCGCTTTATATGTACACGAATGGCCGGCCGAAGACGGGGACTGCCCTGTATGACTTCGTGAACCTGAGCAAGACCGAGGAAGGCAAGAAAATCGTCGAAGATACCGGTTATGTTCCGGTGAAGTAAGGCGGGTAATGCGGTCTTAGGTGCCGCCGACCTCCGGGCGGCGGTGGGCTTGGAAAATGGCTCACCGCGCCCGGAGGTCGCGGTCCACCTAAGACCTTGAGCAATCGGAAACAATATGGGTCAGTCAGTCACATCGTCGTTAAAAGGGGGGGGCTCGCTACTGCTCAGCCATCGCGCCCGGCGGCGGCAGCGGCTGGCCGGTCTTTTGGGCTCGGGATTCCTGCTGGCTGTCACCTCCCTGTCGATGTTTGCGGTCCTGTTTATTTTCTACTTTATTGCCAGGGATGCGTTGCCGTTTTTTCAGTTGCAGGGGTTCAAGCAGTTTTTCACCAGCACGCACTGGTATCCCTCGGCGGCGGTCCCGGAATTCGGGGTTGTTGCCATTTTTGCGGGAAGCGGGCTGGTGACACTTGGGGCGGTGCTGGTGGCCGTACCCCTTGGCATTACGGCTGCGGTCTGCCTGAGTGATGTACTCCCTTTCGCGGTGCGGCAGGTGGTCAAGCCGGTGATTGAACTTCTGGCCGCCATACCCTCGGTTGCCTACGGGTTTTTTGCGTTGGTGGTTTTCGCGCCGCTCCTCCAGGAGCGTGGCGGTCATATTCTCCAGGTGGCCAGTTGGGTTATCGGGGCGCCATTGGCGGCGCTTGCCGTGATTGTGGCCAGTGATCTGCTGTCAGACCGCATCCCGGCGGCGTATCGCTCCCGGATCCGGTGGGCGCTGATGGCGTTCATGGGCATGGTGGCGTTCTGGGGCCTCTGGCGACTCGGGGTGTCGCTGGGAGGAGTAACGGTCAGTAGCGGGACGAATGCACTGAACGTGTCCATTATTCTGGGAATCATGGCTCTGCCGACGGTGGTAAGTGTGGCGGAGGATGCGATCCAGGCGACGGGCAGGGAACTCCGGGAAGGCAGTTACGCGCTGGGGGCCACCCGGTCCGAAACCATACTCAGGACAATCCTCCCGGCGGCCAGTAGCGGTATCATGGCCGCAGTCATTTTAGGGGTGATGCGGGCGGTGGGCGAAACCATGGTGGTCTGGATGGCGTCGGGCAATGCCGCCCAGATTCCTCAGCCCTGGTACAATGTGCTGCAGCCCGTCCGTACCCTCACGGCAACCATCGCCGGCGATATGGGCGAGGCCGACCAGGCCACCGGCTCCGCGCGGTTCCACGTCCTTTTCGCCATGGCGCTGTGCCTGCTCGTGTTTTCGTTTGCCTGCAACCTGGCCAGCGAGTGGGGGGTTCGCCGCACCCGTAGAAAGGTGGGGAGATAGCCGCCATGCGACTGGATACCCGTAAACTGCTAGATCGCTCCTTCACCGCCTCGGGGGTGCTGGCGATTGTCCTGATGACGGCGGCGCTGGTGATCCTCCTGGCCCCGATGTTTGCCCGGGGACTGGGGGCCATGTATTTCACGGGTACGGTGGAGCACCGGCGGCTGATGATGGAGAAGTTCGAGCGGGGCAACCGGCCGGCGGTGGAGGCCGAAATCGCCGCCGCCCGTGCCGTGCGGGAGCCAATATACCGGATGGTGTCGGAGTTCGAGAAGCAGGTGGAGACCCTGCCCGCTGCCGAACGCCGGAAGCTCAAGTCTCAATTCAAGGAAATGAAGAAGGCGCTCCAG
>JAABPW010000365.1 GCA_011391785.1 Verrucomicrobiota bacterium
AGTGGAGCCATCCGATCAGCGCCATCGACGCAGGATTTCATGTCGATTTCATGATCCACTTTGGTGAGCCCGCCTACATGCACTTGGTTGGCTCAGGCAATGAACTCCGCGGTACAAGTCGCATCCCGCATGTCTTCTTCGAGCGCTCAGGCGAGGGTGATATCCGGCTGTTCCTTGATAATTTCCTCAAGCACTACCGTGCCACCGCCGGGCAGGGTTATATCTCGCTGCCTACCGGCAACCACGATTTCCAGCGGCCTCGCCGCGGCCGTGCCCCCGAGGAATTGCGGGTGTTGTATGCGATGCTATTCACCATGCCCGGCATTCCGTTCCTCTACTACGGCGACGAGATCGGCATGCGCAACCTTGACGGTTTGCCGGAAAAGGAAGGCTCGATGTGGCGCACCGGCAACCGCACGCCCATGCAATGGGAAGCCGATACGCCCAACCTCGGCTTTTCTACCGCGCCGCAACCACAGCTCTATTTGCCCGTCGATCCCGCCCCGGACGCGCCTACGGTTTCCGCGCAACTCGCCGATCCGGCGTCGCTGTTGCGCTTCATCCGCCAGCTCATCGCTCTGCGCCACCAGCATTCCGCCCTCGGTAACGACGCCACATTCCACCCGCTCTATGCCGAGCCCGGCCGCTACCCGTTTGTCTATCAACGCAGTGACGCCCGAGGCCGCTTCGCCATCGCCGTAAACCCGGGGGAACCTGCCTGTCACGTGGAGCTGGCAGAATTGCAAGGGGCGGAAATCCTGCTCGCAGAAGGAGTACAACTCACCAACACGCAGCTTGAACTGGCCGGTATCTCCTTCGTCATTTTCAAGCTCAGAGACTGTTCGCCGCGGCCCCGGCAAATTTGATGGTGCATGGTTCGTTGAAGCGATCACTCTGCCTGGTGTCGACGGCGGAATTCGCGCGGGCTGACGCCGACGGTCTGCTTGAAGAGCCGGGAGAAATACACCAATCCGCTGAAGCCGGATCGCTCGGCAACCTCGTAGGCTTTGAGGGTGGTTGTCAACAGCAGTTCCTTGGCGTGTTCGATCCGGCGGCGGGTGATCTCCTCGGTCACGCTCCGGTGCAGGTGTTGCCGGAAGGCATGATCCAGGCCCCGCCGTGAAAGGCCCGCCGCTACGGCGATGTCGGGCGTATGGATCTGTTCGCGGTAATGCTCCCAGATGAAACGCAGGGCCTGTGCCGTCGGTTTGTGTGGAATCGCCAGGATGTCCGTGCTCTGGCGCGTCACCACGCCTTTGGGGGGAATGATGATCGGGTTGCGCGGTGGCGGCTCGCCGTCCATCAACCGGTCGAGCAGTTTCGCCGCTTCGTAGCCCTGCCGTTCGAGATCGGGATCAACGCTGGACAGAGGGATCGGTGCGAAATCGCAGCTCATGATTTCGTTGTCGCAGCCCAGCACCGCCACCTCCTCCGGCACGCTCACCCCGGCCTCCAGACAGGCGCGGAGTAGCAGGAGTGCCAGGTCGTCGGTCGCCCCGAATAGGCCCATCGGCTTGGGCAGTCGGCGAATCTCTTTCATCAGCCACTGGTATGCGTTCGGCGCATCCCGGTCCGATCTTGACCGTTCCCGGGAAAAGTGTTTGTGGTAGGCGATCTCATGGAAAATCCCGCCGGTGGCCTCGATTGCTTTGCGAAAAGCGGGAATACGCTCGGTCTCCATCCAGTAGTTCCCGCAGTTTAAAAATCCCACATGCCGGTAGCCGCGCTCGAGAAAATGCTCCGCCGCCACGCGGCCGATTCCAGCGTTGTCGTACAATACCCGCGGCCGCCCCCGCCCGGCGGCGCGCATGCGGGGTGTCATGACATCTGTCACCCAGCCCTTGGATAAGTCCACCATCGGCCGACGGGGTAATTGTACGAACGCGTCATAATCCTTTTGGTGAGTGATCAGGGAGATTATGCCGTCCCCCCGCCACCAGTAAGGCACTACGCCGCTGCGGGCGTACATGGTTTCGAGTACCCACCCGGCTTCCCGCGCATAGCGGGCTATGCCGCTGTGGTTGGCCGGGTAATTCACTCCCAGCAGCAGCAACACGTGCCGTTTGATCTGGAGGGAGTTATGCGTTGTCTTCATGTTTTAAAAAATAATGACGGGGATTGCTTAAAAGTGCAACCAAAATGCTCAATAGTTGATGTACAGTTCAAAGGTGTCGTTCTACTATCTTGACAGACCGGGGGATTGGGGCAGGGCAGTGGGCGGTGGATAAAGGGGTTTTGCGGCGGGTGCCGACAAAACGAGAAGGGGAATAAACAACAAGAGAAAGGAAATAGAACCATGAATCGAATGCAGAAAATGCGGGAACTGGGTACGCGGGGGCTGGCGGTAGCGCTGCTGTTGGGGTTGGGGACGGGCCGGGCCCTGGCGGGTGATGAAACGGCGCAAACGAAGAAGCAACTGCTGGAAATGACCGGCGGCAAAAGGGCGAAGGTGGTCTGGAATCAGGACAACAAGGTTAAGCTGTTCGACACGAAAGAGGGCACTATCCAGGACTTGCCTATGCCAGCGGGTTCCTCGCCGCTGTTCTCGAGCGATGGCCGCCTGGTTTT
Source organism: Verrucomicrobiota bacterium (assembly GCA_011391785.1). Taxonomy (GTDB): domain Bacteria; phylum Verrucomicrobiota; class Kiritimatiellia; order CAIKKV01; family CAITUY01; genus JAABPW01. Next base: position 2,569 of record JAABPW010000365.1, read on the forward strand.
CAGTTCGAGCGGCAAGGCGCCAGCGGAGCGCGCCGTTCTGATGTACGACACCAAGACCAAGAAAGTTACTGAACTGGCCAAAGGCCCGGGCAACAACCTGCTCGCGGTCTGGACCGATCCCAAGACCAAGAAGACTTGGGTATACGTCAATGATTCAGGAGACAGGGGCGAGAATTGGGATGTGCCGGCCGGTAAGATCTTTCGGTTCCCGATTGACAAAGCCGCGGCACGGGAATTGTACTGGGAGCGCACGTCGAGCCATGCTTATCTGATGTTTTCGGCGGACGGCACGCGCGCCTGTTTAGAACCCAACTGGGGCAACATCGGGCAGCTCAAGCTGGCGTTCACCGCCGAGGGCAAGGTCGATCAGGATAAGTCGGAATTCAAGGGGTTTGGCGGGGGTTGCTTCCCAAGCATGGCGCCGGATAATTCCTACCGAATATTCCGTCTTGATGGGGACCACAGCTCAATCACGTTGTGCGATGCCGATAATGCCAATCAGCGTAAAGTGGCGATGCTTGAGATGCTCAAAGTGCGAAACCTTCCCGGCAACTGCTGGTTGACGCGCTGGAGCACGCACCCCCGCTACATTACCTGCGTGGCGCCGGGAAACAACGATGCCCGAATCTGGATGGGGCGCTTCGATGCGAATTACACCAAGATTGAGGCGTGGGTCCTGGTGTCGGCAGAAAAGGGGCCGCAGTGCTGGCAGTCGCAGGCATGGGTTGAACTTGGCAAATAGTTCGCGTTTAAACATGCGAGATGAACACCTCCTCCCGGACGGAGTCGACTTCCGGCCGGGAGGGGGGTATTCTCAATCCGTCGACAGAGGAGAGGTAAACTCCATGAAAACATCGTTTCGTGAAATATTCGCCCGAAGCATTGTGGTGGCCGCTGTGCTTGCCGCCACCCCTGGAAGGGTGACGGCCACGGAGACGCGCCCCCGGAATTCGGCCGGGGACAAGGTGCCTGCGCCGGAGTGGGCCAGGAATTTGATCATCTGTGAAATTGCCACCAAAGGGTACACCTCGCCTCAAGGCCCGGAATCGGGAACCTTCAACTCGCTGAAAGAGAAGATACCTCACCTGAAGGCCCTGGGCGTGAGTGGCGTCTGGCTGACGGGCCATTCGCAGGCAAATTCCAATCACTTCTACAACATCTGGACCCAGTATGCCTGTGTGGACCCCTTCAAGCTCGATCCGACGCTCGGTCGGCCGGAGGATTTCAAGGCCCTCGTTGAGGCCTTCCACCAGGCGGGCATCCGGGTTTTTCTGGATGTCATCACGCATGGCGTCATGAACGAAAGTCCCCTGATCAAGGCGCATCCGGACTGGTTCCGCGGGGGCTCCTGGGGTATGACCGATTTCGATTGGGACGCGAAAAATGCCGGGTTGGATGCCTGGTGGGTGGAGGGGTGCGTCGACATGGTCACCCGTTATGGCGTGGATGGATTCAGGCTGGATCTCTTCGGGTATCGCTATGACCTGTGGAAGGAGATCCGCCGCCGTTGTGGCGAAGCCGGCCACAACATCGTCATTATCCCGGAGAACCAGGAGATGATTCAGGGCGTAACCGATTTTTGCCAACGCTATCTGGGAATCAGCGAAGGCTTCTATCGTTCTCATGTTCTGACCCCTGTCAGCAAGGATCTGGCTGGCGAGATCCTCTCGGCGTACGGCAAAGCTTCCCCTCGATTTCAGGCAAAAGTCCAGTACGCGGGTGGACTGCTTCTGCATGCGGATCAGGGCGATACGCTTTTGGTTCTTGACGATCGTCGTGACAAGGTCGGGCGTCTGAAGGTGGAGGCCGACGGGATTCCGGACTATCGCCTAAAGATCACGGGCGCGCCGACAAATCAGATGCCGGAATCGATCCTGCTCCTGGGCGGTCCGGGGTACCAGTGGAATTGGCCGGCCGACGGCCGGCACGGTATCGTAAAAGCTTTGTCGGTAAACCCGGATGGCGTACTCGAAATGGCAGCCACGACGCTGGAGGTTCCCCGGATGGAAGGCTTCCTGGGTAGCCTTCAGCTTTCATGCCATGATAATGGCTGGGAGGGAACTCCTCCGGATCAGAATCCTTACACGGCGCGCGGGAGTCGCTACCTGATGGGGTATGCCATGCTTTTCGCCCCGGGCATTCCGGTCTTCATGGCGGGAGAAGAATATGATTGCGATTATCGGCCTCTGCCCAACCTGTCACCCCATCTGTTTGGCGGGAAGAATCCCGGCCAGGGGCGATGGCTCTATGGAGGGTGGGTCGATTGGAAGCAACTCGATCAGCCCGGCAAGCAGGCCATGCTCAAGGATGTTTCGCGCATGATCGCGATTCGCAAAAAATATTCGGAAATTCTTGCGGCTGAGCCGATCCATAGGGCTCCGAACATTTCCGCCGTACCAATTGAAGGTGGGGAGGGGGCACGCCTGCCCCGGCCGTATATGCGGTGGAATGACAAGATGGCCATTCTGGTGGCGGCCAATCCGGGGGACAAAACCGTCCGGATCCAACTCCGGGTTCCGGTTTTGAAAACGGGGTGGAAGTGTGACAAGATAAAGGTCACGGATTTGTGGTCAGGAAAAGCGGAATGGGTGATCCCCTGGCCGGGGGAATCCAAGGAGGCCGTGATTTCCGTGGAGATGGCCGCAGACAAGGTCCCGTCCGGCGGTTTGGGAGTATTGTTGCTTCAGCCCGAATGACCGGGTGCCTAACGCCAAGATCGTTCTCGATATCTCCGGAGGCGGTATCATGAAGGTGACCCCCTTCCCTCTTCTTTACGATCCGGGATAAGGTGCTGAAGGGGATTGGAGATTGGCTGAGGAGCAACTGAAGTTACCCCTGTTACTTTTCTCCAAGCCAATCACGGAACCTGGTGATATGGCTCCAGTAACCAGGCTCGTCAACCTCCAGTAAATTATTATGATCCGCTCCGGCAACCCACCAGCATTGCTTGGGGACGGTGGCCAGATCGTAAAGTTTCCGGCCATGCCAGGAGGGGATGACCACGTCCTGGTCGCCATGAATAACCAGCAAGGGGCATGATATCTCGCGAATACGTTGGTTGTTATGAAGCTTGTCAAAAGGGGATATCGGGATGACGGTCCTGACCCTGAAAGCGGTCAATAAAGGGCTTTCCAGGACTAGCCCGGCGACCTTGTTGCGGGCGGCCAGATGGAGGGCGATGCCTGAGCCAACAGATCGTCCATGGATGATAATGCGGTTTAGCGGAATGCCCCGTTCGGTCACCAGATGCCTCAAGGCGGCATCGCCATCTTCGCAGGCTGCGCGACAACCTGCTTTCCCGTCACTGATTCCGTATCCCCGGTAGTCGAGGGCATAGACTGAAAATCCCTGAGCTCGGTACGTCTCCATGACGGGACGGATATCACCAAGATCCTCGGCGTTGCCGTGGCAATAAAGGACCGTGTAGGCCGCTATCGGATTCGTTAGGGCCAGCATCCCGATCTTCTGTCCGTCCGGAAGCGCAATCCGGTAGACATTGTCGCCTTTCCGGTAGGTCGAAGGTTGGGGTTGGAAAATCAGGCGGTCAGAGAGCAACCATGCCGACACCAGTACGACAACGTATACCTCGACCAGAGAGATGAGGATCCGTCGAAATGACAGTTTCCCGAATACCCAGCGGCGCCAGCCGCGAGAAAACCGATCGTCTCGCAGGTTGTTCATGACCAAGTAACTGTCAAAGAACCAGCGTGATCACAAGCCTATTTTCCCCCGCACCCACTCGTATTCCCGGATGATGCTGGAATCCAGGCCGCCGGCCTGCAGGGCGGGGGGGAGGACATTGAAGGTGTAGGTCTCGATCTCCAGGTGGGAGACGGGCGCGGCTGCCACCTTTTTCCAGAAACGGGAATCCATCAGGCAGGCCGTGGAGCGGAGTTCTCCATCACCCTCAAAGTAGAGGGGAACATGGAAGTGGATACGCCAGGTGGCAAAGTCAGAATCGCTCTCGCTCTCCAGCGCTTCAGCGAGGTCGGGGTGGGAGTCGAGCCGCGAGGAGGCGCCCCGTGACTTGACCTGATGGAGGTAGACCGGATCCATGAATTCGGCCAGACGGGCGCGGGCGGCGGGGGTCGGCGAAACCTCCAGCGCGGAACTGAGCTGGATCTTGGAGATCCGGATGCCGTGCTTGACCAGGCGGATGATACTGTCGCCCAGATCCTCGAATTGGATCGCCAGATGGCAGGTGTCGACGCAAATCCCGATATGCCGCCGCAGGATGACCTCGGCTTCGCTTTTGTAGCAGGAGAGCCGCGACGCCAGGTGCGGAACGCCGTGCGCCAGGAGCGGGCCGTCAATGAGCCTGATAACGTCCCGGGTGGTCTCGAGCAGGCAATCGGGTTCCGGCTCGAGTCCCACATGGATTTCCCGGCCGGTCTCCTGGCGGAGCTTGTGGAGTGCATAGGCGCATTCGGCCAGGTTCACCGCGAGCTTCTCCGGCGGGACCTGTAGATCATGATAGCCCAGCGGTAGGGTGCTGATGCTGCCATCGATTCCCTCGGGCATTAGCTGGGCGAGGATCCGGGCTAGCTGCACAGTGTAGTCGAGCCTTTCCCGCGTTGACCAGTCGGGGCGATACACCTCGGTTTTGACGGGTGTGCCGTGGAAATTCCCGTAGGGGAATCCGTTGATGGTGAAGACGTAGAGATTCTCAGCGGTCAAGAACGCCTTGAATTCGGCGAGCGGTTCCGGCTGGCTGAGTGTTTCGGCGGCTTGCCGCGAGAGGCGCAGTCCCAGCCCGAAGGGTTTGCCGGGCGCCACCCGGTCGCGGATGGCAAGTGAGTGCAGCCGCATGGATGCAAGGTTGTCCGCCCACGACTCGCCGGGATGAACGTTCAGGCAGTAGGTCAGGTGTAAGGGCGGTTGTTTCTGGATGATCATACTTTCGTTCTCCGTATTCTCAACCCCGCCTCAACGCGACCGGGCTGCAAGGTAGGCAATGCCCTCCTGGATGAGGGCTGAATCCATGCTATGGATTTCAATGCGGCGGCCAATCGGGCCGGGAAGGGTGATTGTCAGCGGCCCGCCGAGATGTTCCTGGAAGCGGGTGAGGCCGGTGAGAAGGGCGAGTTTGCCGGATTGATCCTTCTGGTTCAGCAGCCGGTGCCAGATGGGGAGCCCCGACTCCTCAAGTCCCTTGATCAGGGTGTTGAATGTGGTTTCGGGGATCAGGCCCTTACGCATGGCATAGAAGGAGTCCAGCGCAATGCCGATGGCCACGGCCTCGCCATGCCGTAACCGGTAGCGGGACATCACCTCCAACTGGTGCGCGGACCAGTGTCCGAAATCCAGCGGCCGGGCGCTTCCCGTTTCGAACGGGTCCCCCCCGGTGCGGATGTGTTCGAGGTGAAGCCGGGCACAGTCAACCACCAGCTTCTCCATGGCGGTCCGGTCGCGTCCCCGGAGCCGCGTGGCGTTGTCGCAGAGGAATTTGAAGAAGCGGCGGTCCTTGATCATCGCCACCTTGAACGCCTCGGATATTCCGGCAATCCACTCGCGGTCGGGTAGCCGGTCCAGGAATCCGAAATCATTTATCACGGCGAAGGGCGGGGCGAAGGTGCCCAGGAAATTCTTGGTGCCGAACAGGTCGATGCCGTTCTTGACCCCGACCCCCACGTCGTTCTGGCCAACTACGGTGGTGGGCATGCGGATGACCCGGAGTCCGCGGTGAACCAGCGAGGCGGCCAGTCCGGCGGTGTCGAGGATGCTGCCGCCGCCGATGACCAGGACCACGCTCTGCCGGTCCAGGTTCCGGGCCGCCATCAGGCGGATCAGCCGGGTGACGGCGGTCAGGTCGCGTTTCGACCGCTCCCCGCCACCGATAATTTCAATGCGGCCGGCCAGCTCCATCACCTTGCGGTGTGTCTTGAAATATTGCCGGATACCGGCTTCCGCCTTCGGCCATGACCCGGCGGCTCCGCTGTCGAGGCATACCATGACCCGGTGCCGCCGGTTTTCTCCGAACCGGTTTACGGTGTCAGCCAGCAGCGGATTGGATGGGGCGAAGGCGGCACGGGTGAACACGACGGGGAATTCATAGGGAACCGACAGGCGTTGACGCAATAGGGTATTTCCGGTTGGCGTCATGAGAGGCACTCCAGATGATTCTGAACCAGACGGGCGAGATCCTCAAGCGTGGCCGGGGAATCGGAAAAGGGGATGGTGGAGGCCCAGGTGGCGGCGCGGTCCGCACCGGTCCGGCCATGCGAACCCCGGATACGGGAAGTGTCCTGGCTGACGGAGATGGGTGGCCATCCGAAGAAGAGCTCGCAGGGGTCATAGCCGGGCTTGCTGTGGATGTCCACATGTCCGGCAAAGTCGGGCGCTTCCTTCTTGGACGTCCACCAGGGGTAGGCGAACCAGTAACCGGGCTTGGCCACGAGAACGAGGTCGCCGGAACGGGGATGGTCCAGTCCGGCGGATTGCCGGGCGGCCGAATCAAGGATATCGGCAATCCCAGGGAGGCTTGCCAGGGCGGCGCGGACGGTATCGGCTTGTGTGCCCGGCTTCAGGTAGACGTGGGCGATTTCGTGATCCACTACGGCGAAGGCGGCGCTGGTATTGAAGTCGGGGTAGAGCATGCCGTTGATGGCGCGGGTTTTCATAAGGCCGGCGGCGTGGAGCGCCCGGTTCGGGAAAACGGCCTCGGCGACAGGGCCGATGGCGTAATCTCCGAAGACGATGACGTCATACTCGTGCCGGTCCGCGGCATCGCGGATGATGGTGATCTGTCTAAGGAGCGCCTCGAGGGCGCGATGGGCGGAAGGATGATCCGGGCCATGCCGCTGGAGGTCGTAGTCAAGCGCCGGGAGATAGGTGAGGCAGAGGTCTGGGGCGGTAGCGGGCTCGGCAAGAAGCGATGCCGTAGCCCGGGCAATCCAGTCGGATGCCTTGGCGGAGGCGAGGGGTCCCCAGTAGCGGTGAAGCTGGAATTTGCTCCCCAGCCTGGCGCAGAGCCCCTCGTATAATCCGGCTGGCTGGCTGTAGACGCTTTGCACCATGCCGCCGCCATGCTTGTGGATGGGGGCGGGCGACAGCAGGACATCCACCGACTCACCCAGTGATTGCTGCCAGAAAAGCAGGGCCACTTTGCCGCCGCGTTTCCGCAAGGCGTCCCAGATGCGGGGGCCGGCGACAAGGGATGAGGCTTGTTCCCAGAACAGGGGCCGCCGCAGGTCGCGGTGGAAGAGGCCGTTGGCGACCATGCCATGGGAGGAGGGTGGGGATGCCGTGCGGAATGTGGCCTGTGCCGTGCAGGTCACGGCTGGGAATACCGGTTGTAGCGGTCTGAACTTCAGGCCCTGCCAGTCCGTGCCCGCGGCCTTTGCGAGAAATTCATGTCCCAGTCCCGCCGCCTGAATAATGACCAGTCGTTTGTTCATCTGTATGGTTACTAACGTGCCATCCCCGTCAAAGGTTCGTTAACTTCCGTGAAACCATTTGCTGAACCAGCCGGAAACAGGGAAAAGAATCAGCAACAGGATCGCCATGCTTTGTCCGGCGGGGCCGGCGGAGGCGCATAGGGTCGCCTGGACCAGGATCAGCCCGCGAATCAGCCAGCCGATGGTTTTCTGGGTCATGGACGGGGATGACGAACGGAGGAGTTGGTAGGACAGGAAACTTGACCAGATGACGGCCATGAGGGCCAATCCCAAGGCCAGGCCCCTTGGCTGGATGATCGCCAGCAGGCCGGCGGTGAGCGTGAAGGGCATGACCCGGGGAATCCAGGCGGGAATACCGGGTCCGTTCTCATCGGCTTCGTGACGCGCCGCGGCGGTGATAAGCGCGATGTAGGCGGTCATCAGGACGGCGGCGATCAGGACCGGCTTGCTCATCACTCCGGGAAGTCCCAGGATGGCGGCACCCATCAGCAGATTCAGGCCCCGGCAGACTCCCATATTGATGGGGGCGAGCCAGGCCATGCGTTTGCCAACGGCATTGTAGAACCATGACGTGATCGACAGGGTCAAGGCGACCAGAAGCGTTGTCTGCCCCGCCCTGGCGGCGAGGAGCAGGCCTGCGGCGGTCAGGATGATTGCCAGCATGAGGACGGCTTTTGCGGGAACGGCACCGGAGGGAATGGGGCGCTGGGGCCGCTCCCGGACATCCACAGCCCGGTCGCAATAATCATTGGCGAGGAGTCCGCTGGAATAGAGAGCCAGGGCGGCGCCCAGGGTGCTGAACAGCGCGGTTCCGGCTGGCACAAGATCCAGGGCGGCTGCGGCCAGCATCACCCCGGCCAGGGGATCACCCGGGACGGTAAAGAGGTTCGGGATCCTGAAGAGGGCCAGCCAGGCTTTGCCGGCACTTGTCGGACGGGTGGGGTCAGCGCACATATACCTCTACATCTCCTGATGCCATTGTTTCCGTTGATCCGGCATCGCGCGATGAGTCCGGGGTCGTGGGAAGATACCGGTAATAGACCTCCAGCATCAAGGTGCAAAGTGTGGTGGTGTAAACATGCGAGCCGTTGTCATAGTCGCCCTGTTCCCAGTGCCCGTCGTCGAATTGCCGGGCCAGAAGTTTTTTTTGCATCTGCCTGTTCCAGCGCAACCACTCGAGCTTGTCGCCGGCATGATATTTGGCTTGGGCGATGTAGTACCCGGCATACACGCCTGCTTTTCCCTTGGCGGGCCAATCGAGTTCAGCTTTCCTGAGGGTCCGGAGGCCGGATCGCACTTGCGGCGAGGTGGCTTTTCCCAGCATCTGGAGGCAAAGCGTGCCGACACCGGTCATGGAGGTGCGTCCGCCAGCCTGGGTCGGGCTTCCGGCCTTGCCTTCATAGACAAATCCGCTGCCATCATTGGCATAGGCGTCGTACTGCAGGAAGCGGGCAGAACGGGCAAGGGCCCGATCCAGGTCCGGGTCATCCACGCCGGCGATTTTAGCGGCCTTGAGTGCCTGGATCTGCCACCCGGTCACCGAGGTGTCGAACCGCTGGTCCTTGCGGTAGTCGTAATCGAATCCACCATGGCTCTGCTGGCCATCGAGAATGACCCGTACCGCGCTCTCGAGGGGTTGCTTGAGGGCCATGATGCGGGTCATGGTGAACGCCTCGGCGATCGCGTAGGTGGCAATGGCATGGGCGTAGACATTCGGCGAGAACTTATTGTTTCCGGTTTGGCGGGCAAGAATGTACTTGAGTCCTTTTTCAACGGTTTCGCCGAATTCCGGCGAGGCCGTGGTCTCGTTATGGGCGAGGTAGGCGAGCAGGGCCAGTCCCGTCATGGCGGTGGGGTCCTGCCCGGGCCAGCTTCCATTGGGGGATTGCTTTGCTTTCAGCCAGGCCAGGGATTTGCTGACGGCCGCCTCGGTGGGCGTCGCCTGGTTGTCTTTGAGTATGATGGCGCGACGTTTGTTGTCGCGTGGCCCGATGGAGCCGGGGATAATGGCTTTTGACGGGCCTGTAACAGGTCCCAGGGCGATTGGATCGCTGCCGATGGGGCCGGGCTCACTCCCCCAGGGAATCAAATTGCCCCCTTCAATGGAGATGGGGTGCGGTTCGTGG
>JAABPW010000366.1 GCA_011391785.1 Verrucomicrobiota bacterium
TGATGCGAATAATCTATGTTCTGCGATTACCTGCTCATAGTCGGTGTCGCAGAGGTCTGTGTTCCCGCGGAGATCCGTAGCTAGGCCCTCCATGTGTCTGATGTAGCTGTAGAGCAACTCTTCCATTGACTCTGGAGCGCGTAGCGTCATGTTATTTTTGCCCTTTCCACAAAAATGCCCCCACCGCAGCCGTCCATTCCCCGGGAAAGCGGGACACATAGGCCTCGTGGCCGATGGCGGGAAACGCCTGGAACTGCTTGATGCCGGGGACGGCGTCATAGACACGTTGGCCTTCCACCAGCCTGGCCCTGGGATCATCCGTGCCGTGCATGAAGAGGGCCGGACAGGTGAGGGCCTTGGCGTAGGCGACCGGGTTGTGGTCGAAGGCATTGAACCCCGTCTGCACCCCACCCCAGAACATCAGCAGTTCAGCACTGGGAAACGAGGGAACCCCCATGGACTGGAATCTGTGCCTGACGGTGTTGAGCATGGAGTCAAACACGGCCTCGACAATCACCCCGTCGGGATGGATACCCCCCTGGTGCACGGCCCTCAGGATGGCAACAGCCCCCATGGATTGTCCGTGCAAGATTACCGCGGGATGATGCAGGCGGCTCCGTGCATGGCGCATGACTGCCACCACGTCATCGGCCTCACGGAATCCAATGGTCGTATAGGACTCGGAAGACTCCCCCGAGCCCCTGAAATCCACCAGGAGGACGGACATGCCAAGCTGGAGGAGCACCTTTGCCTCCCGGAGCAGGCAGGTCTTTTCGCTCCCGTAGCCGTGGAACAGGATAACAAGCGGGGTTTTCTCGCCACGGTCGACATACCAGCAACCCAGGGTGATGCCATTCGTACCATGGATGGCCAGACGCTGGCAGTCGGGGGCAAGTTCTGAAGGTTGCCGGTTGCTCACCGGTCGTGGCACGTTGACCCCCGTCAGGAGCACTTTGATCCTCTGCACGAGGGCCAACTTCTCCGGCTTCTCGGTACGTTCCCCTCCCCCCGTGAAGTACATCATGGCGCGGGCATGGTTGTAGGCAAGAACATTGAGCAAGGTGAAACCAATCACGCATGCAGCAAGGAAGCCCACCACTAGGCGCCTGGTTGTCTTCTTCATAAAGAACCCTCATGCACAGTCAGTTTGACTGCAGCTCGGCAAGCCTCGCCCAGACGGAATCGGTCGGAGCGGCTTGTTTTTCAACACACCCAATGGCGCGTCTGAACATCAATGATTCAGCGCCGTTGCGTTCGAGGCACTGGTTCGACACCCATTGTTTTCGATGCCACAGAAACACGGCCAGTGCCTGTCCCTGTGAGAGGCGGAGCAAACCTGTAGACCATATCAGCGATCCCTTCTCCCATCGGCACAAAGCGCAGCTCCGCGAATACATTCGTGTTGAGGGAGAGGTCGTGTAGCGTCGCGAACTGCGCCAATTCCAACGCGCCAGATGGCCACCTGTCATTACGCCCGTAGAAGGCAGACGCCGCCAGACCTGCATGCGCCACTGAAGTAAAGGCATCGACCGTGCCGGGAGAATCATCCTCGATATAGCCGCACGATGTCATCATCGCCAGCAACACGGCTGCTGCGCCAGCTTGAATGCTGTGAATGGATCGCTTCATCCGCCCCTACGGCTTCACTTTCAAGGTCCGGGCGGACTGCTCGAGGGACCCGCTCCACAAAATCTGATTTTCCATCCCCGCTCTCCTGTCATGATATCCGCTTGCCGCCGACTTTATCTCCAATCCAGGAATCACTTCACCAGCTTCAACTTGTTCTTCGCGGCTTTTCCTTCGGCTGACCGGGCCGCCGTTTTGGCGAGGTGTTCGAGCAGGGCGACGCCAAGCGCCTTCTCGTCACCCGCCATTTCGGCGAAATGGAACCCCACATAGAACAGGTCGGACGACTCCAGCGTCTTGTCCTTCTTCAGGCGCTCGGCAAGCTTGAAGGCCGGGACACGGAGCAACCCCTGCAGGCCGCGCAGGGCATGGTCCTCGGCACGCCGGTTCGGGGTGATGTCCTTGGGCGACACCTTGAGATTGCAGACACTCAAGGCGTAGCGTGCCTCGTCATCGAACCGTTCCGAACTGGTCAGGCGCCGCAGGCAGGCAATCGCCGCCGCCCAATGCTTGAGCTTCTTCTGTTCCAGCCCCGCCGCCAGGACCAGATCGTCCGCCGCGGCAGGGTTGGCGTTGCGCAACACGTACAGCAGGGCTTCATGGCGCGGCAGGCCTTTCCGCAGATCGGCCGCCGCCAGGGCCGCCAGCCGCTTGAAGCGCTTGGCGTCGATGGCCTCGCTGTGGGGTTTCAGGATCTTCGCCAGGGACCAGGCCGACTCGGCGTCGGCTTCCTTTTCAAGCCTATCCAGCAACAGCTTGGTTGCACCCTTGTGCCCCGACAGCGCCCCGGCCGCAACCTCGCGCACATCGGTGTCGGTGTGTTTCAGCAACCCCAGCAAGCGCGAGTTGGCCGCCGCGGTGTCCTCCAGGGCCAGACGTCGGACCGCGAAGGAACGCACCGGGGTATGAGTGCTCTCCAGGAGGGCAGCCCAGTCAACCCCGGCCGCCGGAACGCGCGCCAGGATGTCCAGCGCATGCCGCACGAGTCCCTCGTCCGACTCCGCCAGGTAGGGCGCGATCTGCCGCGCCACGGCCGCCGCGGCCGCTCCCTCGGGGGCGAGGTTCTTCAGGCCGATCAAGGCATGACGTCGGACATAGAGCGAATGACGGGGCGAGGCGTAGCCCAGCAGGACCTTGAGCGCGCCGGCATCGCCAATGGTTCCCAGCAGGAGCAGGCAGGAGGTGGTGACCCGCTCATGATCGCGGACCCGCACCTCCTTCATGAAACTGCCCAGTTGCGCATGCAGGACCGCCCTTGCCTTCGGCGCGATGCCGGTCATGTGGCGCCGCACCGCCTCGCAGACGGCCTTGGCAAACTCGAAATCGGGATCGAACAGCAGGTTAAGCACCACCTCGAAGGCGGCTTTGGTATGAATCCTGGCCAGGAGGTCCGCCATCAACAGGCGGTCGGCGGGCTTGGCGCCTTCAAGCCGGCGCCGGATTTCAGGGACGACGCGATCCCCAGCCCCAGCCGCCAAAGCCACGGCCCGCAGCTTCAGCTCCATCGACTCGGCATTCAGCAACGGCAACACGTGCGGCACGGCCGCCGCCGCATCCATCGCCTCGAGCGCATCCAGAATGTGTCCGGCCAGAACCGGGTTCGCGTCCTGAAGCAACTTGCCCAACGCGTCGACCACGGCGGCCTCCTTAGGCTTGAGTTCGCCGAGCACGATGACCGCCGCGTGCCGGCGCATGGCGTCCGGCGATTCCAGCAACCCGCAGATCCTGCGCAACGTCGTATCCATAACGAGACGTTAACAGAGGAACGTAGGGGATGCAAGAGGACAGGAGTGAATCGCACCCGGGACGGAGGGGGGAAGTTTCCAATTGCCAACCTGTCCAACTGCGCTACACTAAATGAGTGGTCTACTAATAGCGGGGGTATGAGCCATGAGCACAGAGAAGAAAGTTGTCAGGAAGGCGCAAGGGGCGGGAAAATGGTTTCCGGGGGGGGCGGGCGAACTGACCGGAATGATCGATCATTTCCTGACCGAAACCTACATCACCGAGGTCACGGATCCGATTGTGGCGGCCATATCACCCCACGCCGGCTATATCTACTCGGGACCGGTTGCCGGGTACACCTACCGGGCCCTGAAAGACAATGCGGAACTCCATGGCCCACCCGAAACCGTGGTGGTTCTCGGCTTCAGCCATCGCGGCGACTCCCGGGGCGTCGCCCTGATGGATGGAACGTCCTTTTCGACGCCGGTCGGAGAAAGCCCGCTTGACGCCGGTGCCGCCGATCTCCTCATCGCCGCCGATTCACGCATCACCCGGGATATCCGCCCGCATGTCGGCGAACATTCCCTCGAGAATCAAGTCCCCTTTATCCAGACCGTATTCCCCAGGTCCTCGCTGGTGATGGCGCTGATCGGCCAGCGCGACTCCGAGTTTCTCGGGGATCTCGCCGCTACCCTGACCACCCTGTCGGGACAGAAAAAGATTCTCGTGCTGGCAAGTTCTGATATGCTCCATGACCCGTCATACGAAAAGGTACGGAAGCGGGACCAGGCCACCCTGAAAAAAGTGGTCGCCATGGACGACACCGGCGTGATGCACGACTGGGACTACAGCCAGCAGGTGTTCTGCGGCATCGGTCCCGTGGTAACCGCCATGAAGTACGCCCGGGCACAGGGATGCCAGAAGGCTACGCTGTTGCGGTACCGCAACAGCGGCGATGACCACCCGGCAAGCCGGGGGCAATGGGTAGTCGGCTACGGCGCCGTGGTTTTTACGAGACAAAAGAAAGCATGAGTCCGGTGTCAAATCATCTTCGGGTCACCCTTGTCCAGGTCAACGCCGGGCGGGAAATCCAAGCCAATCTCGGGCGGCTGAAACAGCTCCTGGCGGGAATCGGCACCACCGACGTAATCGCCCTGCCGGAGGTGTTCGCCATGCGGGGCAGCACCCGCGATTATCACGACAGCGCGGAGCCCCTGAACGGAACCTTGATCAGTTTTCTCGCCTCCATCGCGCACCGCCACAACGCCTGGGTCCTGGCGGGCAGCATCGTGGAGGACGACAAACCCTCTGTTTACAACACCAGCGTCCTGCTCAACCGGCGGGGCGAGGTCGCCGCCTCCTACCGGAAAATCCACCTGTTCGACTCCGCGCTCGACTCCGGGGAGGTCGTCCGCGAAAGCGACATCTGGTCCGCCGGCTCAACCCCCGTCAGCGCTGATCTGGAAGGCTGGCATTGCGGCATGGCCATCTGCTACGACCTCCGGTTCCCCGAGCTGTTCCGACACTATTCCGCAGCTGGCGCCAACCTCCTCTTCCTCCCCTCCAATTTCACCCGGCGCACCGGTCAGGATCATTGGGAAATCCTGCTCCGCGCCCGCGCCATCGAGAACCAATGCTATGTGATCGCGCCCGACCAGTGCGGCACCAACCCGCACACCGGTATCGCCAGCCATGGGCACAGCATGATCGTCGGCCCCTGGGGCGAAGTGCTCGCCGAAATCGAGGAGGGCGAGGGCACCACCACCATCACCCTCGACCGTCACCATCTTGAAACTGTCCGCAACCGCATCCCCGCCCTGACCCATAGGAAACTGTAAATCATGTCTCAAATCTCAAATCTCAAATCTGAAATTTTAAATCTCAGCTCCGCCCCCTTTCCCCTGCTCATCGCCTGCGCCAAGGGCATCCCCCCCTACCTGAAGGAGGAACTCATTGCCCTGGGATTCCCCATCCAGGCCGAACTGGACGCCGGCATCGAAACCACCGGCACGCTCACGGACGCCATGCGGCTCAACCTCCTGCTCCACACCGGGAACCGGGTACTCCTCGAGCTGGACCGGTTTACCGCCCGTGTCCCCGATGACCTGTACAAGCGCATCCTGTCGCTGCCCTGGGAGGACATCATACCCGAAAACGGCTATTTCACCGTCACCTCGTTCATCAACACGCCGTCCATCACCGATAGCCGTTTCGCCAACGTCAAGACCAAGGACGCCATCGTGGACCGTATCCGCGAACGGACCGGGAAACGGCCGGACTCAGGCAACGAGCGGAGCGGAACGGTCGTGTTTCTCTACTGGAACCAGGGCGATGCCAAGATCTATCTCGACACCTCCGGCGAGGCCCTGTCGCGCCGGGGCTACCGGAAAATCCCCATGCTGGCCCCCATGGCGGAAACCCTGGCGGCGGCGGTCGTCAGCGCCACCGGCTGGACCGGCACGGGCCACTTCATCAACCCGATGTGCGGCAGCGGCACTCTCGCCATCGAGGCCGCCCTCCTCGCCCAGGGGCGTCCCCCGGGCCTGCTCCGCAGCAATTACGGCTTCATGCACATCAAGGGCTTCAATGACGAGGCCTGGCAGAAAATCCGGCAGGAAGCCCGCGTCATCCCGAAACGGAAATTCGACGGCAGGATCATCGCCTCCGACATCCGGGCCGACGCCGTCGAGGCCGCCCGCCAGAACGCCCGCACCGCGGGCGTGGAACAGCTCATCGAATTTGAAGTGTGCGATTTCGCCGACTCCCCCCTCCCGGCAGGCGGCGGCGTGGTCCTGTTCAACCCCGAATACGGCGAGCGACTCGGGGACGAGTCGGAGCTGGAACCTGTCTACCGCCGGATCGGCGATTTCTTCAAGCAGAAGTGCATGGGCTACACCGGCTACATCTTTACCGGCAACCTCGTCCTGGGAAAGAAAGTAGGACTCCGCAGCTCCCGCCGCATCCTCTTCTTCAACGCCAACATCGAATGCCGTCTCCTCGCCTTTACCCTGTACGAGGGAACGAAGCGGCAGAAGAAGGAGGGGGAGGAAGAAGGGGTCAGGGTTCGGGGGTCGGGGGTCAGGGAAGACACCTGAGCCCATTTTAATGAAACTGCCAGCCCAGGTCGTAATCAGTGAGGTCGCCTATGGCGGGCGGGGGGTCGGGCGGCTCGACGGGAAAGTCTGCTTCGTCCCCGGAACGCTCCCCGGCGAGACGGTCGCGATTGAAGTCCTGAAGGATCGCGGCAATTTCACGGAAGCCAAACCGACCGTCATCCTCACCCCCTCCCCCCACCGCATTCGCCCTGCCTGTCCCCTCGCCTCCCATTGCCCGGGGTGTTCCTATCAACACACCGACTATGGAGAAGAAGTCCGCATCAAGAATAAGCAGCTCCAAAGCATGCTCCCGCTGAGCCCGCTCCTTCCCCCCGTAGCCGCGCCCCGGCCCGATGGCTACCGGAATAAAATGGCGCTTCATGCCCAGGCCGACGGCAAGGATAGGCGGCTGGGCTACTTCATGGAGGACAACACCACCATCCTCGATGTTCCCGCCTGTCCCCTGGCGGTGGCTCCCCTCAACGCCCTGCTGGCCGAACGCCGGGCGGATCCCTCCTTCCTGAAAACCCTCCGGAATGATATGACCATCACGTTCCGCTGGACCGAAAAGGATGGCGCCGTCTGGTGGCGGAACCGGGCCGCCGAGAACGATGTCTGGCTCGTTGAATCCTCCGTCATCGGCCCCCTCGCGGTTCCCCGGAACAGTTTCTACCAGATGAACCCGGCCATGGCCGACCGGCTGGTCGTGGCCGTCATGGACCGACTGAAGGCGAATCCGCCGGATACGGCGGTCGACCTCTATTGCGGAGTCGGCATCTTCGCCCTGGCGGCCGCGACTCTGGGGATCCCCCGGGTCCTCGGCGTGGATGTGGACGGTCCGGGTATCCGGGCGGCGGAATTCAATGCGCGAAAACTGGGGCTCCCCGGCATCCAATGGAAGACGGCCACCGCCCATGACGGCATTCCGGAACTTGAACACCCGCAACGAACCACTCTCATTGTGGATCCGCCACGGAGCGGTCTGGGCCGCCAGATGATCCGGGACCTGATCAAACATCGACCGGCCCGGATTCTCTACATCTCCTGCGCCCCTGACACCATGGCGCGCGATGCCGCCTGGCTCGGGGAAGGCGGCTACACCATCCTCTCCTCCCAACTCTTCGACATGTTCCCCCGTACCGCCCACTTCGAATCCCTCACGGAATTCCACATCCCATGAAGACCCGCATCGAATCCTTCGCCGATGCCTCGCGATATGCCCCGCATTATCCGCCGCGGTGCGGGAAGGCACTCGATGAGGCGATCCTGTCCACGCCGGCCTATCAGGTCTGGCGGAAAAGGGATCCGGGTGACAGCACCGGTGTGTTTTCCCGGCTGGCATCCCTGTCGGCGCTGACCAAGCACGACCTGCGCACCCATGGCCCCGGAGGGTTCGTCCCGCATGGCCGCTCCCTCGACGAAGGACTGGCCTCGGGGCAGATCGAGCTGGTGAACACCAGCGGCACGACGGGTGACAGGGTTTCGAATGTCTGGTATCAGCCCTGGTGGGATGCATCGGAGGCGGCATCCAGCCAATTGAACAGTCATGCCCGGAGCCTCCTTGCCGGAGGGCACCGGGAAGCGATCCTGACCAGCCCCTGGTGCACCGGCTTTCCCTGTGAGGATGGGTTCCTGACCCTGGAGCAGCGCACCGCGGGCCGGTTCCTGTACTTGAGCGAACGGTCTGACCCGAGCCTCTGGCCGGAGAGCCTGATGGATCGCATGATTGACGATCTAAACCGGTTTAGACCGTCGATTTTGGAGGCCAACCCCTCCTTCCTGGCGAAACTCGCCCGCCATATCGTCCGGGCCAAACTCCGGGTTTTCCACCCTCCCCTGATCATCCTGACCTACGAGAACCCCTCTGTCCTGCACCTGCGCCAGATCCGCCGGGCTTTTGAATCCCCCATCGCCAGTTCCTATGGTTCCACCGAGGCGGGATACGTCTTCATGGAATGCGAAGCCGGGCGGCTGCACCAGGTCACCGATTCCTGTCATGTGGACTTCCTTCCTTTGGCGGCGGAACACGGCGGCCCGGATGTGGGCCGCATCCTCGTCACCACTTTTGACAATCCCTGGCGGTCACTGGTCCGTTTCGACACCGGCGACATCGTGCGCCTGTCACGCCAGACGCCATGTCCCTGCGGCCGCCATGAGGGACTCACCCTGCTGTCCGTGGAGGGCCGGACCGTGAATCTCACCCTCACGCCGGGAGGCCGGGCCGTCACCCAGGGCGCGGTGGACCGTGTCCTGGGCAACGTCACGGGACTCCTCGAATACCAGCTCGTCCAGACGGGACCAGCGGCCTACACCCTGGGGTTCGCGACCGGGGAGCCCCCCGCCAGGCAGGTCGCGGGAGAGGTTCGTGACGTGCTTCAGTCGCTCTATGGACCCGCCGCCTCGATCACGACCAACGCGGTTGAGGCGATCACACCCGATCCCCCGGGGAAATACCGCCTGACCAGGGCGTTATCCCCCATTGACGCCGACTACCTGCTCGACACCCGCTTCGCACCACAACGGGAGCCTGATCA
Organism: Verrucomicrobiota bacterium; assembly: GCA_011391785.1. Taxonomy (GTDB): domain Bacteria; phylum Verrucomicrobiota; class Kiritimatiellia; order CAIKKV01; family CAITUY01; genus JAABPW01. The sequence goes on from JAABPW010000366.1 coordinate 8,981, forward strand.
TGACCACTAGACCTTCCCCCGTTTACCTGCTCGCCGGCGGACCCGGATCCCGCCGCAAAAAGGACTCCCTGTTGACTCAGGTCCTGGGGTGCGGGACCCCCGCGCCAACGATCGCCTATGTCGGCGCGGCCAGCCACGACAACCGGGAGTTCTTCGCGATGATCGCCGGCCATATGCAAGACTGCGGGGCAGGCCGGGTCATCCTCGTCCCCCTGGCAGGCACGCGGGCCAACTCGGACAAGGCCAGGGCGGTCCTGGAAACGGCGGACATGGTTTTCATCAGCGGTGGCGACGTGGAGAGGGGCATGACGCTCCTGGAGACAAGCGGCATCCTGCCCTACCTCGCCCGGCTTCATGCAGGCGGAAAACCCTTCTTCGGCCTCTCCGCGGGTAGCATCATGCTCTCACGGCAGTGGGTATACTGGGACGATCCCGACAACGATGCCACGGCGCACGTCTTTCCCTGCATGGGATTTGCACCGCTTCTCTGTGACACCCACGGCGAGGCCGACGAATGGGAGGAATTGCATGCCCTGCTTCGCCTGACACCGGAAGGATCAGTGGGGTACGGCATCCCCTCGGGTGCCGGACTGTGCGTCACACCCGGCGGATCGGTAACGGCACTCGCAGGTTCCCTGCACCGCTTCATCCACCGCAACGGCAAGGTGGCCCGGCTTGGAGATCTGGAACCGGGGGAATGATATTGAATGTTCCCCGTCTTCTTCGCTACGATACGAGTTCACGATGAAAACCAACGCCGAGCTATATCCCTTCATCCTTGAACCCGCTTACAAGGATTATGTCTGGGGTGGCGACCGGATTCCGTCCCGTTTCAACCGCAACCTGCCGGCCGGGATCTATGCGGAATCATGGGAATTGTCCGATCGCGTGGAAGGCATGAGCCATGCCGCCAACGGGGTACTGAAGGGACAATCCCTGGCCGAACTGGTCGCCCGGTTCGGCGCCGAACTGGTCGGCAGGGGTTTTCAGACCGCACGCTTCCCCCTGCTGGTCAAGCTGATCGACACCCGGGAGCGGCTGAGCATCCAGGTTCATCCGGACAACGAGAATGCCGCCCAGGGCTTTGGCCAGGCCAAAACCGAGGCCTGGCACATCCTCGATGCCCCCAAGGGGGGCCGGGTTTTCGCCGGCCTCAATACCGGTGTCAATCAAGCCCTGTTCCTGGACGCCCTGAAGAAGGGCCTGTTGGCCGACAGGCTCCAGTCTGTTCCCGTCAGCACCGGTGACACCCTGCTGGTCCCTGCCGGATGCGTCCATGCGATCTGCGAGAATTTACTGGTTCTTGAAGTCCAGCAGAACTCCGACACAACCTACCGGGTTTACGACTGGGATCGCGTCGACAAGACCGGCAAGCCGCGCGAGCTGCACCTGGAACAGGCGCTCAAGGTCATCCGCTGGTCCGATCCCGCGCCAGCCCTGATCACTCCGATCCCGATCAGCACAAAACCCGGCGCAAAGGTCATGGAATTGGTGTCATCGCCCTATTTCCGGCTGGAATCGCTGGAGATCACCGCGCCGTTCTTTGTCCAGCACAGCGGCGCCAGTTTCCACGCCCTCATCACCAAACAGGATGAGGTGCAGCTCATGAGCGCGGCGGGCACGGTCATCATCCCGCGGGGGCGCACCTGCCTGATTCCCGCAGGGCTGGAGCAATACACCCTGAAGCCCAACGGGCGCCAGGCCTCGCTCCTGCGCATTTCACTTCCTGCGTGAAGTGGTTCCTGCCCGGAGATAGACCTGTCGCCTGGGCTCGGGAAAGCGCTCGATGGCATACCGCAGCATGGTCCGGGGCATGTCACGGCACCGGGGTTCAAGGAAGGACTCCAGCACGGCCGTGTCCCGCTTGCCAACCTCCCGCAACATCCAGCCGGTCGCCTTGTGGATCAGGTCCTCCCGGTCGTGCAACAGCGTGTCGGCAATCGCCAGGGCATCGGTGAACTCCCCGTTCCGGATGAAGGTGAAGGCGGCCAGCATGGCGATGCGCCGCTCCCATAATGACTTTGAGCGCGCCAGTCGGTAGAGCGGCTTGCGTGACTTGTCGAGCAGGTAACCCCCGACGACCTGCGGCGCCGACGCATCCACCAGATCCCAATTGTTGATGCGATCCGTATTCGCCAGATAGACCCGGTAAAGCCGTGCCCGCCCCGCGGCGTCGCCCCGCTCGAACTGCCGGACCATGATCATCAGGGCCAGCAGGCGCTCCTCATGAATGGCGGAGTGAAGCAACTCCAAAAGCACCGGCTCGCCAGCCCCTGAAAATTCCTCCACCTGTTTCCGGAGAACAGGCACCCGGATCCCCTGGAAAACATCACCCTCACCATACTCGCCCGGCCCGGTCTTGAAAAACCATTGCAAGACCTTGGCGTCCTCCCGATTCCCCAGCTGGCGAAGTCTCTTTTGGATCATTGTCGCGGAAATCATGCGGTCACAGCCCTTTCGAGTAAGCAAAACCTATACACCCGCGTCCCTCCGGAAAACAGGAGAAAATCGCGAAAATCGTGTTCCTGTAATGGGAACACGACTTGACCAGAACATTCATTGCAACATCCACGTATTCAAATTGTTGCGCAATCTGATCTTGGGTCGTTTTTGGGAATTCACGTCTAATGAGGTATATTTCCAGGCAAATGACGGAGCATTCCCTTTATTCTGAATCGCCCTGCACGCTACGGAATTGGCTACGCACGAACCGTCAGGCCCGCCATCTCACCCTGCGCACCGTTGCCACGCGGCTGGGTGTATCCCATACCTGGGTTTCCAAGGTGGAGAATGGTGAGCGGCGGCTGGATGTCTTCGAATATGTGAACCTGTGTTTCGCCTTGGGCCTCAACCCGCGCGCCGGGCTCGATTTGATCATCACCGCACGTTCACCCTACGAGCAATCCGGCGAAGCTTACCCTAAAGCCGCTGACAAGAAGCCGGCATACGGCCGCAAGAAACCGCGCTGACCCACCGGAATACTCTCGGAAATCGCGCTTTACCACGGAGAGGCGGAGGTTGAGGGAGAGGGGGAAAAGAAAATGTTTCGCGAATTTCACGGGGCCGGAGTA
>JAABPW010000367.1 GCA_011391785.1 Verrucomicrobiota bacterium
CCATTTTGGAAAGGGCCTCGATGGCCTTCTCCGCCTTGCTTTCCTGAAGGTAACCGATGATCGCGTTCACCAACACGACGCTGAAGATAACCGATGACTCAACCCATTCAGCCAGGTACAGGGTAACCCCGGTGGCGACCAGCAGGATGTAAACCAGAGGCTGATGGAACTGCAACAGAAAGCGCTTCAACGCACTCACCCCTTTGGGTGGGGTGAATTGATTCAGCCCGTATTTGACCTGACGGCTTTTGACTTCGTCCTGCGTCAGGCCGAGCCTCAAATCGACCCCCAGCAACTGGGTGATTTTCTCCATTTGCAAATGATGCCAGTGGTTCTCGCTCTTTGTATTCATGTTACACTCGCTTTTGTTATTCGCCCTTCCGCGCTGATTGGGAGCCCCTTGTCGTCAACCACCTGCACCCCGCCCCGGATTAATCGGGTCTGCCATTGGCATGCCTTACGAAACTCCTCCTGACACTCCCACAGGTAGGGTGCAGGCAGAAACCCCTGGGCCAGGATACGGTAAAGCCCGTCCACACTATACGGATCAGGCACCGTGGTTTCAATGGCGTTCATAACCGTTCTGGCCCCCGCAACCAGTTCAGCGGTCCTGGAGGCTATATCAGGATCTTCACCCAGGTTGTGAACATCACCTTTTCTTCGCAGTTTGCGGTATTCAGTGAGCGCATGGCGCGTAATCTGTATGCTTTCATTGACCGTGGGAGGATCCGCCAAATGGGCTCCTTCCGAATAACTGACCACATGGATCACTTCAGGGCTCGATGGGTTATCAGGCTCAATATCATCCATTAACGCCGAAACGGCGGCCAGTTGGGCTTTCGCCTTCTCGAGGTCTTGAGAAAAGTAGTCAAGCCCCCCACGGGGCTGGAAGATGACGCGGAACCGATCATCTTCCAGTTCCCTGACCAGTTTCAGCATGGCCCGGGACTTGGCGAGGTCCTGTACACCCCATGTGTATTTCGGAGTATTAAGCATATTCTGGAGAACAAAGTACCGGATTCCCTGCATCTTGGCGACCTTTGCGGCAATCACTGCGGAAACAACATACGTCACATCGTCAGCCCCCCTGAACGCGAAATGATGAGGGACATTGGCCTCAAAAGGCTTTCCTGTTGAAGCGATGTAACGTAACGCGTCAAGATGCTGCGCGAGATTCTCCCTGACTGAATAAGGCCCACGCCCATCAATCCGGCAGAACCACCATAAAGACAGGGCATGCCAGGCAATATTAAGGGTCTCTTCATTCATCTTTGCCAGCAGGGGGATGTCACGCGTTCCCGCATAGGCCCGCACAAGCATCGGACGCGAAGCGTGCCATACTGCCGCGAATTCCTGCGGCGAATTCAGCGGCACTCCACCTCCATTCGGTTTCGCACCCCACGGCTCTCCAAAATTGGACTGCGTGAGCTGGGAGGTGCCAATTGAAAGGATATCCAGGAAACCCGCGCCTGCCAGATCCCCGCACCACTTCATGAACAGCCGGACGGCTTCATCCCGGTCTGGAAGGTAAGGTCCCACATGCGCCCTCATCACGGGTGGCAAATGATGCAGGGATCCATGTTTCAGACGCGCGACCAACGTGTCCTGCCGTGTACCAAACTCCCGATATCCGGAACGATCCACAGGCTTTACAGCCAAATAATCCCCTTTTCGGATCAGCTCCCGCCCGAAAGCCAGCCGATCCTCATCGTAGCGAACGCCACCGGTGAGCTCCTTGGGAACAGTCGAGGAGTCAACCCCCAGCCGCTCAAGGGTCTCGGATGCCGTTTCGTCTCCCATAAAGACGGCGCTGACCTCAGGCACAAGCTCACGCACCAGTTTGCATGTTTCGGGAAGCCCCGCAAAGAATATGGCCCGGATTGGCCCCCCCAGCTCCTTTAGAAGCCTTCTTGTTTTCAAGCCATTCACTAATCGCGCGATCGACTGGACCCCATCCCGGGGGTCGAGTCGGTAGCTGAAACCCAGCACGGTAATCCGGTGCTCCTTTATCCAGCGTGACAGGAAGTCGAGGTTTTCAGGCGCCTCCGGCTCGTTCAGGCAGGCACTCAAGCCGCTATCGGACAGGACGCACTGATAACCGCAATCGCCCAACATCTGGGCAAGCGAGGTCATCCCTAACGTATGGACATCGACGGATGGCTTAACCAATCCAAAACAATCGCCTCTGGTTATTCGTACTGCCCCCATGATAGCCCCCTCCCCGGATTAGCGGTCACCCCTCCATATCGGACTTCGTGGCGTCCCGGTGACGTTCTTTCATGTCGGCAACCATCTTTTCCATGGCCTGCCGGGCCATATCCTTGCACCCCAGCCCGAAAGCCAGTGCCATCCCGAAAGCAAGGGCGGAAACAACAATCAGCACCACGGCGGCGAGAATGGATCCGCGGATCTCCGCCTGCTCGAAGGCCACGGCCAATACCAGAATCACCCCCACCCAACGGGTCATCCTGAACCACAGGTTGGCATACGAACTTCCGGCATTGCGTGTCACCGTTCTCACGAATCCGGACAGGAAGGTGATCACCATGAGCCCCACAATCAACACCAGCAAGGCGCTGAGCAGGGACGGCAATGCCGCTGCCACACGCATCCTGAATTCGGTGGCTACCCCTAAATCGAGGAGACGTGCCGCCTCCAGAAATGCCAGGATCAACAGCACCCAATAAAGCCCCCTCCCCACTAATTGCGACGGTGTATAAGCTACTTCGCCTTTCCTGAGGAACTCGCAGGCCCCGGTTCGCGCACACAAGTGGTTGAAACGGAGTAAGGTTAGAACTCTCGAAGCGATAAACCGCGCCACGCCGGCGGTCAACCATCCTAAGGCGATCACGATCGCCGCGATTATCCAACCGGGCAGCGCGGAAATAGTAGCATTTAGGTTTTCCATAATAATTCCCTCCATCAACTTATTCAAGTCCGACCGCCATCTGGCGGATTTGCTTCACGGTCATTCCCTCGATTCCCATGTGGGCGACAGTCCGACCCTCTTTCCAGTAGTCCTTGCCATGCATCACATTGGCCAAACCGATCACCATCTCCATCATCGGCACCGCCACACCCAGCATTTTGCCGATGGAAGCCAGGGGCACCAGACTCATGGGCACATCCTCGGTGACATAGCGGTGCAGGATGGTCTGGGGTGCCCGGATACCCAGATACCCCCCGGTATTCTGAATCGCCTCGTATAGATCACGCCCGGGTGAGTCATAGGTCAGATAAAGCCATTCCCGGGCGGAGACAGTATGAACACCCATGCTTCGCGCAACGGCAACCCGTTCAGCATCAAGCCGCTCCAATACCCGGGCAACGGACGGAGAAATGCCGCCGATGTAATAATCGAAATCACCTTTCGTGGTCTCGATCCATCCGGCATTCATCAAGGTCAGCGCCGGATGAAAAATGGCACCGATATTCTCCATGCCCGTCGAGAGCACATTATCGCCTGCGGCGAACTGCGGAAATGCCCGGTTCAGGATCGGGAGGATTTCCGGGATCCAGTACGCCGGCAACGTCGCCAGCCGCACGGAGTTCTTGATGCGGAATATACGCGCCTCATGCCGGGAAAGAGCCCGGGACGCATAAATAAAAGTGGACGTTTCCGCGATTAATACAGATTCTTTACACCCGTTACTCCTCAATACCTGACGGAACTCCAATGAGCCGCCGGTTCGACCCGGATTCAAAACCACGATCTGGCCTGTTCGCAGGCAGGGAGCCATCTGTTCCGCCACGAACCGGTGAGCCGACGCGGGCACCACCACCATCACCAGATCAGCCCCGGCAACGGCATCACACATGGTCGATGTCGCCATCTGGACGGCACCAAAGCCCTCAACCTCTCCCGAAACCTTGACACCCCCGTGCCACCTTACGGCATGAAGATTCTCATCGGTACGGTTGTAGAGGGTCACTGGAAAACCCATGATACCCAGGTGCCCAGCCATGGCCAACCCTCCATGCCCGGCACCCACAACACAAAAAGAGACCGTCTTCTCCCTGTCCCACAGCAGTCGAAGCACCTCGCGCATTTTCTCATCTGGAGTGATGCTATTCATAGTTCATCATTCCTGAAGACTGATTTCCCAGAGATCCCCACGCCTTCGGAATTGAATCTTGCCTGCCCGGGCTAGCCACCCGACCGCCATGGCCACCTCGTTCGTCGTGGCGTTATCGATTCGCCGGGCTAAATTCGCCAAGGGCATAGGTCCGGATTCCCCGAGAACCTCACGCACTTGCCCGGTCCACTGGAGAATACAGGACTCCATATCCTTTTTCCCCTGACGATCAAGTTCTGCTTGTGACTGCGCGCCCATCTGCCTCCGCCTTTCCTGTTTTCATTTGTTACTCTTTAAAAATATGAAATACCAGCGTTCCGGTATAGTGGACAATATACACTTTCAGGGGTAAAAGATTCCCGGTTGCGGGATGTCTGAATAGATGACATCCTTAGAGTTAACTTCGAATCTGAACACGATGATAAATTTAAGTCACTGGCAATACTGGAAGAAAAGATCGACCCGCCCGGAAACGAACGAGCCAACCTTGCGGGCTGAACTTTTCAGTGGAAAGCAATTGCGTCGACATGCCGTTGCCTTGGCCGGACACCATCAACTTGACCCCAACCTCGGTCCAAATCGATTATTATTGCGCTTGGCGGATAACGAACAGGCACTCATTCAAGCCTATGACCTGGTAACCGGCGCGGAAGCCGAGGGTCGACGTATTGCCCCGGCGGGCGAATGGCTCCTGGATAACTTCTATCTGATTGAACAACAAATCCGCGTGACGCGATTGCATTTGCCGCGAACCTATAACCGCGAGCTACCGCGTTTGTCCACAGGCGCCGCAGCGGGGTTTCCCCGGGTCTATGACATCGCCCTGGAGTTGATCGCCCATGTCGACGGCCGCCTGGAAGCGGAAAACGTCAGCGACTTCGTCACCGCCTATCAATCGGTCACCCCGCTGACACTCGGCGAACTGTGGGCCATACCGATCATGCTGCGCCTGGGACTGATCGAGAACCTGCGCCGCGTATCGGTACACATCGCCCAACGCCGTGTCGACCTGAATCTGGCTGGCGAGTGGGCTGGCCGCATGTTGGCGGCAGTGGAAAAACAACCGGCAACGGTCCTCAACGTATTAGCGGAGCTGGCCTTGTCCGATCCGCCGTTCAGCAGCCCCTTCGTGGAGGAATTCTGCAGCCGGCTGCAAGGGCAAAGCCCGGCGCTGGCAACTGTCGAAAGCTGGATCCAGCATCGCCTTGCAGAACAAGGACTGACCCGTGAGCAATTACAGCGGGCAGACAACCAGACACAGGCGGCGGATCAGGTCTCCATCGGCAACAGCATCGGCAGCCTGCGATTCCTCAGCATCATGGACTGGCGGACGTTCGTCGAGACGATGAGCGTCATCGAGCGGACGCTTCAGACCGACCCTGCCAGCCAGTATGCCGGCATGGATTTCGCCACCCGTGACCACTATCGCCGTTGCGTTGAAACCCTGGCCCGGAAGTCTAAGATCTGCGAGAACGCAGTAGCCCTGACCGCAATCCAGCTCGCCCGGGAAGCGTCTCTTCGTGACAGCCCCCAGGCCCGTGCCGCCCATGTGGGCTACTACCTCATCGACAAAGGCCGGCCGCAACTGGAACGTACCGTCGGCACCCCCTGGTCTCCCACCCGCTCCATCACCCGGGCCGTACGCCGGTTTCCTGTTTTCATCTATGTCAGCAGCCTGGCTATAATCACGGGCGTAACGGTTACCCTGGCACTGGCACCGCTCTCCCTGCCCGGGTGGCAGGATTGGCGGTTCTGGCTCTTGCTGCTTCCGGGAATCATCGGGGCATCGCAAATGGCAGTCGCCCTCGTGAACCTGCTGACGAACATCCTGATCAGTCCTCGCCTGCTTCCCCGGCTCGATTTCTCGAAGGGGATCCCGGCCGCGCAGCGCTCGATGGTAGTCGTCCCCACACTCTTGACCGGCACACAGGCCGTCACCGATTTACTGGAAGACCTGGAGACCCGCTACCTGGGGAATCGCGATCCGAACTTGTTTTTCGCACTGCTCACTGACTTTTGCGATGCCACCGAACCGGTGCAACCCGGGGACGCTGACCTGGTACAACTGACGCGGGAGGGCATCGAGGCCCTGAATGCACGGTACAGCCCGGAAGGCACGACGGTCTTTCATCTTTACCATCGGCCACGCGTTTGGAATCCCCACGAAAAGCTCTGGATGGGCTACGAACGGAAACGGGGCAAACTGGAACAATTCAACGCCCTGTTGCGCGGAGGTCCGCGTGGCCCGTTCTCCGATATCATCGGCGATCCGGAAATCCTCCCTGCCATCCGCTATGTCATAACTTTGGACACAGATACCAGCTTGCCACGCGATTCCGCCCGCAAACTGATCGGCACGATGGCCCATCCGCTGAACCGGCCTCAGTTTGATCCGGCGACCGGCCGAGTTGTCGAGGGCTACGCCATTCTTCAGCCGCGGACCCCCATCAGTCTGCAAGCTGCAAACCGATCGCGATTTGCGCAGCTCAGCGCCGGCGAAGCGGGTATCGACCCCTACACCCGGGAGGTGTCCGATATCTATCAGGATCTTTTCGCCGAGGGGTCCTACGTCGGCAAGGGTATCTACGATGTGGATGCATTCCGTCTTGCCACGGACTGCCGCTTTCCTGAAAACCTGATCCTGAGCCACGATCTGGTGGAAAGCGGCTATGCCCGTTCGGGACTGGTCACGGATGTCGAGTTGCATGAGGAGCACCCCGCAAGTTTCGCCGCCGACATGAGCCGCCGTCACCGCTGGATCCGGGGCGATTGGCAAATCGCCGGCTGGCTCCTGCCGCGCGTGCCGGGCCCCGACAAGACCCTTCGCCCCAACACGCTCACCGCGCTGGGCTGGTGGAAAATCTTCGACAACCTCCGCCGGAGCCTCGTCCCCCCGGGTCTCCTGCTCCTGCTGCTCGGCGGCTGGATCGTGGCACCGGCACCGACCGGCTTCTGGACGGGTCTCGTGCTCGTCTTGATCATGCTTCCCGTCCTGTCGGCAACCCTGCTGCAAATGGCTCGAAAACCCCGTGAACAGAAACGGGGACTGCACCTGCACAATTCGCTCAAATCGTTTGGCCGCCAGTTAGGGGAAGTCAGCCTGATGCTAAGCACCTTGCCCTACCAAGCCGTGCAGAATCTTGACGCCATTCTCCAGTCGGCAGGGCGCATGCTATTCACCCGACACGGACTGATGCTGTGGCACACACCGGAATATGCGCGACGCAACCACCGTTCCTCCCCTGTCGATTTCCTCCAGGAGATGTGGACCGCGCCAGTGATTGCCATAGCTGGTTTTGTCTTGCTCATGGTCGGGCACCCGGCGGAACTCGGCGTCAGTGGACCGGTGCTGGCCCTGTGGCTGGCCTCACCCCTGATCGGCTGGTGGATCAGCCAGCCGCTCGTGGCTCGCCAGCCGGGACTATCCGATACACAGCGGGCTTTTCTGCACGGTGTGGCCCGGAACACGTGGCGCTACTTCGAAGAGCGGGTAAATGAGCAGGAACATTGGTTGCCCCCCGACAATTTCCAGGAACGGCCGGCCCCCATGGTCGCCAGCCGGACCTCGCCCACCAATATCGGTATGGCCTTGCTGGCTAATCTGGCAGCACGTGATTTCGGCTACCTCACCACGGGCCAACTGCTCGACCGAACGGACAAAACCCTCACCTCACTGGAGCAACTCGAACGCTTCCGCGGGCATTTCTTCAACTGGTACGACACTCGCACCCTCAAACCGCTCCGGCCACATTACGTGTCGAGCGTCGATAGCGGCAATCTGGCCGGCGCATTGCTCACCCTCCGTGCCGGGTTGGTGGAATTGAAAACCATGCCGATTGTCTCCCCTCTCATCGTCACAGAACTGAGGAATGCCCTGGAGTGGGTTGCCTCTCCGTCAGCCGGCCAGCTTAGCGAAACGCTACCCACCGCACCGCTCTCCAATCTTCCCGCCATAGCCACCTTTCTCCAGAACCTTGACCGTGCCGCTACGGCACTGCCCGTCAACCCCGACACGGAAATACAGCGGAGACTGGACGCCTTTGTGCGGCAGTGCCAGGATGCCCAGGCCGACTTGAGGTATCTCGCCCCCGGGCCGCTGCCGTTCGATACCCTGCCCACATTGCAGGAGCTGGCCCGTGCTTCTACCGGGGGTGAGCAGGCCGCCGACCGGATCCGGAAAATCGAACAACTCGTCCAGCGCTGCACCGACTTGGCCGCTATGGACTATTCCTTCCTGTACGACCCGGCCCGCGATTTGCTGTCTATCGGCTATAACGTCACCGACCGGCGGCGCGATCCTTCCTTTTATGACTTGCTCGCTTCAGAGGCCCGACTGGCGAGCTTCATCCTCATTGCCCAGGGCCAGTTGCCCCAGGAGCATTGGTTTGCTTTGGGCAGGCAATTGACCTCCCATGCCGGAGAGATGGCCTTGTTGTCATGGAGCGGCTCGATGTTCGAGTACTTGATGCCGTTGCTGGTGATGCCGACTTACGAGCACACCCTGCTCGACCAGACCTACCGGGCGGTCGTCGCCCGCCAGATCGAATACGGCCACCAGCGGGGTGTGCCCTGGGGCATTTCCGAGTCTGGCTACAACACTTCCGACGCCCACGGCGTGTATCAGTACAGCGCGTTCGGCGTACCGGGACTGGGCTTCAAGCGGGGGCTTGCCGACGATCTGGTCATCGCGCCCTATGCTTCGGTCATGGCGTTGATGGTCGCCCCCCGGGCGGCGTGCGAGAATCTGCAGACCCTGGCGCACGCCGGCTATCTGGGCACGTATGGCTTTTATGAAGCCGTTGACTTTACTCCCACCCGCGTCCCCCGTGGCAAGCGCAGCATGACCCTGCGCAGTTTCATGGCGCATCATCAGGGGATGAGCTTTCTCGCGCTGGACTACCTTCTGAAGGGCCAGCCCATGCAGCGCCGGTTCCTGTCGGACCCGTTTTTCAAGGCGTCGGAGCTCCTGCTGTGCGAGCGCATACCCAAGGTCGCCACCGCCGTGCAACCGCATGCCGCGGAAGTCAACGCCGCACGCCGTCCGCCTGCGGTGGCCGCCTCGACCATGCGCATCTTCCCCTCGCCCCAAACCGCGATTCCCCAGGTACACATGCTATCCAACGGGCGTTATCACGTCATGGCCACCAATTCGGGAGGCGGGTATAGCCGGTGGAAAGACATCGCCGTCACCCGCTGGCGCGAGGACGCAACGCAGGACGGTTGGGGCACGTTCTGCTATCTGCGCGACACCTCGACCGGCTCACTGTGGTCAGCGGCCCATCAACCAACGCATCGGCAATCCAAGAAATACGAGGCGATCTTCGTGCAGGGTCGCGCTGAATACCGGTGCCGCGCCGAAGACATCGACTCCCACACTGAAATCGCGGTGTCCCCGGAAGACGACGTTGAAGTCCGCCGAATCACGCTGACCAATCTCTCTCCCTACTCGCGCACCATCGAGCTGACCTCGTACGCGGAAGCCGTCCTCGCACCGCAAAACGCCGACCTCGCCCACCCAGCCTTCAGCAATCTGTTTGTCCAGACCGAGATCCTCCATAAATCACAGGCGATCCTGTGCACACGCCGGCCGCGCGCACCGGGCGAGAATGCGCCGTGGATGTTCCATCTGATGACCCGACAGGGAGCGCTGGAGGGCGATCCCTCCTACGAGACGGACCGTAGCAAATTCATCGGACGCGGACGCTCCACCCTGAACCCGGCGGCATTCGACACGATCGGCCCGCTGTCTAATACCGCTGGTTCGGTACTCGATCCGATCGTCGCGATACGCGGCGGCGTTGTCATCGGGGCCGACACCTCCGCCAACTGGCACATCGTCTCGGGCATGGCGGAAACGCGGGCGGCGGCCTTGGCGTTGATTGAGAAATATCGCGAACCCAGCATTGCCGCACGGGCATTCGAAATGGCCTGGTCGCACAGCCAGCTCGTGTTACGCCAGGTTCAGGCGACCGAGGCGGAAGCCCAGATCTATGCGCAGCTGGCCAGCTCGATCATTCATGCCAACCCCCTCCACCGCGCCGGCGCCGGCATCCTGACCCGCAACCGGCTCGGTCAGTCCAACTTGTGGGCCTTCGGAGTCTCCGGCGACCTGCCCATCCTCCTGATGCGCATCGCCGACGTGCAACGGATCGGGCTTGTACAAGAGGTCCTCAAGGCCCACGCCTATTGGCGCGAAAAGGGGCTGGAGGTCGACCTAATCATCCTGAACGAGGATTTCTCGGGGTACCGCCAGATATTGCAGGACCGGATCCTGAGCTTGATCGCAGCAGGCACGGAAGCGGACCGGATGGACAAGCCCGGCGGGATCTTCCTGCGGCGGAGTGAACAGTTTGCTGAGGAAGACCGGGTCCTGCTCCAAACGGTCGCACGGGTGATCCTGACCGACAGCGCGGAGTCCCTGGCCGAGCAGGTCGAAAGGCAGTCCCTCGTTTCACGCCCGATTCCGCGCTTTGTCCCCACCCGGCCGATGTTGCAGACACCCCCCAGCGCCCCCCTCCCCCGCGAGCGCGTCTTTTTCAATGGATTGGGCGGGTTCACGCCCGACGGTCGCGAGTACGTGATCTCGCTCGGGCCCGGTCAAACCACGCCCGCACCCTGGGTGAACGTGCTGGCCAACTCGCAAATCGGCACGGTAGTCTCTGAAAGCGGCGGAGCGTACACGTGGGTCGACAACGCCCACGAATTCCGCCTCACCCCCTGGCACAACGATCCCGTGGGCGATACGAGCGGCGAGGCTTTTTATATCCGCGACGAGGATACCGGACAGTTCTGGTCGCCGACGCCGTTGCCCGCACGCGGAAACGGAACCTATGTTTGCCGGCACGGGTTCGGCTACAGTGTCTTTGAATACGCTCAACTGGGGATTAACTCGGAACTCTGGACCTACGTCGCACTGGATGCGCCCGTGAAACTGGTAGTGGTGAAGGTACGCAACAATTCGGGCCACCCCCGGCGCCTGTCGGTCTCCGGCTACTGGGAGCTGGTGCTCGGCCAATCACGGCATGCAAATCTGATGCACGTTGTCACCGAGATTGACCCCCGCACAGGCGCGCTGTTTGCCCGCAATGTGTATAACCGGGAATTCGCCGGCAAGACCGTGTTCGTCAACGTCAGCGACTCAACCCGGACCCTCACCGGCAATCGCACGGAATTTCTGGGGCGCAACGGATCCCTGGCCAGTCCGGCTGCGATGCGCCACGCCCAGCTATCCGGCCAGACCGGCGCCAGCCTCGACCCCTGCGCCGCACTACAGGTTTCGTTCGACCTGGCCGACGGCCAGGAGCGCGAACTGGTCTTCGTGCTGGGCGCCGGCAACAACACCGAAGACGCCCACCAGCAGGCCCAGCGGTTCAGCAATCCGGCCAGTGCCCGGCAGGCGCTGGAAAGTGTCTGGGAATTCTGGAAACAGACCTTGGGCGTAGTCTACGCCGAAACCCCGGACCCGGCCTTGAACCTGCTCGTGAACGGCTGGCTTGAGTACCAGACCCTGGCCAGCCGCTATTGGGGTCGTAGCGGGTACTACCAGTCGGGAGGCGCCTACGGGTTCAGGGACCAACTTCAGGACACGACGGCACTGCTCCACGCCGCCCCGTGG
>JAABPW010000368.1 GCA_011391785.1 Verrucomicrobiota bacterium
AACGCCCCGCATCCTGCTTTCCCTTGCCACCGGCTCGGGTAATACCCGCATCGCCGCCGTTCTTCTGCGCAAGATGTTCGACGCCGGAATCATGGGCCGCGCCCTCTTCGTGTGCGATCGCACCGAACTCCGCGACAACGGGCTGGGCGACTTCCAGTCCGTGTTTGGCAACGATGCCGCCGAAGTGGATTCCCGCCACCCCCAGAAGAACGCCCGCGTCCTGGTCGCCACCTACCAGACCCTGGCGCAGGATATGGGGCCGGACGGCGAGGCCTTCTTCCGGACACACTACCCGGCAGACTTTTTTGATGTGATCATCATCGATGAGTGTCACCGTTCCGCCTGGGGCGATTGGCGCGCCATCCTCGACCAACACGATAAGGCGGCCCAGATCGGTCTCACCGCCACCCCGCGCGAACTCAGCATTCCCAAGAACGCCGATAGCGAGACGCTCGCTCAAATCAAGGACGATGAACGATTCCTTGCCGACAACTACCGCTATTTTGGCGACCCCGCCTACGAGTACACCTACCTCCAGGGCGTCGCCGATGGTTATCTTGCTCCCAATGAGATCGAGACCTACGACCTCTATCATGACAATCACCATGCGTCCGAACGGGTGCGTGGTGTCAAACGCGAGGATGTTGCCGCCAAGCAACTCACCAATCTCCATACCGGCGCCATGGTGACTAAAGAAGCGGTTGCCCCGAAAAATGCCCCCAGCGCCCTGGAATCCCGCCTCATCATGCCCGAGCGCGTCAAGGCCATGTGCGGCCACTACTTCGACCGTCTGCTGGCAACCGGCGAGAACGATCCCCTGCAGAAGTCCATCATCTTCTGCGCCAGCGACCACCATGCCGACCTTGTCGCCGACGAGATGAATAACCTTTACGCCATATGGTGCCGCGCCAATGGCCAGCGTCGCATTCCAACCTACGCTTTCAAATGCATGTCCTCGGTCAATGGCCAGTCCCTCATCCCGAGTTTCCGGGGCCGTAAGCGCTCGCACATCGTGGCCACCACCAAGGATCTGCTCACCACCGGGGTCAACCTCCCTTGCGTCCGGAACATCGTCTTCTTCCGTTATGTCCAATCACCCATCCTCTTCCACCAGATGATCGGGCGTGGCACACGTATCGACGAGGAGGCTGGTAAACTGATGTTCCGGATCTTTGATTACACCGGTGCCACCACGCTTTTCGGAGCCGATCTCATTACCCCGCCGCCACCGGAACCCGGCCCGCCCGGGCCCACACCTCCGCAACCGCCCCCTCCAATCAAGGTCAAAGGTGTTACCATCGAGATCCGCGATACTGGCAAGTTCAATGTCATGCAAGTTGATGGCAAACTCACCCGCGTCACCCCGGGCGAATATCGGGACCGGCTTGTGCAGGAGTTGACCGCCAATGTCCCTTCACTGTCCGATTTTCGCGCCCGCTGGCTGCAGCCCGAAGCCCGTGCCGAGATGCTGGAGGAACTCGCCGAACACCAGCTCCTGCCCGAGAAACTTCGCGAGGGCGCCAGCATGGATGATTATGATCTCTTTGATGTCATGGCCGCAGTGGCTTATGGCATCACGCCCCGTACCCGCGCCGAACGTGCTGCCCAGTTTTCCGACACGGGTCCAGACTGGCTTATCCACCTGCCCCCGCTCAGCGCCAAGGTCCTGCGCGCCATTGTCCGCCAGTTCGAGCGCGCCGGCACCGACGGCTTGGAAACTAAGGAACTCTGGCAGACTCCCGATATCAGGCAACTCAATGGCCTGAAAGCCTTGCGGGCAGGCGGCGATCCGACTGAACTCCTGCGCAAACTGAAGGAGACGCTGTTCGTCGCATGAAGAAGGAAACACCACAGACTGGAGCGCATAGACCATTGGCTCATGCTTTCGGTGCGCGGGTCAAATTGGGCGACATCTGCCACTTGGTGAATGGTGATGCGTACAAGGAAGCTCTGTGGAGCACAAAAGGGACGCCGATCATCCGCATACAGAACTTGAACGATGCTTCTAAGCCTTTCAATTACTGGGCTGGTCCTCTCGATGATCGAGTTCGAGTGACTTCTGGTGACGTTCTGCTGGCCTGGTCCGGTACTCCGGGAACCTCATTTGGCGCTCACATTTGGACCCGAGGCGAAGGCGTGCTCAATCAACATATCTTTAGAGTTGACTTAGATAAGGCGAAAGCTGATCCGGAGTGGATTGTGTTTGCTGTCAACCAGGAGTTGGATCAACTTATTGATGCCGCTCATGGCGGTGTCGGTCTGCGACATGTAACGCGTGGACAAGTGGAGAATCTGCTTGTTCATCTGCCTCCTCTCCCCACCCAACGCCGCATTGCCGCGCAACTCAAGGAGCAACTTGCCGAAATCGACCGCGCCCGGACGGCGCAACAATCACAACTCGAAGCCGCCAAGGCCTTGCCCGCCTCTTCATTACGGGGTGTGTTTAGTGATGGGTCTCGTGAGTCCGGCTCGGCGACCGGTTCTTCCCATTGGCCAATGGTGAGCCTCGGGAAGGTGTGCGGGATTGTGGCACGCCAAGTGGATCCAAAGTTGCCGGAATACTCTATTCTTCCCCACGTCAATGGTGAGAACATGGCAAGTGGAACGCGACAGTTATTGAACATTCGCTCTGCCGCAGAGGATGGAATGACAAGCGGAAAATATCTTTTCGAAGCAGGAGACGTCCTCTATTCAAAACTGCGGCCGTATCTGCGTAAGGTGGCAGTTGTTGATTTTAGGGGGGTATGCAGTGCAGACATGTACCCACTGCGGCCAGACAAAGCCCTTCTAGACCCAGACTACATGGCATGGATGCTTGTATCAGATGGTTTTACCCGGTACGCCGTTGAGGAGTCCCAACGTGCACGTATGCCCAAGATCAACCGGGGAGAACTGTTTGCGTGGACATTTAAACTCCCTCCACTCCCCGTTCAACGGACCTTGGCCACCCGTCTCCGATCAGAAATCGCTGCAGCGACCGAACTTCGAGTGGCGCTTGAGGCGAAGCTTGCAACACTAGACCGACTCCCTGCTGCCCTGTTGCGGCAGGTGTTTGGCGAGGTGAGCCAGGCATAGGAGCCCAACTTGACCCATAACTTGACTTACACTTGACTCATATGAAATATCCCAGCCTAAGAACAAAACGCAGTACGCCAAAGAAGGCCAAGCTCAAGTCCCCCGAATCGGTGAACGCCGTGGTGAAGTCGATTTGCGACATCATGCGGCGGTCGAACTGTGCGGGTGCCCTGCAATATGTCCCGGAACTTACATGGATACTTTTCCTGCGAATCCTCGACGAACGGGAAGCGCATGAGGCTGAAGAAGCGGCCGCGTTGGGGCTGCATTTCGTTCCCTCATTGAAGGCCCCATTCCGCTGGCGGGATTGGGCCGCGCCGGATTCGCTTCGGCGGCTGAATAAGGATCCCGCCGCCAGCGTATGGACTTTTGTTCACACGGAACTCCTGCCGCATCTCAAAGGACTAAAAACCGTCCGCAATGCTACCCCGCGCCAGAAGGTCATCAGCGAGATTATGGCTGGAGTGGACCGCAGTCGCGTTGATTCTGAGAAGAATTTCTGTGACATCCTCGACAAGGTGCATCAGATCAGCGCCGAGACTGTGGATCACACCCATGTCTTCACCCTGTCGCAGGTTTATGAAGGCCTTCTGCTCAAGATGGGCGAAAAAGGGAATGATGGCGGCCAGTTCTTCACCCCCCGTGAAATCATCCGGGTCATGGTGCGCGTGGTTGATCCCAAGATTGGCAAGACCGTCTATGATCCCGGTTGCGGAACCGGCGGTTTCCTGGCACAAGCCTTCGAATACATGCGGCAGAAGGCTGGCGACAAGGTCACCAGCGTTCAATTGGAGACCCTGCGGCGGCAGACCTTCTATGGTCGCGAAAAGGACAACGCCGTCTATCCCATCGCCCTGGCCAATCTGGTTCTCCACGGGATTGACGAACCCCATATCTGGCATGGTAATTCCCTTTCCGGCCAGGCGACCTATGACGGCCTATTCGCGGGGGCGCCCCAGTTTTTCGATTATGTCCTCATGAATCCGCCCTTCGGCGGCAAGGAAGGCAAGGAAGCCCAGACTCCTTTCGAGTACAAGACCGGTTCCACTCAAATCCTGTTTCTCCAAAGCGTGCTCAAGAGCATGAAGTCCGGCAGTCAGTGTGGCATTGTGCTCGATGAGGGTGTGCTCTTCCGAGCCAACGATGCCTATGTGGACCTTAAGCGCAAGTTGTTGGAAGAATGCGATGTATACTGCATCGTCAGCCTTCCCGGAGGCGTTTTCACCTCTGCCGGGGCAGGGGTAAAAACCAATCTGGTGTTCTTCACCAAAGGGCGGCAGACAGAGAAAATCTGGTATTACGACTTGTCCGACATCAAGGTGGGCAAGAAGACACCGTTCACGCAGCAGAATTTTGACGACTTCTTCGTTCAATTCCCCGCCCGTGCCAGCAGTCCCCGCAGTTGGACAGTGGACTTTCTCAATAACCAGCAGCGTGCCCTGGAGAAAGCGCGCCCCTTCCACGAGAAGGCGGCCGCCCTCTTTGCCGAAGCGGAGACTGTTGAGGCAGCCTTGCAGGAGAAGAAGGACGTCAAGAAACCCAATCGAGCCGAGATTGAAGTCCTGGACCAGAAATGGAAGGGCCTCCTGCGTGATGCCCGCGACAGCCAATCCGAGGCCCAGACCATTGAAGATTCCGTCTACGACCTGAAGGCGGTCAATCCCAACCGTGTCACAGAGACCGACCGGCGGACGCCGGCAGAACTCCTTAATGTCATCGCCACCCAAGGCCGCGAGGCGGATGCCGCCCTAAAGCGACTTCAGAAGCTCCTACAATAATCAAGGTATTGCTATATTATGGTTTAGTTGATATTAGTTAATTCCATGAGTGCGTCGCCTACAACAAAGATTCTATTGGCATTACGTAGCGGGGACCGTTGTGCATTTCCCGGGTGTGGCCGGTGCCTGACGGTTGATGCGCCGAAGGGGAATGACCCCGTCATACTTGGTGAGGCAGCTCATATTGCAGGGGAAAAACAAGGCGCCGCCCGGTTTAACCCGACAATGACTGATGCCGAGCGCGATCATTTTGACAATCTCATTTACCTGTGTGGCGATCACCACACCCAAATCGACAAACAGGCGGCACACTTTCCAGTAGAGTCGTTACTCAAGATCAAAGCTGAGCATGAGGCAAAGGTGCGGGATGGGATGATTGCGGCTTTTGCCGAGATTGGCTTTCCTGAACTTCAAGTTGCCACAGAATGGGTGACCACATTTCGTCCTGGAAAGGATTTGAATGACTATTCGGTCCTGGCCCCTGATGCAAAAATCAACAAGAATAGCCTCAGTTCGCGCAGTCGACTAACCATAACGGCGGGGTTGAGTGTTGCTCGGATCGTAGGTGAGTTTGTACAGTACCAGGCCCAGCTAGAGGCGGATTATCCTGAACGATTAAAGGCTGGCTTCTTGCAGGAGTATTATAGGCTTCGTTACGAGGGTTTCGCAGGCGATGACTTGTTTGATATGATGTGTGACTTTGCGCAACGGGGCATGAAAGGGCAGGCACGACGGACGGCAGGGTTGGCGGTCCTGGTGTACCTCTTCGAGAAATGTGACGTGTTTGAAAAATGATTCTTCCAACAAAGCATATTCCGCTGGATAAATCCCTGCTGGGGGCGGGTGCTACGGTTCTGCCTGTTCTCAAGTCGCCCATGACAGTCACGGGAATATGGGAGCGTGTAAAAAGCATGCCTGAGATTGGCTCTTACGGCCGGTTCCTGTTAACCCTCGACTTCCTTTACGCGTTAGGGGCAATTGAACTGGTGGACGGCCTGGTTGCCAGAAGGGTGTCGTCATGATCAAGCGAGTATCCGCAAATCACGCGTCTTTTAAAGCCGTTGAATTCCAAAAGGGTTTCAATGTGGTGATGGCCGAACGCACCCAGGAGTCAACCAAGCTTGATTCCCGGAATGGACTCGGGAAGTCCACATTGATTGAAATTATTCATTTTTGCCTGGGAGCCAAGGCGTCCAAAGGCAAGGGCCTGCTCGTCGAGGCCCTTAAGGGGTGGGCTTTTACAGTGGATTTGGAAATAGGCGGGCGAGCGATTACCGTAATCCGCTCCATTGACGAACCCAATGATGTCGTGGTGAACGGCCTGCCGGATGAATGCCCCATCAGGGCGAAGAATAAGAAAGGCAGACTGGTTTACTCCGTTCGAGATTGGAACTACATCCTAGGGGTGTCTTTCTTCGGGTTGTCCGCAGTTGGAGAGGGCCAGAAATACCAGCCAACCTTCCGCAGTTTACTTTCCTATTTTGTTCGGCGGCAAAAAGATGCTTTTTCCACCCCTTTTGAGCATCACCGGAAACAAGTCGAATGGGATAAGCAGGTACACAATGCTTTTCTTCTCGGTCTGGCCTGGGAAAACGCTGTTGACGCGCAGTTGCTCAAAGATCGAAAGAAGGGGCTGGAAAGCCTGATAAAGGCAGCCAAAACGGGAGTGGTGAAAGGGTTTGTCGGTTCCCGGGGTGATTTGGAGGCAAGGCGAGCACGACTTAGCGCGAAAGCGGAGGAGGAAGCAGCCAATCTGTCCTCCTTTAAAGTTCATCCCCAGTATGCGGATATCCGCATGCAGGCAAACCAGCTTACGGAAGAGATCCATGCCGAGGCCAATCAGAATGCCAAGGATCAACGGATGTTGTCGCTCTACGAGAAAAGTCTTGTGGAGGAAAATGCACCCGTTCCCAATGCGGTGGAAAAACTTTATGCCGATGCCGGCATTGCCCTGCCAGGTGTAACGCTTCGCCGCATCGAGGATGTGCAGGCGTTTCATCACACCATTATTGAAAACCGGCGGCAGTTTCTCGAGGAGGAAGTATCGCGACTGACGCGAGCCATCATCGGGCGGGAGCAGCTTATCAAGGAGAAGTCGGATGAGCGGGCTGGCATAATGGAGGTTTTGAAGACCCATGGCGCACTGGAGGAGTATACCCTCCTGCAGAAACGTCTTTTGGATACGCAAAACAATCTAAACTCCATCACCGCGACAATTGACAATCTCAAGTCATGCGAAACCGGCATGAGTCAATTCAAGATTGACCAGCAAATGCTGCAGCAACGAGCGCAGCGTGACTACGATGAGCGCAGGGAAATTCGGGAAACGGCGATCAATTTGTTTAACCGCTACTCACAGGGACTTTACAGTGTGCCCGGGAAGCTTGTCATCGATGTCGGCATCAATGGTTTCAAGTTTGATGTAGAGATTGAGCGCTCGGGCAGCACGGGTGTCGATAACATGAAGGTGTTCTGTTACGACATGACCCTGGCCGCAATCTGGGCTGGAAAGATTGCCGCCCCTGGCATGCTTGTTCATGATAGTTTGATTTTTGATGGCGTTGATGAGCGGCAGCATGCATTGGCTTTGGAAATTGCAGCCAAAGATGCGGACGCTGAAGGCTTTCAATACATATGCACCCTCAATAGCGACGCCGTGCCGTATGGTGAATTCTCGGACGGTTTCGACATCAAGAAGTATATTCGGCTCACTTTGACGGACAAGGATCAGGCCGGATGTCTGCTGGGCATTAGATATTGACCAAGCCCTACCCATCCCGGTGAGGCGTCTACGTGGATTTATTGTGGTTGTTTGAATCCCGTGAACATACCGGCCTTGTCAAAACCGTGCCCAGGAACCAGCCTGTTCCCTCTTGCCTCTTTCGGGTAAATCGGACAATCTATAAGGCTTATGACTACTTCACGGAACAAGTTGTATGTTGTGCTGGGCCCCCTGCTGGGGGTTCTGGCGATGGCGCTCTATTGGGTGACCCTGAGCCGGGGGCCGTACCCCGGGGAATCCGCCAACCTGATGGCGGTTGAAGTGGGGCTGAATCCCCTGGGCTCTTCCGGGCATCTGATTTGGGGCTGGATGGTCAACCTTTTCGAAAAGTTGCCGCTGGGATCGCTGTCGTTCCGCCTGAACCTGATGAGCGCCGTCTTCGCGGCCGGTGCGGTCGGGCTGTTTTTCCGTATTCTGGCCGATGCCGTCTGGATGGTTATCCCGGTCGACAACCTGAATGCCCGCGCCGCGAACCGGGCCTCGCAGCTGGCGGGGCTGGCCGGCAGCGTGGCGTTGATGGGGGCGATGCCCTTCTGGTATGCGGCGACCCGTTTCCATCCGGCGACCTTCGACCTCCTCATCCTGTTTATCCTGACCAAGCTGTTGATGACTTTCCTGCGCCAGGCGCCGGTCTGGGCAGGCTTGTTGCTGGCCTTCCTCTACGGTTTTTTTGTGGTCGAATTCGCCACCCTGATCGTCCTGGGGCCGCTGGCGCTTGTCGGGCTCCTGTTCGGGCTCTGGATCAACGGTGACCTGCGCTGGGGGCGGGTGCTCGCGCTGGCGGGTTGCCTGTTGGCCGGCCTGGTGTCCTATATTCCCGCCGCCTGGCAAATGCAGGACTCCGAGGCCTTCCGGCTGGGGGTGGGCGGCGGCGGATTCTGGTCGGCGCTTTATTTCATCATCAAGGGGCAATACCAGCTTATTGCCAAGAGTCTGCCGCAGGTCGGATGGCTGCTGGTGATCTTTGCCGGGATTGTCCCCTGGCTGGCCGTCCTGGTGGTGGGGCGACGCGGCCTGAATGAGGAGAAGGGCAAGGGGTTATACATCCTCCACCTGATGCTGACGGGCGTGGTGGTCGCGGTGTTGTTCAATGTGTCCTTTGCCCCCTGGATGATTCTCGGGCCCTGGCGACTGCTGGTGACGCCGTATGCCCTTTTGGCCTTCAGTTTCGGGTATCTGGTTGCCTATTGGTCCCTCTACTCGCGCCTGTGGTTCCAGAATGCCGATGAGGATGAAACCGTCAAATTGTGGATTCGGGAATATGGCGGACTGTTTCCTGCGGTCCTGCTGATTGGGGCGGGGGTTGCGGCCGGGGTATTGAACTTCAAGGATGCGGATGCGCGGCCTGCGGGTATCGTGAATGCGTATGCCAGATCGGTGGTCAGGATCGCCGCCGGTCATCAATGGCTCGTGACGGATGGAATGATGGACGCCAACTTGCAACTGGCGGCGAAGGAGGGGGGCGTTCCGATCCGCCTGATCAATCTCCGGCAGGGCGGTAATTCAATCTACATGAAGAGCCTGGCGGGTGCATTCGAGGATGTCCGCCTGAAGAGCCTGGCGGAGGTGGATGTGATGGCGTTTCTGCGGCAATGGATGGACACGGATCCCCATTTCGGAGCGAACGTGGTTTTCCTGGGCTTCCCGGATCTCTATCTGGCGGCTTCGTTGCAGCCCGTGCCGGACCGGATTCTGTTCACCGGGGTCAAGTCAGTCTCCGAGCTGGACCCCGAGGTCTCGTGGAAACAGCACCAGGAGTACTGGAAGGAACCGTTCGTGCAGGACCTGATCCGGCTCCGGAAAGGGACCTCGCCCCTGGCCTTGACGGCGGCCGGCGTGATCCGCCACATGAGCATGGTGGCGAACAACCTCGGGGTGATCCTGGAGGATGTCGGCTGGCGCCAGCAAGCCTACGAGGCGTATGCCAAGGCCCGCGAATTCGAAACGAACAACATCAGCGCGATGCTGAACCAGTTGACCATGGTTCGCAACGGTTATGCCGCCCCCGATGCCGAGAAGATCAAGGCGGAGTTCGAGGTCTTTTCGAAGACGTTGAAGCAGAAGTTCGAGATCTGGTCGCTGTCCCGCGTGTTCGGCTATGTGCGGATGCCGGAGGCCTATGCCAACCTGGGCATGACCTGGGCCTTTTCCGGCCAACCCGCGCTTGCCGTGGCGGGCTACAAGCGCGCCATCGAGCTGGCGCCGGACCGCAAGGATCAGCTGAGTCATGGTCTGGCGATGGCCTACCTGGCCCAGGATCAGACAGCGGCGGGCGAGGAGATCCTGAAGCAGCTCCTGGAGAAGGAGCCGAAGAATGCGGGCCTGATGCTTTCATTGTCCCGGCTGGCGGCTCAGAAAAACCGGTTCGAGGAGGCGGGCGAACTGCTGGCGCGGGCCCAGAAGGCCGGGGTTCCCAAGGATCGCATTGCGATTGAATATGCGGTCATGCACCTTGCCGCAGGGGAACCGGGGAAGGCCCGGGTCATCCTCCAGGAACTGGTGGATATGAATCCCAATTTCGCGCCGGCCTGGACGTTGCTGGCGGCGGTGCTGTTGCAGCAGAACGACACCAAGGCCCTCGAACAGTGCGAGCGCAAGATGGCCCGGATGAAGGGGCAGGATTTCCTGACCACGGTGGTGCTGGGCCAGATTGCCTTGAGCCGGACCCGCTACATCGAGGCGCGCACCTACATTGATCAGGCCCTCGGGATGCGGCCCAATACGCCCGTGCTCCTCGACCTGCTGCTGCGTCTGGATGTGCAGGAGGGGCGCAAGGATCTTGCAGCCGGCCATGTCCGGGCGCTCTTGTTGCAGGATCCGGGGCATCCTTTCGCGAACCAGGTGCTGGCCGCCATGCAGCTCGAGCGCAAGGAGTATAGCCAGGCGGAGAATTCCCTGCGCAAGAGCCTGGAACGGCGGAAGGATCCGCTGGTGATGAATGATCTCGCCTGGACGCTCCAGGAGAAGGACGAACTCGATGAGGCCGAATCCCTGATTCGGTCCGTGCTGAAGGAGAACGGGAAAATCGGCACCGCATGGGATACACTGGGCATGATCCTCCTGAAGCGCGGGAAAATACCCGAGGCGCGCGAGATGTTCCAGAAGGCGCTGTCGCTGAGTCCGGGCAATCTGTCCGTCCAGGTCCATCTGGTGATGTTGCACGAGAAGGCCGGGGACGTGAAGAAGGCGATCGATTTGGCCGATGTGTTGCTGTCGCAGCCAGCCGGGCTGAGCCAGGACGAACAGGAAACCCTGCGGCGGATCAGCCGCAAGGGCAGCAACTAGGAAGGCAGAAGACGAGTCTCTGAATCCGGGCTACTGACTGCTGAATGGCGTTTTTCAAAGGGGTAAATGATGACTTATCAGGATGCGAAAAAAGTGTTGGAACAGCACGGGCAGGGGCATGTGCTCAAATTCTGGGATTCCCTGGAGGGAGCACAACAGGCTGCGCTCCTGGCCCAGATCGAGGCGCTGGACTTCAAGACGGTGGACCAGATCCGGGCTTTGCTGAAGGCGGGAGGCGAAGCTGCCGCCACGAACGGGACGATGCGCCCGTCCCCCGTGGTGGCGCTGACGCCCGGCGAGATGCGGATCCCGCGCGGGATCGGGGAAGGCGCCCTCAAGGCCAACCAGGTCGGGGTGATCCTGGTGGCTGGCGGACAGGGGACCCGGCTGGGCTACGATGGCCCCAAGGGCACCTATCCCCTGGCTCCCTTGTCGAACGCCTCGCTTTTCGAGATTCATTCCCGGAAAATCCTCGCGCTGGAGCGCCAGTACGGGGCACAGATTCCATTCTATATCATGACCAGCGAGGGGAATGACGCCGATACCCGCAGGTTTTTCGCGGACCATGGGTTTTTTGGCCTGGCGCCGGATCGGGTGAAATTCTTTGTACAGGGCACCCTCCCGGCGTTCCTGCCG
>JAABPW010000369.1 GCA_011391785.1 Verrucomicrobiota bacterium
CTTGGGCGAATAGTAGTCGCTGCACTTGTACATGAAATCCACCTCGTCGCTCATCACGCAGAACCCGTGGGCGAACCCGGCGGGCACGAAGAACTGGTGGTGGTTCGACTCGGACAACACGGCACCAACCCATTTCCCGAAGGTGGGAGACCCGCGCCGGACATCCACGGCGACATCATAGATCTCGCCCCGCACCACCCAGACCAGCTTGTCCTGGGGATTGGGAAGCTGGTAGTGCAACCCCCTCAGGGTGCCCTTGACCGACCGGGACCAGTTGTCCTGGATAAACACCGCGTCAATGCCGGCATCCCGGTATTTCTCCGCCTTGTACGTCTCCTGGAAGAAGCCGCGGGAGTCGCCGAACACGTCGGGAATGACCAACTTGACCTCGGGAATGGCCTGGGGAATCACCTGGAACGCCATGTCAGCCTTCCTCCGCGATGCGCATGAGGTACTGCCCGTACTCGTTCTTTTCCATCTCACGGCCCAGCTCCTTGAGCTGGTCGCGGGGGATATAGCCGAGCGACCAGGCAATCTCCTCGATGCAGGCCATCTTGAAGCCCTGCCGCACCTGCACGGTCTGGACGAAGCTGGCGGCATGGTACATCGAATCGTGCGTGCCGGTATCCAGCCAGGCGAACCCGCGCCCCAGCGAATGGACTTTCAGCGTGCCTGCCTTCAGGTAGGCGAGATTGACGTCCGTGATTTCCAGTTCACCGCGCGGGGACGGCTTGAGGTTGGCGGCGATGTCAACGACCTCATTGTCATAGAAATACAGCCCGGGGATCGCGAACTTCGAGCGGGGCTTGGCCGGCTTCTCCTCGAGGGACAGGGCGCGCCCCTCGGAATCGAACTCGATCACGCCATAACGCTCGGGATCGGCTACCGGATAGGCGAAGATCAACGACCCCTGGGTCAAGCGACTGGCCTCCTTGAGGACGGCCGAGAAGTTGTGCCCGTAGAAGATGTTGTCCCCCAGGATGAGGGCGACAGGATCGCTGCCGATGAACTCGCGCCCGATGATGAACGCCTGGGCGAGACCCTCGGGCTTGGGCTGTTCACGGTAGTTCAGCTTGATCCCCAGCTTGCTGCCATCGCCGAGCAATTCCCTGAAGAGGGGCAGGTCGTGGGGCGTGCTGATGATCAGGATCTCCCGGATCCCGGCAAGCATCAGCACCGAGAGCGGATAGTAGATCATCGGCTTGTCATAGATGGGCAGGAGCTGCTTGCTCACCGCCTTGGTAAGGGGATAAAGCCGCGTTCCCGATCCGCCTGCCAGAATAATACCCTTCATCATGGTTCGTCCCTCCCTGAAAACCGCCTATTGTCAAAAAAAGAGCCATGATGTCGAGAGATTACTCTGGCCACCCCCTCTTTCTGATTGAAGGTGTTGCTCCCTCATGGTAGTTTTGCCCCTCATTTTTTGGGGACCGGAAAAGGCCCAGGAGCAGGAGTTGACCCGTGTATCTGAAATCTCTTCATATGGTTGGATTCAAGAGCTTCGCGAATCCGACAACCCTGAGTTTTGAACCGGGGATGACCGCCATCGTCGGCCCCAACGGATGCGGCAAAAGCAACGTCTCCGATGCCGTCCGCTGGGTCCTGGGCGAAACCAGCGCCAAGGCCCTCCGCGGCAGCAAGATGGAGGATGTCATCTTCAACGGCACCGACACCCGCAAGCCCGTCGGCATGGCCGAGGTCAGCATCACCTTTGCCGACTGCGAAAAGACGCTCGGCACCGATTACAACGAGGTCACCGTCACCCGCCGCGTCTTCCGTTCCGGTGAAAGCCAGTATTTCCTGAACAAGACCGCCTGCCGGCTCAAGGACATCGCGCGGCTTTTCATGGATACCGGTATCGGCACCTCGTCCTACTCCCTCATGGAACAGGGCCGCATTGACCAGGTGCTCAGCTCCCGCCCGGAGGACCGCCGCGAGATCTTCGAGGAAGCCAGCGGGATCACCCGGTTCAAGGCCGACAAAAAGGAAGCCCTCCGCAAGCTCGAGCAGACCGAGGCGAACCTGCTCCGGCTGGACGATGTCGTGCGCGAAGTGAAGCGCCAGATCGGTTCCCTCCAGCGCCAGGCAGGCAAGGCCCGCCGCTACAAGGAGCTGCGCGACGAGCTCCGCAAGTTCGACGTCTACTGGACCGCCCGGAAGCTCGAGAAGATGGATTCCGACCTGCAGCTCCTGGATGGCAAGATCGGTGAACTTGGCCAGAAAATCCATGAACTTCAGGGCGGCCTGCAGCAGGGCGAGGCCAAGGGCGCCGAGTCGCGCAACGCCATCGTCGAGATCGAGCAGGAGATCGGGGAAACCACCGAGGAACGCGCCACTGCCCAGACGCGGCTGGAGCACAACCATGACCTGATCCGTATCAACCACGACCGCATCGAGGAACTCAATAACCTGGCCGAACGCGACCGCCGCGACAGCGTGCTGGCCACCACCCAGGCCCAGCAACAGAGCGCCCTCCTCGAGGAGCTCACCACCGGCCTCGCCAAGACCCAGGTCGAACGGGACGAGGCCGAAAAGGACTGGAACAGCAAAACCGCCGAACTGGCGGCCCACGAGACCCGGACCGAATCGGCCCGCAAGGAAATCCAGACCCTGCGCGCCGACTCCATGTCGCTGGACCACGCCATTGCCCAGTTCCAGAACCAGCTCAGCCAGCTCGAAGCGCGCCAGCACGCCGTGATCGTGCAGCGAGAACGCCTCTCCGCTGAGCACGCCCAGATTGCCCGCGCCGCCACGGAAACCGAGACCCAGCTTGGCCAGATCGCCGACCACCTGGGTTCGCTCCAGCAGGAACTCGAGCGTCGCGAGGGCCGCCTCGAGGAACTCCAGGCCACCCGTCACGAGAAAACCACCGAGATCGAGGCGCTCCGCAAGGAGTGCGGCGAGATCCAGGCCCAGCTGGCCGTCAAGAAGGCCCAGATCGAGATTCTGGAGGCGGACGAGCAATCCGCCAAGGATTTCCCCGAGGGGGCCAGGATGGTCATGGACGGCAACAACCCGCTGGGGATCAACACCAAGGCGGTCCTGGGCGCCCTGGCCAGCCATATTCAGACGGAGCCGGAATACCGCACGGCCCTGGAAGCCATTCTCCGCGCCTGGCTCGACGCCATCGTGGTCGCCGATGTGCCCGATGCCCTCGCCATCCTGAAGGAACTTCAGGCACGGAAGGGCGGTGCCATCCGCCTGCTCGCCACCACGTCGGGCTCCACCACCCCGGCAGCCACACCGCCCCCGGGTGCGCGCCGGCTCTTTGAACTGATCACCTGTACCACCTTCGCCAAACCGGCGGTGGAGCGTTTCCTGGCCAATGTCTTCGTCGTGGGCGGCCCTGACCAAATTCCGGAAACCATCCCTGAAGGCGCGGCCGTCGTGACCTTGGGCGGCATCGTGGCCCGGGCCAATGGCGCCTTTGAATATTGGAGCACCGATAACCGGGCCAGCAACCCGCTGACACGCCGGCACCAGCTCTCCGACCTCCATGAGGGGCTCGATGGCCTCGACCAGGGCCTCTCACGCCGGAATAACGCCGTCGCCACCCTCGCGGCGGAACTGACCGAACTGAACCGCGCCATCGGGGAGGCCACAACCCTGCTCACCGAGCAGCGCCGCTCCGCCGCCCTCAAGGAGGGTGAATTCCAGATCGTGTCGAATGACGCCCGCCAGGCCCGCCAGAAACTGGAAGTCATGGGCTTCGAGCTGGACAAGCTCAAGACCCAGGTCGCCAGCGATGGCGAACGCCAGGAGCTCAGCCGCCAGATCGAGGAAGGCCGCACCCGCCAGAGCGCCGCACTCACCCGGCTGGAAGCCCTCACCCATACCCTCCAGGAGCTCGAAGCCCTCCGCGGATCGATTCAGGCGGCCACCACCGAGGCACGCCTGCGCTTCTCCGAGGCTCGCCAGAAGGCCGAGCACATGGAGTCGCAACTCGATCCGATCAGGCACCGACTCAAGGAACTCGACGCCGTTGTCAAATCCCGCTCCGAGGGCCTGATCCAGTACCAGAAAACCATCGAACAGCTGACCCACGCCACGGCGGAGGCCCAGGGTCAGCTCTCCTCCCTCCAGGCCAATGCCGCGGCGCTTGCCGAGAAGCTTGAACTCCTGAAGCGCCAGCGCACCGACAAGGTCAAGGAGCTGACCATCCTGGAGTCCGACCTGGCCGCCAAGCGCGAAATGATGGACGAGATCCGCGAGCAACGATCCAAGCTGGAAGTCAATAACGCCGAGCACAAGATGCGGCGGCAGAACCTCGCGGACCGCGTCTCCTCCGAATGGAGCCTCACCCTCGAGGAAGTCATGAACGCCCCTGTTCCCGAGCAGGAAGGCGCCGAACAGCCGGCCGGCCAGCAGGATCTGGAACGGATCATCGCCGAGGTGCGCACCAAGATCGAGGCTATGGGCCCGGTGAACCTGGTCGCCATCGAGGAATACCAGGAACTGGAGGAGCGTTACGCCTTCCTGACCGGTCAGCAGCAGGACCTGGTCAACGCCAAGGACCAGCTCATGGAGATGATCAAGAAAATAAACCTGACCACCGCCGAGCTGTTTTCCGCCACCTTCGCCAAGATCAACGAGAACTTCCAGGTCATGTACGAGCGCCTGTTCGGCGGCGGCTCGGCCAAGCTGGTGATGGTGACCGAGGATGACGTGCTGGAAAGCGGCATCGACATCATCGCCCGTCCCCCGGGGAAACGGCTCCAGAGCGTCTCCCTGCTCTCCGGCGGCGAGCGCACCATGACCGCCGTCGCGCTCCTGTTCTCCATCTACCTGATCAAGCCCAGTCCGTTCTGCCTGCTCGACGAGCTGGATGCCGCCCTCGACGAATCCAATATCGGGCGGTTCGTGAAGGTGTTGGCCGACTTCCTCCAGCAGTCGCAGTTCATCGTCATCACGCATAACCGGCGGACCATCGCCGCGGCGGGGGTCATCTACGGCGTCACCATGCAGGAAAGCGGCGTATCCCGGACGGTCTCCATGAAGTTCACCGAATACGAGCAGAGCAAGGAGATGCAGGCCAACAGCCGCAAGATAGTCATTCCCGTTAAATAGAGAGTGTTCAGTATTCAGATTTGAGATTTCAGAAATGAATGCTGTTTTCTGAATACTGAAAACTGAACACTGAATACTGAATACTTATTACGAAACAACCAGGCAAAAACCAATGTCCCTCCCCAACATCTCCCCTGATCGTCTTCTGGAAACGGCTGTCAGGGCGGCCCGTACCGCGGGGCTACACGCCCTCGCCAACCGACACAGGCGGGCGGAAACAGTCATGGTGGCGGCGCATGACGTCAAGCTGAAGCTCGACCTGGAATGCCAGGAGATCGCCCTGGGCATCGTGCGCGCCGATTTCCCGGACCATGCCATCCTCGCGGAAGAAAGCGCGGACACGGGGCAACCTACTCATAATCCCTCCGGCTCACCCTACACCTGGATCATCGACCCCATCGACGGAACCGTCAACTTCACCCATGGACTGCCATGGTGGTGCTGCTCGGTTGCGGTCAACCACGGTGACGAGACCCTGGCCGGGGTCGTTTTCGCCCCGGCCTCCGACGAACTGTTCACCGCCACGAGAGGCGGTCCCGCCCACCGCAATGGCCAGCCCATGGCGGTCACGGGCGTAAGCTCCATGAAGGAGGCCATGGTGCTCACCGGCCTCGACCAAAAAATGACCACCCAAATGCCCCGCTTGAGCCTGTTCAGGGATATCGCCGACAACGTCCAGAAAGCCCGCGTCATGGGGGCCGCCGCCTTGGACCTGTGCCGGGTAGCCGCCGGTCAGGCGGATGGCTATTTCGAGGCCGGCATCTACACCTGGGACATCGCCGCCGCAGGCCTGATTGTAGAGAGGGCAGGCGGTCGCGCCGAGATCCTGGCGAAAACCGCGCCCCACCGCCTCATATACCTGGCGACGAACGGTCATATCCATGACGAGTTTAAGGTTTTCCTGAAAGACCGCCTCGCGGGTTGACGCAGTCCTGCGTCTCATGTCTCATAATCGAGACAACTGACACACGCGCCATAATTCGGAACCGGCCATCTTGATAGTTCTTTGACATTGAAAACCCGTTTTTTCATGATTTCATCATCGAAGTGTAATGAAAATGCAATGTCACAAGGTCAACTTCACTAGGCACGGCCTATGCTATCTATATATCTCGACCTGAGGCTGGTGAGTATAAAGACAAGCCCTACGGGGTAAAAAAAGTCTGGCTCAACTGGCCAACTGGGGGGCCCGGAAGCAGGCAAATGCTTACCAAAGCAACCGCGGGTTTAAATCCGCGGTTGCTTTTTTATGTCCGGCAGCAACACCGGATGTATTCCTCTCTTGACCCCCTTTGGCACGCCCCCTAAAGTATGCCCCACTATGCGTATTTTCATTCAGGCCGCGCTTGCTGTCATGTTCATGCTGGTCGTCCCCTGCGGGGCCAGATATGACAACATGCCAACGCCTCCCCCGGAGTCGCGAACCGGGACGAACGTAACGCAGGCCGACAAGGCCCGCGTCAAGCGGGGAATCCGCTGGTACCGCAGTCCCGACTGTGAAAGCGCCGCCAAGCAGATGGAACTGGCCGGCACGCTGAGCAAAGAGGAACGACTGAGGAAAGCAGCGAATGCCTACCAGGCCCTGGTTTATGCCTGGCCGGATTCACCCGAAGCCCCGCAGGCCCAGCTGGCCCTCGCCCAGCTTCAGGAAAAAAGGCAGCTCTATGCGAAGGCTTTTGACGAATACCAGTATTTGTTCGATTTTTATCCCGGCCAGTTCAATTACCAGGACGTGCTTGACCGGCAATTCAAGATTGCCCACTACCTGATGGAGACCCCCAAGGGGGCCTTCCTCTTCTTCAGGGGATTCGAGGCCCCCGAACGTGCCCTGCCCATGTTCGAGAAAATCATCCGGAACGGTCCCACCTGGGAAAAAGCGGCCCTGGCCCAGCTGAATATCGGCATCATCCACGAGTTGAACGAGGAGGAGGAAGAAGCCGTTACCGCCTACGAGATCGTCCAGAACCGCTACAACGACGAGGACCTTTCGGCCCAGGCGTCCTTCCGGGAGGGCCACTGCCTCTACAAACTCTACCTGAGCCGCCCCAAGGATGAGAACAGCTGCAACGCGGCCCGCGCGGCCCTGGTTCAGTTCATCCGCACTTACCAGGGCCATGAGAAGGTCCCGGAAGCCCGGGCCTACCTGCAGACCCTGAACAACCAGCAGGAATTAAGGGCCTTCGAGCTGGCGCAATACTATGACCGGATCGCGCACCGCCCAAAGTCGGCGCTGATCGCCTATGAGGAGTTTATGAAGAAATACTATGCCTCCCCCCTGGCACCACAGGCCAGGGAGCGGATAGAGGTCTTGAAAAAGGAAACCAAAAGCCATGAAAAGAAATAATCCGTTAACCTGGTTCTGTCTGGCGGGTGTCGCCTGCCTGTTGCTCGTCAACGCGGGATGCGTCGGGTATAAACTGGGTAGCAACCTGCCGCCGGGCGTCACCTCCATCTCCATTCCCGTCTTCATGAACGAGGTGAAGGAACCCGGCATGGAAACGATCGTAACCAGTGCCACCATCCAGGAATTCCAGAAGGACGGATCCCTCAAGGTGCTCCCCAAGGACCAGGCCAACAGCCTGCTGGAAGTCACCATCCGGAAATATGAACTCGAGCCCCTGCGCTACCGCCGCGACCAGGCCATCACCGCCAAGGAATACCGGCTGACCCTGACAGCCGACGTGGTCCTCCTGAAGCTTCCGGGCAGGGAGGTGCTGGCTACGAACAAGGGGATTATCGGCTTCACCACCTTCACGGCCCTCTCCGACCTTCCCAGCGCGCGCCGCATGGCCCTGCCCAAGGCCGCTACCGATCTTGGCCAGCGCATTGTCAAATGCGTGGTGGAATACTGGTAAGGCAAAACAGAAAAAGCCGCGCCCGGTTTACCCCGGCACGGCTTTCTCTTCTCCCTCAAGAAGAATAACTTAGGCCATCTTGGCCAGCATGGCGGCCGCACGCGACTTGCGCCGGTCAGCCGTATTCTTCTTCATGACACCCTGCTTCGACGACTTGTCGAGCTTGGAGCAGAATGCGCTGAATTCCTTCAACGCCTTGGCTTTATCCTTCGATTCAACCGCCTCCAGGTAAATACGACGCGCAGTGGCGATTTCACTCTTGGTGCTGCGATTACTTGACCGCCTGACGAGCGCCTGTTTCGCGCGCTTGCCTGCTTGCTTGATGTTCGGCATACGTTTATCCTCTAGTCTTCTATGGTTGATTGCCCATGCAAAAAAACGCCGACATCATATCGGTCCGGCGGGTCAAGTCAACCTGTAATTTGTAACAATAAACGGGCTGGTTCATCCGTTATGAAGAGTAATGGTAGCGAAAAGGACAGGGGCTCCCCGATGGACATCACGGATGAGCAACTGATTGATCAGTATAACCGGGGTGATACAGGGGCCCTCGACACGCTGGTGGTACGGTATAAACGGCCCCTGTACAGTTTCCTGTGGCGATTGACCGGGTCACAGGCGGATGCGGATGAGATCTTCCAGGATACCTGGCTGAGGGTGATCCAGAAGGCTGGCGACTTCGAGCAAAACCGGTTCAAGGGGTGGGTGTTCAAGATTGCCCATAACCTGGTCATCGACCGGAGCCGCCTGAAGGGGAGGACGGTCAGCCTGGACGCCCCGGCAGGCAACACCGAAGGTGATGGCACCCTGGGGGACCTGTTTCAGGATGAACGGACAAGAGGAGCGGATGAGCAGGCGTACCACCGGGATATCCGGCAGGACATCGAAAAAGCGCTGGTTCAGCTGCCAAAGGAACAGAGTTCAGTTTTTGTAATGAGAATGACATTGGACATGACATTCAGGGAAATAGCGGAGTTGCAGGGGATTACCCTGAATGCGGCCTTGGGCCGGATGCAGTCCGCTTTGGCCAAAATGAGGGATTTGCTCAGGGAACACCAGCCGGAATGAGGAGGACGCGCCATGAAATGCAATGAGATACAAAACCTGGTCCTGCTTGAGGATTCGGGAGAGATTACCGCTGGACAGCGCCAGACCCTTGCCCGTCACCTGGAAGCCTGCGCGGACTGCCGCGCCCTGCAGTCGCGGCTGGCCTTGTTGCGCCAAACCCTGGGAACGGCCGACCTGTCCCGCATCACCCCTTCCGCGAAAGTGCTGGAAACAATCCGGGACGCGGCCCGAAAACCCCGCCCCCGCTTCCACTGGCATCTCGCCCAGCCCTGGAAAGTCGCCCTGGCGACCGCCGCCAGCCTGACCCTGTGCCTCACGGGGGTCCAAGTCGTGAATTCCCGTCAGGCAACGTCCGATATGGAAGCACTGGCGGAGCAGCTCGTGATCCTCCAGGAGGAAAACCTGAAAGCGGCGGACGATGCGGCGGAGGAGGACTTTATTTCACTTGAGGACGGTCTGACCACAACTCTTCGAGGGAATAGTATTCCCGCTTCTCCTCGTGGAAGAGATGTATAACCACATCGAAAAGGTCGACGACCATCCACCCGTCATCCGGCGTTCCTGACACACGCGGACGGGTAAAGTCCGACTCCTTGAGCTCCTTGATGACCGCATTGGCCATGGCCTTCAACTGGGTCCCGGTGGATCCGGAAGCGATCATGTAGTAATCTGTCACGGGTGAAGTGTCCCTCACGTCAAACGCGATGACATTGGTAGCCTTCTTGGAAAGCAAGGCTTCACGAACACGGCGCATCAATTCTATGGAATCCATCTTAATGTCATCTCCTGTATAACGAGTGCTCGGCAATATACATCTCTACCCCCGCCGGCACAAGATATCGAATTGCCATCCCTTCCGCCACCCGGTAGCGGATGTCGGTGGACGAGACGTCCACCTGGTGCCCCACCCGGATATCCGCCAGCAGCCGGGCCGGCCAGGGATCGGGTAATTTCAGGTCTGTCCCCTTCAACCCCGCGAGATCAATCCCGGGCCGCGCGATGGTTACCACCCGGCAAAGCCCCAGAATGGCCTCGATGTCCTTCCACAGGTGGAGCTCCAGCAGCGAATCCGAGCCGATGATGAAGCACAGTTCCACTCCGGGATTGAGCGCCGCCAGTTCGCGCAGGGTGTCGACCGTGTAGGAGGTGCCGCCACGCTGTAGCTCGAGATCCGATGCCTCGAAATGCAGGTCCCCCTCGAGCACCGCCTCCAGCATGGCGAGCCGGTGTGAAGCCGGGGCCAGGTCCTGGGCGGATTTATGGGGCGGCGACGCGCAGGGCACGAGCAGGACCCGGGACAGCTCAAAGTGCTCGAGCGCGTCCTGGGCCATGATCAGGTGCCCCAGGTGGACGGGATTGAAAGTCCCGCCCAGGATGCCAAGCCGGGGGATGTGGGTCAGTCCGTGCATTATTTCCCGAGCGCCTTGACAGCCTGCTTGATCGCGGCGATATGGGCGGGGGTGGTCCCGCAGCAGCCGCCGATGATGTTCGCGCCCGCCGCCACCAGGGCCGGGACAAGCGCCGCCATGTCCGCCGGGGTTTCCGGGAACACATCTACACCGTTGACATTCTTCGGCAAGCCGGCATTGGCATGGACCAGGATCGGGGTCGTGGGAGCCGCCTCCCGCATTTCCCGCACGATCTCGACCATCCGCTCCATCCCGTTGCCGCAATTGGTGCCGATGACATGGGCGCCGGCCTCGACCGCCGCCTGGGCCGCCTGCGCGGGTGAAACCCCCATCATGGTCCGGTAGGTGCCCTGCACCGTCCGCTCAAAGGTGAAGGTGCAGATCGCCTCGCACCTCGTGTGGGCGCGGGTAGCCTGGATGGCCGCCACGGCCTCATCCAGGGCGCTCATCGTCTCGATGCAAATGGCATCGGCCCCGCCCGCCTCCAGCGCGACGGCCTGCTCCTTGAAGAACTGGACGAAGTCCGCCTCCGTCACATCGCCCATGACCGTCATCATCCCGGTCGGCCCGACCGAGGCGATCACCCAGTGGTCGCGGCCGGCGGCCTGGCGCGAAATGGCGGCCGCCGCCTGGTTGAGCTCGGTGGTCCGGTCGGCCAGGCCGAAATGCTGGAGCTTGCAGCGGGTTCCGCCAAAGCTGTCGGATTCAATCATGTCGGCCCCGGCCTCGATGTAGCTTTTGGCAATGTCGAGAACGTCGGATGCATGCGTGACGCACCACAGCTCGGGGCATTCCCCGGGCTGCATCCCCTTCTTTTGCAGGAAGGTTCCCCATGCCCCGTCCGACACCAGAACCCGCCCCGCCGCGACCGCTTCAACCAGAGTCATTTTCGCCATGCCATTTTCTCCTCTTATGCCCGACAAGTTACCCCTTCCCCCATCTCTAATCCAGCCGTTTATTTACCCTTGGGAGAATCTCATACCCCCTCCCGTTTCGACTTTCATCCTAATCGTAATCTTAATCTTAATCGTAATCCTCCTCGCCC